>NZ_LBKA01000254.1:0-168633 GCF_028128955.1 Bradyrhizobium sp. CCBAU 11386
CTTGTCTGAGATTTGCAACAACCTCATTCTGGCACACTGATGCCGTAGGGGGCCGTCCACCCCATCAACCACAGGAAGTGGTTTGGCGAAGACCCGGAGTTACCGGTTCGCGCCACAACTACTCCCTGGGGTAATGGGTCCCGGCTTTCGCCGGGACGACACCTCGGTTAGCAGCTCGGCTTAATCCACCATATCCGCAACCGCCTTGCCGCAGGCCGTGGTGTCGGCGTTGCCACCGAGATCCCGGGTGCGCAGCGTGCGTTCGGCGAGCGTGCGCTCGATCGCATCCACGATCGATCGGCCGGCTTCCTTCTCCCCGAGATGCTCGAACATCATCGCGCCCGACCAGATTGCGCCGATCGGGTTGGCGATGCCCTGCCCCGCGATGTCAGGCGCCGAACCGTGCACCGGCTCGAACACCGACGGGAAATCGCCCTCGGGATTGATGTTGCCTGACGGCGCGATGCCGATGGTGCCGGTGCAGGCCGGGCCGAGGTCGGAGAGGATGTCACCGAACAGATTGGAGCCGACGACAACGTCGAACCAGTCCGGATGCAGCACGAAGTTCGCCGTGAGGATGTCGATGTGGTACTTGTCCCACTTCACGCCCGGGAATTTCTTGGCCATCGCCTCCACACGCTCGTCCCAATAGGGCATAGTGATGGAGATGCCGTTCGACTTGGTCGCCGAGGTCAGGTGCTTCTTCGGCCGCGACTGCGCGAGCTCGAAGGCGAACTTCAGAATGCGGTCGACGCCGGTGCGGGTCATCACCGTCTGCTGGGTGACGAATTCACGGTCGGTGTCCGGGAACATGCGGCCGCCGACGGAGGAATATTCGCCTTCGGTGTTCTCGCGCACCACCCAGAAATCGATGTCGCCGGGCTTGCGGTTCGCCAGCGGCGACGGCACCCCCGGCATCAGCCGCACCGGGCGCAGGTTCACGTACTGGTCGAACTCGCGGCGGAATTTGATCAGCGAGCCCCACAGCGAGACGTGATCCGGAATCTTGGCCGGCCAGCCGACGGCACCGAAGTAGATCGCGTCGTGCTTGCCGATCTTTTCCTTCCAGTCATCCGGCATCATCTGGCCGTGCTTCTCGTAATAGTCCCAGGACGAGAAGTCGAAATGGTCGAAATGCAGGGAGACGCCGTGTTTCTTCGCGGCTGCCTCCAAAACGCGCAGGCCCTCGGGCATCACTTCCTTGCCGATGCCGTCGCCTGGAATGACCGCGATCCGGTATTGTTTCTTGCTCATCGAGAACGTCCTTGGTTGGTCCGGCAGCCGCCGTCTTTTGATCGCCCTGCAATGAACCAAAGTCGCGGGCAGTGCAACGCTGCACTGCAATGTTGACCGTGGCACGGCCGACCGCCTACTGATTTCATCGTGTTCCCAACCTGCGAGTAGCCCCCATGGATCTGCATCTGCGTGGCAAGCGCGTCCTGATCACAGGCGCGTCCAAGGGCATCGGCGCCGCCGCCGCCGAGGCGTTCGCCGAGGAAGGCGCGCATCTCCTGCTCGCCGCGCGCAGCGGCGATCAGCTCAAGGCGCTGGCGGATCGCCTGCGGTCTGCTCACCAGATCGACGCCGCGACGAGCATCGTCGACCTGCGCAAGAACGAAGACATCGCACGGCTGGCCAAGGAAGCCGCCGACATCGACATCCTCGTCAACAATGCCGGCGACATCCCCGGCGGCTCGATCGACAAGATCGACGAGGCGACCTGGCGCCACGCCTGGGAATTGAAAGTGTTCGGCTATATCGACCTCACGCGGCAGATCTACGCGCAGATGAAGGCGAAGGGCGGCGGCGTCATCGTCAACGACATCGGCGCGGCCGGTGAAAAGTTCGACGCGAACTACATCTGCGGCAGCGCCGGGAATGCCGCGTTGATGGCGTTCACCCGCGCGCTCGGCGGCAAGAGCCTCGCCGACAACATCCGCGTGGTCGGCATCAATCCCGGCCCTGTGGGCACCGACCGCCACGTCACGCTGCTCAAGACGCGGGCCAAGCACCAGTTCGGCGACGAGAGCCGCTACAGGGAATTCCAGAAGAGCCTGCCGCTCGGCCGCCCCGCGCATGCGCGCGAGATCGGCGACCTCATGGCGTTTTTGGCATCAGACCGTTCAGGCTACACGTCAGGGGTGATCTACACGGTGGATGGCGGCATCAGCGCGGGTTGGGGTTAACTCTATCCCCGTCATTGCGAGCGCAGCGAAGCAATCCAGAAATGCGCCCGCGATGACAGGCTGGATTGCTTCGCTACGCTCGCAATGACGGCACTTGGAATGAACACAGGAGTAAAATAGTTGTCTCAAGACCTGATCCGCGAAACCGCCTGCACTGTCGTCGACAAGCTGCGGTCCGGCGACGTCTCGCCGCTCGAACTGCTGGATGTGCTGGAGAAGCGCATCGCTGAGGTCGATGGCAAGGTCAACGCGCTGCCGACGCTGTGCTTCGATCGCGCGCGGGCCAATGCGAAGGCGTTGATGCAGAAGCCGGCCGGGGCGCGCGGGCTGCTTGCAGGCCTGCCGGTGCCGATCAAGGACCTGACCGACGTCGCCGGCGTGCTGAACACGCAGGGCTCACCGATCTTCAAGGACAACATCGCCGCGAAGTCCGACCTGATGGTCGAGAACCTCGAGGCCAATGGCGCAGTCGTCTACGCCAAATCGAACACGCCGGAATTCGGCGCCGGCGCCAACACCTTCAACGAAGTGTTCGGCGCCACGCTCAATCCCTGGGATACGTCCAAATCGGCAGCGGGCTCTTCCGGCGGCGCGGCGGTGGCGCTTGCGACCGGCATGGCCTGGCTCGCCCAGGGCTCCGACATGGGCGGCAGCCTGCGCAGCCCGGCGGCTTTCTGCGGCGTCGTCGGCATGCGGCCGAGCATCGGCCGTGTCGCACATACCCCTAAATCGGGTATCGATCGCAATCTCGGCGTCGTCGGCCCGATGGCGCGCAACGTCGAGGATCTCGCGCTGCTTCTGGACGCCATGAGCGGCGACTATGCGGACGATCCGCTATCACTGCCGGCCCCCGCAACCTCGTTCCTGTCGGCGGCCCAGGCGGGCAAGAAACCGAAGCGCATCGCCTACTCGCCCGATCTCGGCATCACCCCGGTCGATCCCGAAGTGAAGGCGATCACGCGCAAGGCCGCCGAACGTTTCACGGAAGCCGGCGCCATCGTCGAGGAGGCGCATCCGGACTGGCGCGAGGCGCATGAATGCTTCCACGTGCTGCGCGCGTTCGATTTCGCGATCACCAAGGCCAATCTGCTGCGCACCAAGCGCGACCTGCTCAAGCCCGAGGTGATCTGGAATATCGAGGAAGGCCTCAAGCTCACGGTCGAGCAGCTCGCGCGCGCCGAGGCGCAGCGCGTCGGCATGACCGCCCGCGCGGTCGAGTTCTTCCAGACCTACGATCTGCTGCTCGTGCCGACCACGATCGTGCCGCCCTTCCCGATCGAAAACCGCTACGTCGCCGAATGCGCCGGCAAGCGGTTCGACAATTACGTCGAGTGGCTCGGCATCGTCTACGCCATCACGCTCGCCTGCTGCCCGGCGCTGTCGCTGCCCTGCGGCTTCACGGCATCGGGCCTGCCGGTCGGTTTGCAGGTGGTCGGCGCGCCACGCGCCGACGCCCAGGTGATTGCCGGGGCGAAGGTGCTGGAGGATATCCTGGGCGTGCGCGGGACGACGCCGATCGATCCGCGGGTGACGAAGTAAGGCGAACTGCGCGCCGCGCGCCCGGTGCACTCCCTCGCCCCGTTCTTACGGGGAGAGGGTCGGGGTGAGGGGCTGCTTCCGCAAACGCGGTAACAGCTGGACTCGCGGAGACTCCCCCTCACCCGGAATTTGCTGTGCAAATTCCGGCCTCTCCCCGCAAGCGGGGAGAGGCGAAGGATCACCGCCCGCTTGTCGCCTCCAGGCCGCGGCTGTAGCGCGACATCGCGAAGCAGAACACAAAGTAGATCGCGGCGACGAAGATGTAGACTTCGACCGAGAACTGCTGCCAGGCCGGATCGATGATCGCCGTCTTGGCTGTCGTCAGCAGGTCGAAGATGCCGATGATGAGGACGAGGCTGGTATCCTTGAAGAAGGCGATGAAGGTGTTGACCAGCGGCGGGATGACGTGGCGGATCGCCTGCGGCAGGACGATCAGCCGGTGCTTGCGCCAATAGGACAGCCCCAGCGCATCGGCGGCCTCGTATTGTCCGCGCGGCACGGCCTGAAGGCCACCGCGAATGACTTCGGCAAGGTAAGCGCCCGCGAACAGGATGATCGCGATCTGCGCGCGCAGCAGCTTGTCGATGTTGAAGCCGCTGGGCATGAACAGCGGAAACATCACGCTCGCCATGAACAGCAGGCTGACCAGCGGCACGCCGCGGATCAGCTCGACATAGAGCACGCTGAGCGAGCGGATCGCCGGCAGCTTTGAGCGACGGCCGAGCGCAACGAGGATGCCAAGCGGGAAGCCGAAGGCAAGACCGAAGGTCGCCAGGATCAGCGTCACCGGCAGTCCGCCCCAGCGGTCCTGCGAGACGAAGGACAGGCCGAACACGCCGCCCCACATCAGCACGCTGATCAGCGCCAGCACACCGGTCCAGAGATAGACCAGCTCGCGCCGCCAGAAGGCACGACGGCTGGAGAGATAGAACAGCGCGATGAATAGCACCACCGACAGCGCCGGCCGCCACTGCTCGTCGAACGGATAGGTGCCGAACAGGATGAAGCGATATTTCTCGGGGATGATCGCCCAGCAGGCGCCGAAGCCGCGGACGGCACGGCACGCGCTGGAATCGTTCGCGGGCGTCAGCCACACTGCATTCGCGATGCCCCACTGCACGAAGCTGAAGATGCCCTTGGCGAGGATCGCCAGCAGCACGACCGACAGAATGCCGTTGGGGATCGACGAGAACAAATTGGTGCGCAGCCAGCGCAGCACCGGATTTCCCATTTGCGGACGGCGCGCGGCGCGCGGTGCCTCCGGACTATCGGTGACCGCCGTCATGCTCAGCGCTCCACCAGCGCGATACGCGCATTGTACCAGTTCATGAAGAAGCTGATGCCGAGGCTGATGGTCAAGAACACCGCCATGATCAACGCGATCGCCTCGATCGCCTGCCCGGTCTGGTTCAGCGTGGTGTTGGCGACCGACACCACGTCCTGGTAGCCGATCGCGACCGCGAGCGAGGAGTTCTTGGTCAGGTTGAGGTATTGGCTCGTCATCGGCGGCACGATCACGCGCAGCGCCTGCGGCAGGATGATCTGCCGCAGCATGAAACTGCGGCGCAGGCCGAGCGCGTTGGCGGCATCCCATTGCCCGCGCGGAACCGACTGGATGCCGCTGCGCACGATCTCGGCGATGAAGGCCGAGGTGTAGGTGACGAGCGCGATCAGAAGTGCGAAATACTCCGGCGCCAGCGTGAGCCCGCCGACGAAGTTGAAGCCGCGCAGCGCGGGCCATTCGATCGCCCAGGACACACCGAGCAGAACCGACACTGCGGCCGGCAGCACGACGATGAGACCGAGTGCGAAGGGCCATGCTGGCCGCGGCTTGCCGTCCCGCATCTGCTGCGCGATCTGCCATCGTCTGAAGACATAGAACACGGCGCAGCCCAGCGCGGCGGTGCCGAGCACCCAGAGCTGCGGCGCCCCGATCGGGATTGCCGGCAGGATCAGGCCACGATTGGAGAGGAACACCCCCTCAAGCGGCCGGAAGGCCGCGCGCGCAGCCGGCAGCGCCTGCATCAGCACGTACCAGAACAGGAGTTGAAGCAGCAGCGGGATGTCGCGGAGGGTCTCGACATAGACGGCGGCGAGTCGCGACAACAGCCAGTTGGCCGACAGCCGCGAGATCCCGATCAGCGTGCCCAGGAGGGTCGCAAGCACGATGCCGATCACCGCGACGCGCAGAGTGTTGGCGATCCCGACGACGAAAGCCCAGAGGTAGGTGTCGCGCGGATTATAGGCGAGCAGGCTGTCGGCAATCGGCATGCCCGCTTCGCGGCCGAGAAAGGCAAAGCCCGTGGTGATGCGGCGAGCCGACAGGTTGGTGACGGTGTTGGACCAGAGGAAGGCAATCACCCCAACCGCGATCCCGACCACCAGGACCTGCCAGAACAGGCCTTTCAGCTCCCGTTGTCCGAAGGCGCCGAACAAGCGGCGGCGCGGCGGCGGTCTCGGCCCCTCTGATGTCACAGCGCAAAAATCCTTCTCAAACGCAACGATTTCCGGCGGCGCACGTCAACTGTTGCACCAAATGCCAATTCATGCAACAAATGTTTCATGGCCGAGCCCGCGAAATCCTCGCCGCTGAGCGAACTGCGCATTGCATTGCCATCGCTCCCGATGCGCTTGCAGGAGGTCGGACGCTTCGTCGCCGCCAATGATTACGACGCCACCACCCGCTCGATGCGCGATCTCGCGGCCGTCGCCGGCGCCGATCCCGCCGCGTTCACGCGGCTTGCAAAAGCCATCGGCTATTCCGGCTGGGACGCGTTGCGCGCGGCGCTGACCGAGGCGCGGCGGCCGTTGCAGACCTCGCCCTTCTCCGGCCGCGCCAAGAGCCGGCGTCATGGTCCGCACGCCGATGTCGCGCTGGTTACGGACAAGCTCGAGGCCGAGGCCGCCGGCCTTCCGCGCATTCCGGCGCAGCCGATTGCGGAGGCGGCCCGCGCGCTGCACGACGCAAAGCGGATCTGGATCGCAGGCTATCGCAGCTGCCGGAGCGTCGCGGAACTCCTGAACTACGAACTGCGGCTGTTCCGCCCCGAACAGGTGCAACTCGTCGGCGCGTCCGGTCCTGACGATCTCGATCTTGGCGCCTTCCGCCCCGGCGAAGCCGTCATCGTCATCGGCTTCCTGCCCTACACGCACGCGAGCGTCCGCGTCGCGCAGGCCGCCTATCGCGCCGGCGCGACGCTGATTGCGATCGCCGACAGCGTGTCGGCGCCGATGGCCGAGGGCGCCGATCAAGTGCTGCTGTTCGAAGCAGCCTCCTCTCCCGGCTTTTTCCCGAGCCTCACCGGCGCGATCGCGATTGCGCAGTCGCTCGCTGCGGTGACGTTCTCGCTCGGTGGCCTGGCCGCGAAGAAGCGCCTGGAGAATACCGAGGCCCGGCTCGCCGCGGCCTCCACCTACGTCTCAGAGAAAGGTTGACCCATGGCCGCTCGCACCAGCCGCGTGCTGCACCGCTCGTTGCGCGAAGCGCCGCCCAAGGCGATCGGCGGCGAAGGCGTCTATCTCTTCGCCGAGGACGGGCGGCGCATCATCGACGCCTCCGGCGGCGCAGCGGTCTCCTGCCTCGGGCACCAGCATCCGCGCGTGATCGCGGCGATAGCGAAGCAGGCCTCGACGCTGGCCTATGCGCACACCGCCTTCTTCTCGTCCGAGCCGGCCGAGGCGCTGGCCGAGACGCTGGTCGGACACGAGCCCGGCGGTCTCGCCTACGCCTATTTCGTCAGTGGCGGGTCGGAGGCGATCGAGGCCAGCATCAAGCTCGCGCGGCAATATTTCATCGAGCGTAGCGAGCCGCAGCGACAGCATTTCATCGCGCGGCGGCAAAGTTACCACGGCAACACGCTCGGCGCGCTCGCCGCCGGCGGCAATGCCTGGCGCCGTGCGCCCTACGCGCCGCTGCTGTCCGCCGCCTTCAGCCATGTGACTCCCGCCTTTGCTTATCACGAGAAACACGACGGCGAGTCGGATGCGCAGTTCGTGGCGCGACTCGCAGCCGAGCTCGAAGCTGAGTTTCAACGGCTCGGCCCCAACACCGTTGCGGCGTTCCTCGCCGAGCCCGTCGTCGGCGCCACCGCCGGCGCGGTGACGGCGCCGGACGGTTACTTCAAGGCAGTGCGCGAAATCTGCGACCGGCATGGTGCGCTGCTCATCCTGGACGAAGTCATGTGCGGGATGGGTCGGACCGGCACCACGCATGCCTGGGAGCAGGAAGGCGTCACCCCGGATATCCAGGCGATCGCGAAGGGACTCGGCGGCGGCTATCAGCCGATCGGCGCGATGCTCGCGAGCGGCAAGATCATCGACACCATTCGCGCCGGCTCGGGCGCCTTCCAGCATGGCCACACCTATCTCGCGCACCCCCTCGCCTGCGCAGCCGCGCTCGCGGTGCAGGACGTGATCCGCGAGGACGGCCTGCTCGATCGCGTGAAAGAGCGCGGCCGGCAGCTCGAGCAACGACTGACCGAGCGCTTCGGCAATCACCGCCATGTCGGCGATATCAGGGGGCGCGGCCTGTTCTGGGCGATCGAGCTCGTCGCCGATCGCGCCAGCCGCATTTCGTTCGATCCGGCGCTGAAGCTCAACCAGAAGATCAAGGCGGAGGCATTCGCCAACGGGCTCGGCTGCTATCCCGGCGGCGGCACCGTGGACGGCATCCGCGGCGACCACGTGCTGCTGGCGCCGCCCTACATCGCCTCCACGGAGGAGATCGACCTGATCGTCGACAAGCTCGGCACGGCCGTCGACAACGTATTGCGTAGTGTCAATCACTGAGGGGAGAGTAGCATGATGAGGAAAGTGGTTTTCGTAGCCGGCATGCTCGCGGCATCGACGGTGGTCGCGCAGGCGGCGACGCTCGACACGGTGAAGAGCCGCGGCACACTGGTGTGCGGCGTCAGCGCCGGCTTTGCCGGTTTTTCGGCGCCGGACTCGCAAGGCAATTACAAGGGCCTCGACGTCGACTATTGCCGCGCGCTGGCAGCCAGCGTGCTGGGCGATGCCAGCAAGGTGCGTTACGTCTCGCTGACGGCGCAGAATCGCTTCACCGCGCTGCAGTCGGGCGAGATCGACGTGCTCTACCGCAATTCGACGCAGACCTATTTGCGCGGTGTGACGCTCGGCCTGCGGCAGGGTCCGGTCAACTTCTACGACGGCCAGGGTTTTGTGGTGAAGAAGGACCTCGGCGTGAAGGAGATCAAGGATCTCAAGGGCGCCACCGTCTGCGTCGCGCAGGGCACCACGCACGAGGTCACGCTCGGCGACTACGGCCGCGCCAACGGCATCGACTGGAAGCCGCTGGTGTTCGATCGCGTCGACACCATGTACCAGACTTTCTTCGGCGGCCGCTGCGATGTCATGACCCAGGACGCTTCCGCGCTTGCGGGCGCGGTGACGACCGCAGCGCCCAACCCGGCCGACTACGTCGTGCTGCCGCAGACCATCAGCAAGGAGCCGCTCGGGCCCTTCACCCGCAACGGTGACGAGGTCTGGAGCGACATCATCACCTGGCTGCATTACGGTCTGATCGAGGCCGAGGAGCTCGGCGTGACGCAAGCCAATGTCGATGAGATGGCGAAGTCGCAGACGCCGGCGATCCAGCGCCTGTTAGGCGCCTCCGGCGACCTCGGCTCGCGGCTCGGGCTTGACAACAAATGGCTGGTCACGGCGATCAAGGCAGGCGGCAATTACGGCGAGATCTACGAGCGCAATGTCGGCAAGGCGAGCCCGCTCAAGCTCGACCGCGGCCTCAACGGCCTCTGGAACAAAGGCGGCTTGATGTACGCCGTGCCGTTCAAGTAAACACGCGTGTCCCGGACGCGCTGCAGCGTGCAACGCTGCTGCGCAGAGCCGGGACCCGGCAACCACGATGGGCCCCGGCTCGGCAGCGCAATACTGCGCATTGCGCTGCGTCCGGGGCACGAGACCAGGTAATCGCGCTCAATGACGACTCCACCTCGCATTGCCCTCATCCACGCTCTCAAGCATTCCATCGCCCCAATCGAGGCTGCGTTCGCGACGGCGTGGCCGGAGGCGCGGCTGATGAACCTGCTCGACGACAGCCTGTCGGCGGATCTGGCGCGTGACGGCGCGCTCAACGACACCATGACCGAGCGCTTCCTGGCGCTCGGCGACTACGCCGCCGCGACGGGCGCGGATGCGATCCTGTTCACCTGCTCGGCCTTCGGCCCCTGCATCGAGGCGGTGGCGCACGCGCACGCGCCGATGCCGGTGCTCAAGCCGAACGAGGCCATGATCGAACGGGCGGTGACGATGGGCAAGCGCATCGGCCTGCTCTCGACCTTCGCGCCGACGCTGGCCTCGATGCCGCCGGAGTTTCCCAGCTCCGTCCAGGTCGTCCCGAAACTCGCCGAAGGCGCACTCGCGGCGCTCGACGGCGGCGACCGCGCCACGCATGACCGGTTGATCACAGACGCTTCGCGCGACTTGCGCGATTGTGACGTCATTGCACTGGCGCAGTTCAGCATCGCGGCGACTGCGCCGCTGGTCGCAGAAGCCACCGGGCGTCCCGTCGTCACCACGCCGGATAGCGCCGTCGAGAAGCTGACGAGGCTGCTCGCAGCAAGGAGCTAAGCGCCCTTTCCCCGACGCCGGGCGCCCTTGATCGCCGACGCAAGCGCGGCCTTCGTTTCGCTGACGAAATCCTCGACCAGTTCCTCGCGCGTGGCATGTGCCGCCTCGCCGGTGAACAGGCCCTGCTCGGCCAGCATCACCACGCCGTGCAACGCCGCCCAGATCTTGAGCGCTTGCCGTTCGCGCAAGAAACCGACCGCCGGCGCCTCCAGGGCTTCGATCACGAGCGCAAATGTTTCGCGCGTGGCCTCATGCAGCTCGCTGCCCTTGGCCGCGCATGACACGGTGCGCGAGGCGAACATCAAGCGATAGATGCCGTTGCGGCGCAGGCCGAAGTCGAGTGTTGCCTGCGCCAGCCGCGATAATTTCGATTGCTTGGACGGCTTTGCCATCGCCTCGCGCAGGATCGCGCTGAGCTGCCGGAACGCCTCCGCCGTCACTGCCGCCAGCAGCGCCTCGCGGTCGGCAAAATGCCGGTAGGGCGCCGGCTGCGAGACGCCGAGCTGCTTTGCCAGCGCCTTGATGCTGATCGCCTCGGCGCCGCCCCGCTCCGCCTCGCGCAACGCAGCCTTGATCAAGGCATCGCGGAGATCGCCATGGTGGTAGGTGTTCTCGGGCTTGCGGGCGAGTTGTGAACGCATGTTGCGCCAAGCCTATAAGTTTGCGCTTGACAGGGGAAGCCTGCCGCGAATGTAATAGGATATAACTTAGAATAAGCGGCGAATGCCGCCCATGAGAGGAACGCGCCGTCCTTCGGGCGCCGCGCGCATACGACCAAGGAAGCCGCCATGACAGAGCGACTGAAGGTTCACGTCGATCCCGACAAATGCCAGGGCCATGCGCGCTGCAAGGCGCTGGCACCGGAGCTGTTCGAGCTCGACGAATACGGCAACGCGCATGAAGCCGGCGATGGCACTGTCCCGCCGGGACTCGAAGACAAGGCGTGGCTTGCCAAATCCAACTGCCCGGAAATCGCTATCGATGTGATCGAGGAGTAGCGCGGGCTTCCTGTGAGCCCGCGTGCGCGTGATTCCAGCGACCACCAGCCCGAGGATTCCCCTGACATGTCCGACGTCAGCCAGCCCGTCGCCCATCCGCCCGTCAACGACTGGGTCAACGATTTCGACCACACCGATCCGCAATGGACCGACGATCCGTTTCCGATCTGGGACGAGCTGCGCGCCGCAAGCCCGGTCGTGCACACCGAGCGATTCCTCGGCTGCTACATGCCGACGACCTATGAGGCGGTGCGCGAGATTGCCAACGACACCGAGCATTTCTCCTCGCGCCGCATCATCGTCCGCGACGTCCGGCCGGAAATCGCCAGGAACGCGGCCCCGCCGATCACCTCCGATCCGCCCGTGCACAAGCCGGCCAAGCAGCTGCTGCTGCCGCCGTTTACGCCGGATGCGATGAAGAAGCTGGAACCGCGGATGCGCGCGATCTGCAACGAGCTGATCGACGGGTTCATCGCCGACGGCAAGGTCGACGCGGCCGCGCGTTACAGCAAATATATCCCGGTCCAGGCCATCGCCCACATGCTCGGCATCCCCGAGAGCGACAGCGATCTCTTCATCGACTGGATCCACATGATCCTGGAGCTCGGCATCAAGGACGAGACCAAGCTGCTCCAGGCCGTGCAGGAGATGAGCGCCTATTTCAGGACGCATATCGAGGAGCGTAGATCGAAGCCGACCGACGATCTCATCTCCTATCTGATGAACGCCAAGGACAAGGAAGGCCAGCCGCTGGAAGAGTCCCACGTGCTGGGATCGCTGCGCCTGCTCCTGATCGCCGGCATCGACACCACCTGGAGCGCGATCGGCTCCTCGCTCTGGCATCTCGCGAGGACGCCTGCCGACCGCGAGCGGCTGATCGCCGAGCCTGCCCTGATCCCGACGGCGGTCGAGGAGCTGCTGCGCGCCTATTCGCCGGTGACCATGGCCCGCGAGGTGGTCAAGGAGACCACGATCTCGGGCTGCCCGGTCAAGGCCGGCAACATGGTGCTGCTGTCCTTCCCCGCCGCAAATCGGGATCCGAAGATGTTTCCGGACGCTGACAAAGTCGTGATCGACCGCCGCGAGAACCGCCACGCCGCCTTCGGCCTCGGCATCCACCGCTGCGTCGGTTCCAATCTTGCGCGCATGGAGATGCAGGTTGCGCTGGAGGAATGGCTGAAGCGCATTCCGGACTTCCGGCTCGATCCGGCAGGCACAGTGACTTGGTCGCAGGGCACGGTGAGAGGCCCCCGCCAGTTGCCATTTCTGCTCGGAAAGGCGATGTAGGCCTTTCCAACAGAGATACGGAGAGAGGCCGGACGTGACTGAGCAAGCAACCCAACCGGCCTCCGACCACATTGACAACGCCGTGGTGAAGGCCGAGCTGTTCCCGACCAACGTCCGCGCGCTCGGCGTCGGCCTGCCCTATGCCATCACGGTCTCGATCTTCGGCGGCACGGCACCGGCGATCGCGCTCTACTTCAAGAGCATCGGGCACGAGGAATGGTTCTACTTCTACCTCAGCGGCGTCATCTGCCTGTCGCTGATCATCTATTCCACCATGCGCGACACCAAGCACGCCTCCGCCATGCATCGCCACGAGTAAGCTGATGGCCGACGACAACGAGCCGCCCGACAGCAAGCTGACGCGCACCAAGGAGAAGTGGGCGCGCGAGGGCCGCTTCCTCACGGGCAAGATCACGCGTCCGGAAGATCAACGGCTGCCGCCGGGCCAGCACCTCACCAAGGACTGGCCGGTGCTCGACCTCGGCGTCGTGCCACCGGTCTCGCGTGAGCGCTGGCGGCTCGACGTCTACGGCGCGATCGAAAATCCCGTGTTCTGGACCTTCGCCGAGTTCACTGCACAGAAGCAGGCCCGGTTCACCTCCGACATCCACTGCGTGACGACCTGGTCGCGCTACGACAACCTTTGGGAAGGCCTTGCCACGCGCGAGCTGCTCGCGACCTGCCGGCCGCGCGAGGATGCACGCTTCGTCGTGCTGCATTCCTATGACGGCTACACCACCAACCTCGCGCTGGACGACTTTGCCGCCGAGGACGCACTGCTCGCCCATAGCTGGTCCGGCCAGCCACTGACGGAGGAGCATGGCGGCCCGGTCCGGCTGGTCGTGCCGCATCTGTATTTCTGGAAGAGCGCCAAATGGCTCCAGGCGATCGAATTCCTGACCGACGACGCGCCGGGCTTCTGGGAAGTCCGCGGCTATCATAACCGCGGCGATCCCTGGACCGAGCAGCGCTATTCAGGCGATTAAGTTCCAACCAGGAGACGGGGGAAGCCCATGCCGACGGAACGCTTTCAATTCACCGGCGAAGGCGGCCATCAGCTCGCGGCCGCGCTGGAGCTGCCGGACGGCGAACCCGCGGCTTTCGCGCTGTTTGCGCACTGCTTCACCTGCGGCAAGGACACGCTGGCGGCCAAGCGCATCTCGGTCGCGCTCGCCGCCAAGGGCATCGCGGTGCTGCGCTTCGACTTCACCGGCCTCGGCTCCAGCGAGGGTGATTTCGCCAATTCGACGTTTTCCTCGAACGCAGCCGATCTCGTGCGCGCGGCCGATCATCTGCGTTCGACGCGCAAGGCGCCCTCGATCCTGATCGGCCATAGCCTCGGCGGCGCTGCGATCCTCGCCGCGGCCAGCAAGGTTCCCGAGGCGAAAGCGGTGGCAACCATTGCAGCGCCATCCGACCCGGCCCACGTCACCGGCCTGTTCAGGGAACATGTCGACGCGATCCGCGCACAGGGCGAGGTCGAAGTGTCGCTTGCCGGGCGTCCATTCCGCATCAAGCGCGAATTCCTCGAAGACATCGCAGAGCATGAGCTGATGAAGGACGTCACCGGCCTGCACAAGGCGCTGCTGGTGATGCACTCGCCGGTCGACGACACCGTAGGCATCGACAATGCGACCAAGATCTTCGTCGCGGCCAAGCATTCCAAGAGCTTCGTCTCGCTCGACCACGCCGATCATCTCCTCACCAGACCGGCCGATGCTCTCTATGCAGCCGACATGATCGCGGCCTGGGCAAGCCGCTACATCGACGCCGCAAAGCCCGCCAAGGCGATGGATCTCGTCGAAGAGCCGCGCAAAGTAGTGGTGCAGGAGACCCGCAAGAGCAAGTTCAACCAGATCATCACCGTGGGGCCGCATCATCTGGTGGCGGACGAGCCGGTCGCTGCCGGCGGCGAGGATGCCGGGCCCGGCCCCTATGACTTCCTGCTCGCAGGCCTCGGTGCCTGCACCTCCATGACCATGCGCCTCTATGCCGACCGCAAGTCGCTGCCGCTGGACCGCGTCACGGTCACGCTGAAGCATTCCAAGATCTACGCCAATGATTGCGCGGAGTGCGAGACGCGCGAGGGCATGCTCGACCAGATCGAGCGCGACATCGCGATGGACGGCGCGCTCGATGCCGAGCAGCGCAGGAAGCTGATGGAGATCGCCGACAAGTGCCCGGTGCACCGCACGCTGACCTCGGAGATCCGCATCGTGACCAAGGCCGTGGACTAGCATGGCGCGCTAGAAGCACGATGCCATTGTCCGCACGGCGGCGCTGATCTCGTTCTCGCGCCATGCTGCAAAGCCGAGTAGCAGGCCGTGATCGCGCGGCCGGCCGAGCGCAAGGCTGGACAAGGCCCGCGTCTCGACCCCCGCTTCGACCAGCCGCTTGACCGCGGCCTGATCAGCGCGACCGCGCTTGAGGCGTGCGACGAGCTGGATGCCGCCCGAGGGCACTTCGACCGTGAGCACCTCGCCAAGATGGCGCTCCAGTCCCTCGACGAGATGATCGCGGCGCGCGTGATAAAGCCGGCGCATCCGGCGCAGATGCGCGAGAAAATGCCCGTCGGCAATGAACTCGGCCAGCGCTTCCTGGATGTGGCTGGCGGCGATCAGCCCGATATGCCGCTGCGCGATCTCCAGGGTGCTGACCAGCGCCGGCGGCACGACGAGATAGCCGAGCCGGATATCCGAGGTCATCGCCTTCGAGAACGTACCGACATAGAACACGCGGCCATGGGTATCGAGCCCCTGCAACGCCGGCACCGGCCGGCTATCATAGTGGAATTCGCCGTCGTAATCGTCCTCCACGATCCAGGTCTTGCCGGGCTTGCTCATGCCCAAGAATTCGGTGCGACGGGCCAGCGACATCAGCCGCCCGGTCGGATGCTGGTGCGATGGCGTCATGAAGATCAGCGTTGGAGCCGTAATTCCCGGCATCCGCTGCATGCCCTGCTCGTCCAGCCTGATGCCGGTGACGCGTGCGCCGGAGGCACGGAAGGCAGCCGCGGCGCCGGGATAGCCGGGATCCTCCACCCAGACCTCGTCACCTTGCGTGATCACGGCCGCCGCGATCAAGGTGAGCGCAGCCTGCGCGCTCGGCAGGATCATGATCTGGTCCGCCGTGGCGCGAACGCCTCTGCTGGTCGCCAGATAATGCGCCAGCGCCTCGCGCAGGCGCGGCCGGTTGACGGGGCCGAGCTCGCGCCTGGCCGCACGCACGGCGCTACGGCGCAGGCAGCGGGCCCAGACCTCGTTCGGAAACTCCCTGAAATCGCCATGCCCCGGCCGCAGGGGTTTTAGCGGCGCCAGATAGGACATCGGCCAGTCCGCCTGCTTGAGCTTTGATGCCCAGGGAGAGAGGCGTGGCGTGCCAGCGCGGACTCGCGACGTCGCGGCGCCGGCTGCTTCGATACGCTCACCGCCGTCGACCGTCACGACCGGGCGCCGCCCGTGCGACGCAGCCAGATATCCTTCGGCGGCAAGCTGCTCGAACGCATAGGTCACGGTGTTGCGGGAGACGCCGAGATCGCTCGCAAGCTGTCGGCTCGACGGCAGCCTGCGGCCCCTGCCGATGCGGCCGGTTCCGATCAGCTCCCTGAGCTGGCTCGTCAGTTGAGCCATCAGCCCTTCCTCGCCGGTCCGCTTCAGCTCGATCAGGCCGGCGATCATCTCTTCCGCAACTGGCACCTTATTCCTTCGCGATCTGGCACTTTTTCTGGTGCCAGCGCGGATGCTATCCGCGAGGCCAGACTGCTTCAAGGACCTCCGAGATGAACTCCCTGTCAACCCGCGCGGCCGTCGGCCTGTTCCTCATCGTCGTGCTGGCCTGGGCGTGAACTGGTCGGTGACGAAACAGCTCGTCCAGTTCCTTCCGCCATTGTGGACTTCAGCGATCCGGAGCTGGATCGCGCTGGCCGGATTGTTCGTGATCCTCGGACTGAGCAACAATCTGGTGATCCCGGAGCGGCGCGACATTCCTGTGGTCCTGAGCGTCGCGCTACTGCACATGACGGTGTTCTCGGTCCTGGTTGCGGCCGGTGTGCGCTTCCTGCCTGCGAGCAAGGCCATCGTGCTCGGCTACACCACACCGCTCTGGGTCGCAATCGCCGCGCCCCTGCTCGGGAAAGATACACTGACCGCGCCAAAACTCGCCGGCGCCCTGCTCGGGTTGATCGGCCTTGCCGTGATTCTGAACCCGGCATCGATCGACTGGACCAATACCAACGTCGTGCTGGGCGCCGGCATGGTCATCCTGGCCGCGATCTCCTGGGCCGCGAACATCATCTATATCCGCGCGCATCGCTGGATCGCCTCTCCGCTCCAGCTGCTGATCTGGCAGGTACTCGTCGCAACGATCGTCCTGACTGTCAGCGCGACAATCACGGACGGCCTGCCACACGCAGAATGGTCGTGGAGGCTCGTGCTCCTGTTCCTCTATTCCGGCCTGATCGGAACGGCGCTTGCCTATTGGGCGATGTCGATGGTCAACAAGAGCATCTCGGCGCTGACGACATCGCTCGGCACCACGGCGACGCCACTCGTCGGCATCGCCAGTGCGGCGATCCTGCTGCGCGAACCGATCGACATGAGCCTTGCTGTCGCGGCCGGACTGATCGTCGCCGGCATCGGCCTGGCAACGCTCGGGGATCGCCTGCTGCGCAGTCAGGCCATCGCGAGAGGTTGAACGCGCAACACGCCGCGCAGGCCCGCCGTCGTGCCGAGCAGGATGCCGGCGAGCGCAACGAACGAGCCCAGCGCCAGCGTCGACACGCCAGTGAGCCCCTGTCCGATCGAGCAGCCGAACGCCATCACGCCGCCGATGCCCATCAGCGCGGCGCCGCTGCCTGAGCGCAGCATGTGGCGCGGCGATGAATAGCCTTCGAGCTTGAAGCGACCCGTAGCGAGTGCCGTCACCAGACTGCCGGCGAAGACACCGGCAACCGTCGCGATGCCGAAATTCAGCGTCAGGCCGGTCGAAAGCATGGCATATTGTAAGGCATCTGCGAGCGGCGCGACGAAGGTGAGCGAGGTCACGAGGACGGGATTGAAGTCGTCGGCGCCGAGATAGCCGGTGACGAACCAGCCACTCGCGACGAGGACACCGACGATGACGCCCGCCGCGATCTGGCCCGGCGAACGGCGGAACGTCGGGTGGGCGAACGCAAACAGGATCAGCGCGACGACGATCACGGCAGCGGCAATCGCGCGCGAGAGAGCTTCAGAGGGACCGAGCGCCGCCAGCAGCGACGGCAGCGAATTCGTGTTGACCGTGGTTTGCGAGGCCTGGACCAGCGCAATGCGCGCCGGCGCAACCAGGCCCTTGAGTGTCATCTGTGCGGCGATGGCGAGCACGATCACGACGACGAAGGAACGGAGATTGCCGCGGCCGAGCAGCACCAGCGCGCGCGAGCCGCAGCCGTTCGACAGCACCATGCCATAGCCGAACAGCAGGCCGCCGAGGAACAGCACCGGCGCCGAGAAGGATTGTTGCAGGTAGATCGACTTGCCGAGATCGACGGCACCGCTGCCGGCCAGGACCTGGCTCGCGGCGATCGCGACAGCGATCGCCAGCGCGTAGGACCGCACCAGCCGGCCGTCTCCTTCGGCGAGGAATCCGCGCATGCTGCTCATCAGGCAGAAGCCGCTGAGCAGACCCACGGCGCCGTAAATGAGCCCGATGACGAGGCCGGCGAGGATGACGAGTTGGGCGGATTCCATCGGCTATTCTCAGATCTCTCGTCATTCTCCGTCATTGCGAGCGCAGCGAAGCAATCCAGCCCATCTCCGCGGATGCATTTCTGGATTGCTTCGCTGCGCTCGCAATGACGAGTTTCATGGCCGCAGGATTATCCTGTCGCGCGAGGAGCCGGCGACCGCAACATACGCCTCCTTGGCGCGCTCCAGCGGATAGACGGCATTCGCCTTGATCGGAAACGGTCTCAGGTGACCGCTCGCAAAACCGGGGCCGAGGTCGCGGAGCACCGCGCCTGTCGCAACCGACGACAAGCCAAGCGTATCGATGCCGACGTAAGTGTGCTGGCCCCTGTAAAATTCGAGGATGTTGAACTGCACGATGCGGTCGATCGCAGCGATCAGGATCTGGCGGCCGCGCAAGGCGAGCGACTTGTGCGCGGCCTGGAAATAGGGATCGCCGACCGTATTGAAGACGATGTCGGCGCCCTTGCCGCCGGTCACTTCCCGCACGCGCGTGGCGACATCGGTCGCGGAGGCATCGATCACCTCGATGGACGCATTGCTGTGGCCCTCATAGGCTTCCGCCTTGCGCACCACGCCGATGACGCGCGCGCCCTGCCATGTCGCGATCTGCACCGCGGCCTGGCCGACCTTGCCGTTGACGCCGAACACCAGAACGGTCTCACCGGCCTTCGGCACACCGGCGCGGCGAAAGCCTTCCATCGCGGTGACGAAGGGAACGCCGATGCCGGCAGCCTCTTCCCAGGACACCGTCCTGGGTTTCTCCACGACCGCGTCAAGCTCGACGACGAGATGGCTCGCATGGGTGCCGTCGCGGCGGATGCCGAGATCGCCGGAGGAACCGAACACTTCGCGGCCGACCGTGCCGGCCGGACCATCGATCACCACGCCGGCGTAATCGCGGCCCGGCGTGCGCGGGAATACGGCATAGGGCATCAGCCCGGTCGCGGCCTTGACGTCGGACGGATTGACGGCGGCGGCCTTCACCTCGATCAGGAGATCGTTTGGACCGCGCGTGAGCGTCTGACGCTCGACAACCGGCGCAAGCGCGGCCGCGTTCTCGGCCTTGGCATTGAGGCGCACACAGCGCGCTTCGACGGCTTTGGTATCGACTGGTGACATCGGAAAGACCCGCGATTTCTCGCGGGCCTTGTCGCCCTTACGGGTGGTCAAGTCAATCCTTCGGCCGCTTGTCGTAGAGGCGCCTGGCCTTGCCGAGCGAGCGCTCCAGCGTGGCGGGCGCGACCACCCGCACATTGGAGCTGATGCCGATCGTGTTCTTGATGTGGGTCGAGATCCGGTCGGCATGGTCGACGAGTCCGCGGCCGTCCCAGCTTTCGGGCCGCGCCTCGGCGATGATGGTCAGCTCGTCCATGCGACCTTCGCGGGTCAATTCGAGGATGAAGTGGCCGCCGCACCAGTCGGTGGCCAGCAGCACCTCCTCGATCTGGGTCGGGAACAGGTTGACGCCGCGCAGGATGATCATGTCGTCCGAGCGTCCCGTCACCTTCTCCATGCGCCGCATGCCCGGCCGGGCCGTGCCCGGCAGCAGCCGCGTCAGGTCGCGGGTGCGATAGCGGATCACCGGGAAAGCTTCCTTGGTGAGCGAGGTGAAGACCAGCTCGCCCTTCTCGCCATCCGGCAGCACCGCGCCCGTTTCAGGGTCGATCACTTCGGGATAGAAGTGGTCTTCCCAGATGTGCAGGCCGTCCTTGGTCTCGATGCACTCCTGCGCGACGCCAGGGCCGATCACCTCGGACAGGCCGTAGATGTCGGTCGCATCCATGTCGAAGGCGTCCTCGATCTCGCCGCGCATCGCATTGGTCCAGGGCTCGGCCCCGAAGATTCCGATCTTGAGCGAGCATTGACGGGGATCCAGCTTCTGGCGCTTGAACTCGTCCAGGATCGCCAGCATGTAGCTCGGCGTTACCGTGATGATGTCGGGGCGGAAATCGTTGATGAGCTGCACCTGCCGCTCGGTCATGCCGCCCGAGATCGGCACCACCGTGCAGCCGAGCTTTTCGGCGCCGTAGTGCACCCCGAGCCCGCCGGTGAAGAGGCCATAGCCATACGCGTTGTGGATGATCATGCCGGTGCGGCCGCCGGCGGCGCGGATCGAGCGCGCCATCACCTCCGACCATGTGTCGATATCGCGTTGGGTGTAGCCGACGACGATCGGCTTACCCGTCGTGCCGGAGGAGGCGTGCACGCGCACCAGCTTTTCGCGCGGCACCGCGAACATGTTGAAAGGATAATTGTCGCGCAAATCCGTTTTCACCGTGAACGGAAATTTCGCGAGATCGGAGAGTTCGCGAAAATCGGACGGATGCACGCCGGCCTTGTCGAAGGCCTTGCGATAATGCGCGACGTTGTCGTAGGCGTGCTTCAGCGACCAGCCCAGCCGCTGCTTCTGCAACGCCATGATCTCGTCGCGTGAGGCGCGCTCATGCGCGTCCATCTCGGCACGATAGGTGGTGCCACCTTCCTTGAACCTGGTCAGAGCCATCCTCGTTTCCCCACATTGATCTGTTCTTTTCCTTATTGGTCTTGTGCCGGCAGCCACTTGCCGGGAATGACGCGCGAATGCCCGCGGAATTCCGCGATGACGGTGTCGCCTGCGGTGACACGCACGTCGTAGATCCCCGAGCGGCCGCTGCGGCTGATCTCCCGCGCTTTCGCAATGAGCCGATCGCCGAGCTTGCCGGGCTTGATGAAGGTGATCTGGCCCTGCGCCGCGACCACACGCTCATTGTGCGAGTTGCAGGCAAACGCAAAGGCGGAATCTGCGAGCGTGAAGATGAAGCCGCCATGGGCGATGCGCTGGCCATTGACCATGTCCGGCCGCACCGTCATCGCCAGCGTCGCAAGGCCTGGGCCGATCTCGACGATCTCCATGCCGAGACCTTTGGAGGCATCGTCCTCCGCCCACATCGCATCGGCGCAGGCGCGGGCAATATCCTCAGGCGACAGGGCGGCTTTGACGTTCACGCGCTTCTCCCGGCCAATTGCTTGCACATGATGTTCTGCTGGTTGGGTCAGGGTGTCAAATAATGCGACGCATTTGCATTTTTGGGCACTGATCCGCCTGATCAGACATGGTCATAGTCGACCACGACCCGCTCCGACGACGGCTTGGCCTGGCAGGTCAGGACGAAGCCGGCCTTCAGCTCCCACGGCTCCAGCGAATAGTTGATGTCCATCGGCGCCTCGCCCTCGACCAGCTTGGCGCGGCAGGTGGAGCACATGCCGCCCTTGCAGGCGAAGGGTAGATCGACGCCGGCGCGCAGCGCGGCATCGAGGATCGCTTCGTCCTCGGCGACCGGCACGTCGCGTCGCTTGCCGTCGATGATCAGCGAGGCGATCGCCTTCGGCGGCGCGTCGGGTGCAACGGCCTTCTTCGGCCGCGGCTTGCCGCCGAATTCCGAGACGAAGCGTTCGACGTGGATGCGCTCCTCCGGGATGCCGAGATCGCGGCAGGTCGCCTCGATGTCCTCGCTCATGCCGGACGGACCACAGATGAAGACATGATCGACGCTTGCCGCCGGCACCAGCGAGCGCAGCAGCACCCTCACCTTGTCGCCGTCGAGCCGGCCATGCAGGATCGGGATGTCCTGCTCCTCGCCGGAGATGACGTGAAAGATCGAGAGGCGGTCGATGAACCGGTCCTTGAGCTCCTCGAGCGCCTCGAGGAACATGATGTTGTCGGTCGCACGGTTGCCGTAGAACAGGAAGAAGCGGCTATCTGGTTCGCGCGCGAGCACACCCTTGACGATCGACAGGATCGGCGTGATGCCGGAGCCGGCGGCAAAGCCGACATGAATCCACCCCGTATCGGCCGGCGCGACCACGCCAAAGCGTCCCGTCGGCGTCATCACGTCGAGCTCGTCGCCACATTTGAGTTCATCGGCGGCCCAGCTCGAAAACGCACCGCCATCGACCTTCTTCACCGCGATGCGGATCTCGCCATCGTCGGGGCCGGAGCAGATGGAGTAGGATCGGCGCACCTCTTCCCCGTCCAGCATCGTGCGGAGCGTGAGGTACTGCCCGGGCGTGAAAGCATAGTCGCTGGCGAGCTCGCCGGGGATGGCGAAGGTCATCGAGATGGCGTCGGAGGCCTCGCGGCGGAGATCGTTGACGGCCAAGCGGTGGAAACGCGGTGCGGCTGCTGACATGATCAATGACACTTGAAGTAATCGAAGGGTTCGCGGCAGGCCTTGCAGCGCCACAGCGCCTTGCAGGAGGTCGAGCCGAATTCGGACAACAGCTCGGTCTTGTCAGAGCCGCATTGCGGGCACGCGACAGACTGCTCGCCGAACAGCGCGCGGCGCGAGCTTGAGGCCTGCGGCGGCGCGATGCCGTAGGCGCGCAGCTTCCGCCGCCCCTCCTCGCTCATCCAGTCGGTGGTCCAGGCCGGCGACAGCACCGTGCGCACCTTTGAGCCGCGGAAGCCGGCGCGCTCCAGCGCGACCTCGATTTCGAGCGCGATCATGTTCATGGCAGGGCAGCCCGAATAGGTCGGGGTGATCGCGACCTCGACATGGTCACCGTCGAGCACGACATTGCGGAGCACGCCGAGATCGGCGATCGTCAGCACCGGGATTTCCGGATCGACCACGCTCGCCGCGGCATCCCAGGCGCGCTGGCGCAGATCGGCACCGCTCTCAAGCACCGTCACCATGTCTGCCCCGGGAAGGTACGCTGCATCGATTGCAGCTCCGACAGGAGATGGCCGAGATGCTCGCTGTGCCGGCCCTCGCGGCCGCCCTGCTGCATCCAGTCGTTCTGCGGCAGCGTAAGCGTGGCTTCGCTGACGACATCGGAGAGCATCTTCAGCCAGCGCCCGCGCAAGACACCCGGATCGATGGCGACACCCGCGTGGATCAGCGCGCGTTCGCCGTCATCTACGGCAAACATCTCGCCGGTGAAGGCCCAGAGATAATCAATCGCGGCTTGCGCTCGTCGATGGCTCTCGTCCGTGCCGTCGCCGAGCCGGATGATCCACTCCGAGGAATGACGCAGATGGTAGGCGCTCTCCTTTTCGGACTTGGCGGCGATGGCGGCGAGCGTCGCATCGCGTGAGGCCATCATCGCGCGCCAGTAGAGGTCGGCGAAGGCCGAATAGAAGAACTGCCGCACCAGGGTCTGGGCGAAGTCGCCGTTGGGCTGCTCGACCAGCAGCAGATTGCGGTACTGCCTGATGTCGCGCAAGTAAGCGAGCTTGTCCTCGTCGTTGTCCTTGCCTTCGGCCTTGGCCGCATAGGTGTAGAGCTCGCGTGCCTGGCCGATGAGGTCGAGCGCGATGTTGGAGAGCGCCATGTCCTCTTCCAGCATCGGCGCATGTCCACACCATTCCGACAGCCGATGACCGAGGATCAGCGCATCGTCGGCGCGGCGCAGGGTGTAGAGCACCAGCGGCGTTTCGGAGACCTGGGTGTTGGCGATCGGCATCACATATGCCCCACTTCCTCGGGGACCTCATAAAACGTCGGATGCCGGTAGATCTTCGACTCCGCCGGCTCGAACATCATGCCCTTCTCGGCGGGGTCGCTCGCGGTGATCGCGGTGGACGGCACGACCCAGATCGAAAGGCCCTCGCCGCGGCGGGTGTAGATGTCGCGGGCGGCCTGAAGCGCCATGGTGGCATCGCTGGCATGCAGCGATCCCACATGCTTGTGCGCGAGCCCGTTGCGGCTGCGAATGAAGACTTCCCACAGCGGCGTGTTCGGCGTGGCCATCGTGATCCCCCTATTCGGCTGCTTGCGCGGTCTGGCGACGCGTGCGCTTCGCGGCATAGGCGGCGGCCGCTTCGCGCACCCAGGCGCCCTCGTCGTGCGCCTTGCGGCGCGCGGCCATGCGATCGCGGTTGCAGGGGCCGTTGCCGGCGAGCACCTGCTTGAATTCGGTCCAGTCGATCTCGCTGTAGCGCCAGTGCCCGTCGGCATCCTGCGTCATGCCGGGATCGGGAATGGTGAGGCCGAGATATTGCGCCTGCGGCACGGTGGCATCGACGAATTTCTGGCGCAGCTCGTCATTGGAGAAGCGCTTGATCTTCCACTTGGTCGAGGTGTCGCTGTGCTGGCTCGTGGCATCGGGCGGGCCGAACATCATCAGCACCGGCCACCACCAGCGGTTCAGCGCATCCTGCGCCATCGCCTTCTGCTCGTCCGAGCCGCGGCACAGCGTCAGCATGATCTCGTAGCCCTGGCGCTGGTGGAAAGACTCCTCCTTGCAGACGCGGATCATCGCACGCGCATACGGACCGTAGGAGCAGCGGCACAGCGGAATCTGGTTCATGATCGCGGCACCGTCCACCAGCCAGCCGATCGTGCCGATGTCGGCCCAGGTCAGCGTCGGATAGTTGAAGATGGAGGAGTACTTGGCCTTGCCGGCGAGCATGGCATCGACCAACTCCTCGCGCGAGGCGCCAAGCGTTTCGGCGGCTGCGTAGAGATAGAGCCCGTGACCGCACTCGTCCTGCACCTTGGCGAGCAGCGCAGCCTTGCGGCGCAAGGTCGGCGCGCGCGTGATCCAGTTGCCTTCGGGCAGCATGCCGACGATTTCGGAATGGGCGTGCTGGGAGATCTGGCGGGTGAGCGTCTTGCGATAGGCCGCCGGCATCCAGTCATTCGGCTCGATGCGTTCCTCCGCATCGATGCGAGCCTGGAATTGCGCAGCCCTGGCCGCGTCCTCAAGACCGCGATCCTCGGTCTCGGCCGTGTTCAGCGCCTGGGTGTACATGCGCATCCTCCCGTTTTATTGGGAGATAATATATAACAGAAATTACGTCATGCAAGATATTTCTGTAACATAAAGATCAGGCGCCGAACCTCCGTTCCAGGAGTTTTCGCGCCGCCGGCAATGGTCCCTTTTCATTGGTTCCATGGCCATCAAGCCATTGTTCGGACGGAGCAAGCAGCGCGCGATAGATCTCGCCACAGAGTGTGCGGGCGGCCCTGCCCGGCCAATCCGCGGGAAGCAGGCTCTCGGGCAGCAGCGGATCGCGCAGCACGACGCGGCGATAGTGGTGGATCAGCAGGATCCGGGCGGTGAAGGCGTCGGCGTCGGAGAGAGTCGTTCCGCGGCCAATCGCGGCGCGCAGCGGCTCGAACGTCTTCATGAACTTCAGATAGGCACCCGCGGTGCGACCGAGCGGCCAGCTCGCGCTGAGCAGCCGGCGCCCGCTGTCGTCCTCGGCAGAGACCTCAAGACGGATAGCGCCCGCAGCCTCGTCCGGCACCGGCACGCCCGACGGCGCAACCCACACGCCGGGCAGCGGACTGCCGAAGCCGGCATTGCGCAGCGCCTCGCGCGAGGCGTCGCGATCCTCGCCATTGCCGATCAGCAGCAACTCGAACCGCCCGGTCCAGTCCGACGATGGCGGATCGTAGATGTGGCGCGTCGCGGCCTCAAAGGTCTGATGGCCTTTGTCGGCGAGCCGATAGAAACTGTTGCGGCCGACCTTTTCACGCGTCAGCCAGCCGTCAGCCGCCAGGCGCGACATCGCGGTGCGTACCACACCGCTGTCGATGTCCAGGCTTTCGAAGAATTCCAGCAGCGTGCCGAGCCACACCGAGCCGCCGCGCGGCACGATGGCGTCGCCGAACACGGTGACGACGATGGAGCCGGTGCGCGACGGCTCGCGCTTGAGCTGGTCGATGATACGGGAGAGCGGATGCGCCATGCGCGAGGCATAGCGCGTTTGGTGCCGGCGCGACAATGGACGGGAGCGACGCTTCTTTGCTCCCTCTCCCCGTTCTTACGGGGAGAGGGTTGGGGTGAGGGGCTGCATCAGCAGACTCATTGGGAGATGGACTCGCGGAGAATCCCCCTCACCCGGATTGCATCTCCGATGCAATCCGGCCTCTCCCCGCACGCGGGAAGAGGCGAAGGAAGCATCACCGATGCGGATCGGGATACGCCAGGCTGCGCCAGCCGCTGCGGTCGAAGGGCTTCCACTGGCCTTCCTTCTGCGCAAGCCGGTCAGCCACGGCATAGACCGCGGCGGGGTGATGCCCCATGCCGCAATGGCTGCTCTCGATCTCGATGCTCTCGGTCTCGGCGCCCGACTTCTCCATGCAGCCCTGCCAGGCACAGACGCCGTCGGTGCGGCTGAAGATGGCGGTGGTCGGCACCGGCGGCGGCACGGCAAGTTCGCCGCCGAAGCGCGGATCGACCTGGTCGGCCTTCTGGCCGCTTGCCCATTCATAGACACGCCAGGCATTGGTGGAGCGCGGATCGCCGGCAAAGGGGCTGCCGAGGGTGATCACCTGACGCACGCGCTCGGGCATCATCTTGGCGAGCTGGCGCGCATAGAGGCCGCCGAGGCTCCAGCCGACCAGGCTGATCTTGCGGCCATGCGTGTCGCTGAGCTCCTGGACCAGATCGACCATCGCATGCTGCACGCCCGGACGCAGGCCGTAGTTGCGGCCCTGGCGCCAGCCGCTTACCGCGTAACCCTTGCCTGACAGAAACGTGCGCAGCGCGCGCGTGGACGCGTCGGAGGCCACCAGGCCCGGCAGCACCAGCACCGGATGCCCATCGCCGCGCGGCGCGAGGCTCAGCAGCGGCAGCGCACCGAGGAATGCGCCGAACTCGTGGATCGCGCGCCCTTCCAGAAACATCAGGGTACGGGACGGCGGGCGCAGCGTCTGGGCAGTAGCGGTCATCAATGTTTCCCTTGGGAAGGCGCCGGCCGCGATGCCGGCAAATGGGCATGAATTCCAATACGCCGGCTTCTTGAACGTTCCGCAGCGCAACATGAATCAGCTAGGCGGCCGGTTCCCGACATTCAAGCGGGAGAGACGCGGGGCCACAATAGGCCCGCGCGTTAATGCTAACGTCCGTGATGCAAAAGTCACAGCAATCGAAGCAGGAATTCGACGGAGTAGAGCGCCAGTCCGGCCAGCCCGCCGATCAGCGAGCCGTTGAAGCGGATGTATTGCAGGTCGCGGCCGATGTTGATTTCGATCAGCGAAATCAGCTGCGCCATATCCCATGCCTTGACCTGATCGGAGATGAAGGTGGAGACGCCGCTCTTCTGGTCCGCGACGAAGCTGCGCAGGACCGTCACCAGACCCTTGTTGATCTCGCCGCGCAGTTCGGCATCGCCGGCGAGCGCCTCGCCCGCGGCGACGAACATGCCAGCGAGATGATGCTGAAGCACCTGCGTCTCGCCGGAGGCGCTGCGCTCGATGAAAGAGCGCGTGTTGGCCCAGACGGTGCGGGCGAGATCGGCAAGCTCGGGCCGCGCCAGCAGATCGCGTTTCAGGCCGTCGATGCGATCGATATAGGCCCGGTCGGTGCCGAGCCGGTCGACGAAGCTCAGCACCATGCGGTCGAACTCGCCGCGGAACGGATGTTTGGGATCGCTGCGCACCTCATTGAAGAAAGCGGTAGCGGACGCCACGATCTTGTTCACCAGAAACTTGTCGGCGCGGTAGAGCCTGAGCAGGGTCGGCAATTCCGCGCGCACCTTCTCGCGGATCATCGCCATCGTCTCCTTCTGGTTCAGCGTCTCGTGCATCACGCGCAGGAGATCGTCGAACAGGATCTGGTGCCGCCCCTCCGCGACGAAGCCGCGTAGCGTGCCGGCCGCGAGTGGTGCGAGATCGATCGCCTGGAGCTGCGAGGACATGCGGCGGATGATGAAGGTCATCAGGCCTGAGCTTTCGGTCGCGGAGAAGGCCTCCGGCAGCAGGCGCAGCGCGAAGCGCGCGAGATCATCGCTGCGCTTGCGGTCGCGCAGCCAGTCGGCAACGAAGGAGCCGAAATCGATCTCGTTCAGCTTGGCCTCGACGGGTCCGGCCTCGAGGAAATGCACCTGGATGAACTCGCCGAGCTTGTCGGCGATGCGGGCCTGGTTGCTCTGGATGATCGCGGTATGCGGGATCGGCAGGCCGAGCGGCCGCTTGAACAGCGCGACCACGGCATACCAGTCGGCGAGGCCGCCGATGGTCGCGGCTTCCGCGAAGGCCGCGATGAAGCCGAACACGGGATGCACGGGCAGCAGCCATTTCGCGACGACGAACAAGGCCAACGTCGAGGCGAGCACCAAGGTCGCCAATGCTTTCACGCGGCGCAACTCGGCCGCGCGCTCGGCGTCGCCGGGAGTGTCGAAGGAGAAGGTGGCGGGTGGGGTCATGATTCACCGAGGTTACGTCATTCCGGGACGGTCCGCAGGACTGGACCCGGAATCTCGAGATTCCGGGTTCGCCCTTTGGGCGCCCGGAATGACGACCGATGATGACGGCAGCACAAAAAACAAGGCCCGCCGAAGCGGGCCTCAAAATTCAGTTTGTCAACGCGACGCGCAATCAGGCGGTCTTGTTATAGACCTTGGCAAAGTTGTCCTGAGCGGACTTCGCGCCGTTGGCGGCGAGCTTGCCGAGATAGTCGGTGGTCGCCTTGGCGCGCGAAACGAGCGCTTCGCCGCGGGAGCGGAGCAGGCTCGACTGGATCTCGACGGCTTCGCTGAACGACTTGGCGGACGCGAGCTTGTCGATGCCCGAGAAGAACGCTTCGGCGTCCTCGTAGATCGCCTGCTGGATGTTGCGGCTGATCTTGCCGGCTTCGGCGACGGATTCGGTCACCGCGTTCTCGACGGCGGCGGTCACCCGCTCGGAGCCGGCGAAAACCTCGGCAGCGCGGTCCTTGGCAGTGCTGGCACTCTTCTTGACGAACTCGCGGGCAGCCTCGGGAACTTCCAGGTTCTGGATGTTCTTGAACGCGTCCTTGAAGCCCTCGAAGGCGGTGTTGGTTTCGGTGGTCATTGGGGGTCTCTCCATCCTCATTGGTCTGAGCTATGGGCTCACCCCGTCCGCATTGGCCCGGGGCACCGCTTATATCGCATAGTTAATTGTGCAATGCAATATTCATATTGCACTGCGATATCACGAAATCGTGAACAGCCTTAACAGGAGGCAATATGATGCCTCCCTCACCAATTGGTTCCCGAGGAACGGTGCCCGGCCGGTCTTTGTGGTCCTTAGTGCTGGACGGCACCAGGCAGCCCATAGGCCTCCATCTGGGCCTGGACCTGCGCGATGTTGTGGCCGAGCACGACAATGTCGTGGGTCTTGCCGTCGACGTCGCGGACGTGGTCGCGCAGCAGCGCCTCGGCCTTGAAGCCGAGGCTTTCAAACAGCGCGATCGCCGCCTGCTGGTCGACCGTCATCTGGACCGAGAGCTTTTCCAGGCCTGCGCCGAGCGCAAGCGCAAAGGTCTCCTGCGACAGCGCCCGCCCCACCCCCTTCCCGCGTACGTCGAGCGAGACCACCATGCGGATCTCGCCGACATGGGGCGACCAGGAATGCGGATCGCGCACCAGCGTGCCGCAGCCGACGACCTTGCCGTCCTTCACCGCGAGCAGGCTCGTGATCGCACCGCGCTCGATCTCCTTGACCCAGGCCGAGAGCACTTTTGGCTCGCTGATGTTGCGTGGCAGGAAAAGGAGATCGTGCGTCGGCAGACCCTTGCCGAAGGCAAGCACCGCGGCTTCGTCCGCAGGCGACATCAGACGGATCTCGATATCCCCGGCGTCGGTCTTGACCTGACGCGGATAGGAACGCTGCTCACTCATGTCGATCTCTTCCCCAGCCAGGAGTCCAGTTTCGGCCACAGCCGCTTCACCGCGTTGGCGCCGGCGACCAGCGAGACGTGACCGCCTTTCAGCATCACCTCCTCCTTGTCCGCCGATCCAATCTTCGCGATCAGGTGCTTTGCCGCATCATAGGGCACGATGTGGTCGTGCTCGGCGACCGCATGCAGGATCGGAACCTTGATGTCTTCGAGCTTCGCCGCGCGGCCGCCGACCGACATGGTGTCGTTGAACAGCTTGTTGTCCCACATCAGGTCCTTGGTGATGGTGCGGAAATATTCTCCAGCCAGCGGCAGCGTATCGGTCGCCCAGCGATCGAACATCCGGTAGGACTTGACGAACTCGTCGTTCCAGATGTTTTCCCAGAGCTGGATCTGGCTCACCGTGCGCGAGGCCGGGCGCAGCATCTCGAACGAGGACAGGATCATCTCCGGCGGCACGTTGCCGACGCTGTCGACGAGGCGGTCGACGTCGAAATAGCGGCGGTCGGAGAAATTGGAGAACAGCTTCATCTCGCGGAAGTCGATCGGCGTGGTGAAGCAGATCAAGTTCTTCATCGGCCCGTCCTTGTGGATCGAGCCGTAGAGCAGCGACAGCACGCCGCCGAAGCAGTAGCCGATGACGGAGACGTCCTGCTCGCCGGAATCCTGCTGCACGCGGCGGACGCAATCCGGGATGAAGTCGAGGACGTAGTCCTCCATGCGCAGGCTCTTCTCTTCCGGACGCGGCGCGCTCCAGTCGAGCATGTAGACGTCGTAGCCGCGCCTCAGGAGGAACTCGATGAAGCTCTGGCCGGGCACGAGGTCGAGGATGTAGCCGCGATTGGTGGTCGCCATCACGATCAGAACCGGCACGCGGTAGATCTCGTCCGACATCGGCCGATAGTGGTAGAGGCTCATCGTGCCGCGCGAATGCAGTACGTCTTTCGGCGTCGAGCCGAGCGTCGGGCCGGAGGTCGAGAAATATTCGACACCCTTGATGCTGCGCTGGATTGCGCGCTGCACCTCGGACTGGATGCGCTCCGGGATGGAGGCGAAATCAAGTCCCGTCGGCGCGTTCATTTGGGCTCTCCGCCTTCGGAGGGCGGGCGTTTCGTCCGCGGCGGCCGCGGCGCACCGTCGATGCCTTGCGACAGTCCGGAACCTGCCGCCATCTGGCTCAGCATCGACTTCATCTCGCCGATCTGGGCCTCGATGGACTGTAGCCGTTCCGCAAGACCCGTGACCTGCTCGCGGCTCGGCAGATTCATACTGACAAGGTATTTCTCCATGAGCTCGCCGAGCTGCTTCTGAGCACCTGCAGCAACGCCGCCGGCCCGATTCATCGCTTGCGAGAACTCAGGCGACGACATGGCTTGATTGGCGAAAGAGTTGAACCCCTTCTCCATCTCGCCAACCATCTTCTGCCACACGGCAACGGGGTCGTTTGTCTTGTCGGTCATCGGCGTCCTCCTGAAATCGAGAGCTGCGATGCCCTTCTTTTTTCACCATACGACACCGTTGCGCGGTGCCGGTCAACCGGCAAGCAGCGGGTGCGCTAATGCGCACGCCGCTTCTTTGCGGCGGGAAACCGTGCGATACAGCATCGATCAGCAGGAGGGACCGCGCCCGTGAACGCCCATCAGCCGCCCAAGACCGTCCGCGCCAACGGCATCGACATTTGCTACGAGATCTTTGGCGACGACAACGCCGAGCCGCTGCTGCTGATCATGGGGCTCGGGGCGCAGATGATCCATTGGGACGATGCGTTCTGCGAGCAGCTCGCCGTGCACGGCTTTCGCGTGATCCGCTTCGACAATCGCGACATCGGCAAGTCGAGCCATCTGACGGGCGGCAAACGCCTGACGCCGCTCGAGCTGCTGAAGCTGCGCTTCCTCAGGATTCCCGTGGCCGCAACCTACAAGCTGATCGATATGGCCAGGGACACCGTCGGCCTGATGGACGCGCTCGGCATCAAGTCGGCGCATCTGGTCGGCGCCTCCATGGGCGGCATGATCGCGCAGGAGGTGACGCTGTCGTTTCCGCAGCGCGTGCGTTCGCTGACCTCGATCATGTCGACGACGGGCAATCCGCGCGTGCCGCCGCCGACACGCGAAGCCGCCGCGATGCTGATGGCACCGCCGCCGCGCAGCAAGGAGGAGTTCATCGACCGCTTCGGCCAGACCTGGAAGGTGTTACGCGCCGGGGCCTTTCCGGAAGAGGAAGCACTGGATCCTGATCGTGCCGAGCGCGTGTTCGCGCGCGGACTCAATCCGGCCGGCGTCGGCCGGCAACTGCGCGCCGTGCTTGCCTCGGGCAGCCGCAAGGAGCGGCTGCATAGCGTGAAAACACCGGCGCTGGTGATCCACGGCACGGTTGATCCCTTGGTCCATCCCGAAGGCGGCAAGGACACGGCGGCCTCGATCCCCGGTGCAAAGCTGTTGATGATCGAGGGCATGGGCCACGCGCTGCCGATGCGCTTCTGGCCCGAGATCATCGGTGCCATCGACAAGCACGCGCATGGTGCGGCAGCACGGGCGGCTTAGACCGACGTAGGTGGTCTCTCCGCAGTGACCATGTGAGCTGCCGGTTACTGTCTTAACGAGAGCCGGCGCGAAAGCTATACAGGCCTCCCTCAATCGCAAGACAGAGGCCGCGGCCTCTCGGAGCTCACATGCATCTCATCGTCCGCCCGATCGCAATGATTGCGGCTTCCATTCTCATGCTGTCCCTCGGCAACGGCGCCGCGATCGCCGGCAGCGCGCAGGAAGAAGCCAACCGCACCGCCGTGCTTGCCTTCTACGAGAAGGGCCTCAATCAGAAGGACGCGGATGCAGCCGTCGCCTATATCGGCAACCGCTATGTGCAGCACAATCCGAATGCGGCAGATGGTCCGGACGGCTTCCGCAAGTTCATCGGCTTCCTCCGCGAGAAGTTTCCGAACTCGCACAGCGAGATCAAGCGCTCGTTCGTCGACGGCGACTATGTCATTCTCCACGTGCACGCGGTTCGCGAACCCGGCACAAGGGGCAACGCGATCGTCGACATCTTCAAGCTGCAAAACGGCAAGATCGTCGAGCACTGGGACGTCGTGCAGCCGATCCCGGAAAATCCGGCGAACAACAACACGATGTTCTGACGGATTGAACGCGCAGAGAGGCAGACCGCCTAGCTCTTCCGCGCGATCCAGATCACGTGACGCGCGCCGCCGCCTCTGCCGGTGGCGCGGACGTTGACTTCATTCACGTCGAAGCCGGCGCTCCCAAGGCGCCTGGTGAATGCCGGGTTGGGCCCCGACGACCAGACGGCGAGCACGCCGCCCGGCCGCAGCGCCGTCTTGGCCGCCTTCAACCCGCCCGCGTTGTAGAGTGCATCATTGCCCTTGCGGGTCAGCCCCTCCGGCCCGTTATCGACGTCGAGGAGAATGGCGTCGAAGGCCGATCCCTTCGCCCGGATGATGTCGGCGACATCGGTCTCGCGGATGCTCACCCTGACATCATCGAGACTGTCGCCGAAGACCTGCGACATCGGACCTCGCGCCCAGGCGACCACCGCCGGCACGAGCTCGGACACGACGATCTTCGCCTTGCTGCCGAGCACGGTGAGCGCCGCACGCAGCGTAAAGCCCATGCCGAGGCCGCCGATCAGGACGACGGGCTTTGCGACCTTCTCGATCTGCTTCGCCGCCAATGTCGCGAGCGCAGCCTCGGAGCCCGACAGGCGGCTGTTCATCAGCTCGTTGGTGCCGAGCATGATCGAGAACTCCTTGCCGCGCCGCATCAGGCGGAGCTCGCCATCGGAGCCGGGAATTTGGGCGGTGTCGATCTTTTCCCAGGGAATCATGCGCGAGCTTTAGCATGATCGGAAATCGTAGGGTGGGTTAGCGAAGCGTAACCCACCAACTTCGTTCTGCGTGCGCTGAAACATGGTGGGTTACGCTTCGCTAACCCACCCTACAATCTACGGCTAACCGCCCGCCCAGACGTCGAGCACATAGCGGTTCTTCGCACCCATCTCCTCGATCCAGCGCGCACCGGCGGCGGCATCGCTACCGCTCTTCTCGCGATGGATCGCGACGAGCGCGGCCTTCACGTCGGGCTCCATTTTGCCGCCGTCGCCGCAGACGTAGATGATGGCGCCCTGCTCGATCAGCGGCCAGACCTTGTCCTTCTGCGCTGCGATCACGTGCTGCACATAGGTCTTCGGTCCATCCGCGCGCGAGAACGCCGTGAAGAGCTCGGTGATGCCGCTTGCCGCCAGCGCCTTCAGCTCGTCGGCGTAGAGAAAATCCTGGTCGGGACGGCGGCAGCCGAAGAACAGCATCGCCGGACCGAGCGCAGCGCCTTTCGCCTTGCGCGCGGCGCGCTCCTGGAGGAAGCCGCGGAACGGCGCCAGTCCCGTGCCCGGGCCGATCATGATGATCGGCACGGATGGATCGTCCGGAAGCCGGAAGCCGGCCTTGGTCTCACGCACGGTGGCGTAGATCGCATCGCCCGCGCGCCGGTTGGCGAGATAGTTGGAGCAGATGCCTTTGTAGACGCCGCGTCCGGAGGCGGCCTGCCCCTCGACCACACCGACCGTGACGCTGCAACACGCCGGATCGACCGACGGCGAGGAGGAGATCGAGTAATAGCGCGGCGCCAGCAGCGAGAGCATTTCCAGATAAACGTGGAACGGCAATTCGCAGGCCGGATATTCGAGCAGCAGGTCGAACACCGATTTGCGCCTCGCCAGAATCTCGGCGCGGTAGCGCTCGGCCGGCTCGACCTCCTCGCCGACGAAGGCCAGCAGCTTGGGCTTGGTGACCGGGCAGCGGGTGTGCTCGGCCATGATCTGGATCTGCTTCCGCGTCGCCACCTGCTGCAGCTCGACGAACTCGCTGAGCAGGCGGCCGACCGACACGGCCTCGCCGACCGGCAACTGCGCGCGGCGGCCTTCGGCGACCCGAAGCCTGATCTGGTCGGCCGGCAGGAAGCCGAAGCGGCGGGCAACCGAATCCACCAGCGTCGGGTCGTTGCGCGGGACGACGCTCAAATGATCGCCGACGCGGTAGGTGATATTGGACGGCAGCTGCACCTCGATATGTCGCGTCGAGCGCTCCGACGGATTGGACCCGCTCTTGTTCTGAAGCTCGTCATTGACCAGCACCTTCATCGCCACTGCGCCGCCCTGGGCGACGATGGTGTTGACGGCGGTCACCGCGACAGGCTCGATCGCGTAGAGCGGGTCGTCCTCCGCGGTGCGGGTGAAGTTCCAGTCGATGCCGAACTCCTTGGTCGCGACCTGGGCAGCCGCCGGGAACCATTTCTGGAACTGGCCGTCGAGATCGCTGCGCGCATCGCCCTCGCCGCGCGGATAGACCGCGCGCGCGCCGTGCTTCGACAACTGCTCGTCGATGAAGCGCGGCACCGATTGATAGGTCGCGGCCCAGTCGCTGTTGCCGCAGCCGAATACGGCGTAGCGCACATTGGCAAAGGCATCCTTCGGCCGGTCGTCGCCGAGCCATTTGACGAACTGTGTCGCATTGTCCGGGGGCGCTCCGTTATAGGAGGCGCAGATGATCAGCACGCCGCCCTCCTGCGGCAGCTTGCCGACATACTCGTCGAGCGGCCCGAGATGCACGGCAAAGCCGTTGATCTCGGCAAGGTCCGCCATGCGCGTCGCGAGTTCCTCGGCGGTGCCGAGATTGGAGCCGTAAAGCACCAGCATCGGCGTGTTGTGGCCGGGCCGCGCCGTCGGCTGGCGCGGCGTCTTCGGCGCCGAAGCCGTGGCGGCGACAGCTCCACCATAAGCACCGCGCTCGCGATCGGCGCGCGGGCGAACCTTGATCTTGAAGCCCTCCGGCTTCATCGTCAGCGTTTCCTTCAGGTGCATCTGGTAGCGCTGGTGGTCGATCAGCTTGAAACGCTGGAGGATCATGCCGAGTGCGAGCGCCGCCTCGTGCATGGCAAAGCCGCGGCCGATGCAGGCACGCTGGCCGTTGCCAAACGGCTTCCAGGCATTGATCGGCCGCTTGGCCTCCGCCTCGCGGCTGAAATTTTCGGGATCGAAGGCATCGGGATTTGGTCCCCAGACGGAGGGATCGCGATGCAGTGCCGTCACCAGAATGGTGATGAACGTGCCCTTCCTGAGCTTGTACCTGCCGCCGCCGATGGTCTCGTCGCTCAACGGTGAGATGCCGTAGGCCGGCGCCGGCGGCCATAGCCGCAGCGCCTCTTTCAGGATCTGCGTGATGTAGGTGAGCTGCGTCACCTGCTGATAGGTCGGCTTCGCGTTGACATCGGGACCGAAGACGCGATCGACCTCGTCATAGGCCTTCTTGAGAATGTCGGGATGCTTCAAGAGCGCATAGAGCGTGTAGGACAACAGGCCGCTTGTGGTCTCGTGGCCGGCGATCAAAAACGTGTTGATCTGATAGCGGATGTTGACGTCGTCCAGCTGCTCGCCGGTCGAGCGGTCGACGCCGGTCATCATCGCCGCGAGCATGTCCTTCTTGTCGTCAATCCCCTCTGCACTCTTGCGGCGCTCTGCGATGATCTCGTCGACCATCTTGTTCATGAAGGCGACGTCTTCGGCGAGCGTCTTGCGCCGCTTCTGCATCCAGATCTGCTCGAACGGCAGACCGCGCGTCATCATGATGGTTTCGAGCGAGCGCACCAGCGACTCGACGAAGGGATGGTAGTCGCGCCGGTAGAACGAATTGAAGCGGTAGTCGAAGCCGCACAGGCCGATCGTGTCCAGCGTCAGCGCCGTCATGTCGTGGACGACGTCGATCTCGTCGTCGGCGTTCAGCCGCTCCCATTTGTTGACGAGCTGCTCGGCGATGTCGACCATGCTCGGGTGATAGGACTGCATGGCGCGGTTGCCGAAGGGCTGAAGCAGGATGTTGTGCGCCTTGCTCCAGTTCGGCTCCCTGGTGTCGGCCGTGAACAGGCCGTCGCCGCCGACCGCACGCACGCGCCGCAGCGCGCCACGCACCGTCTTGTCGAAGCGTTTTTCGTCGGAGAGCTCGTCGACGAGATCGTGACCGGAGACAACGACGATCGGCGAGCCCATCATGTCGAGCCAGAAGATCGGCCCGAGCTCCTTGGCGAGCCGCGTCAGGTGCTGCACCGGGGCGGCCGAGTCCAGCGACAGCATGTTGCCGACCACCGGCTTGGTCGGCGGCTGCGGAATCGGGTCCAGACGATTCTTGGATGACATTGACGTGCGCTTCCCCCTCAGTAACCCTCGTCATTGCGAGGAGCCCGCGACAAAATTGCAAGGCAATTTTGCGCTGGTGCGACGAAGCAATCCAGACCATCACCGCGGAGGCATCCTGGATTGCTTCGCCTCGCTCGCAATGACGAGCTAGCCAAATCGCCTTCTGCGCCATTCGATCAGCTTGGCGCTGACCTCGTCCGGCTTCTCCTGCTGCGTCCAATGGCCGCTGTCGCGGACCAGATATTTTTCGAGATCGGGAATCAGCTTGTCCATGCCATCGGCGGAAGACGGCGGCAGCACCGCGTCGTTCTCGGCCATGATCATCAGCGACGGCACGCGTACCGTATGATCGAGCCCTTCGGCGCGCACCCAATTGCGCGACATGTTGCGATACCAGTTGATGCCGCCGGTAAAGCCGGTCCTGGTGAAATTGTCGACGAACACCTTCTTCTCTTCCGGCGACAGGATCGGCGCACGCGGATCGTGCTTGGCGTCATAGGCCGCGATCATCTGCGGAAACGCCAGGTTGAGCCGTGGCGAAGCGCCGACGCCGGCAACCACTTCCTCTGCCGGCGCGTCGGGCGGGCGCGGCGCCGGCTTGCGCATGAACGCATCGAAGGTCTGCTCGACGCGGCTGCCAAAGATCCTGTCGGGCTCACGGGACGGGTCCTGGAACTGCACGATGTACATCTTGTCGCCAAACCGCGCGCGCAGGAGCTCGATCGGATCGGCCCAGGCACGGTTGGTATGGGGGGTATTGATGCCGACCACGCCGGCGACACGGCCGATATGCCGCAGTGGCATCTGCCAGACGATGAAGCCGCCCCAGTCGTGGCCGACGAAGATCGCCTTGTCGATCCCGAGATGATCGAGCAGACCGACGAGATCGCCGGTCAGGTGCTCGATGTCGTAGTCCTCGACCGGCTCGGGCCGGTCGGTCGCGCCATAACCACGCTGGTCCGGCGCGATCACCCGGATTCCGGCCTCGCTCAGCGCCTTGATCTGATGGCGCCAGGAGAAGGCGAGTTCCGGCCAGCCATGGCACAGCACCAACGGCGGGGTATCGGAGACCGGACCCGCCTCGTAATAACCCATGCGGATTCCGTTCGTCTGCACGAACTTGAGCGGCGGCATTTCAATCATCGAGACATTCCTACTCTGCAGCGCCTTTGATGTTGACCGCGGGTGGGGCGTAGGCCGCCTCCAGCGCAGCAAACTCCTCGGGCAACATGTCGCACATCACCTGCACATGCGGAATGATGTTGGCACCGACGATGAAACCGAAATCGAGCTGATCGCGATAGCTCTGCACGGTGATGTTGAGCGCCTGCCCGTGCGTCGAGATCGATACCGGGAAGATGTGCAGCAGCTCGGCACCCGCGGCGTAGAGCGTCTGCCGCGGCCCGGGCACGTTGGACACCGTGATGTTGGCGGCCGGCGGCAGCACGTCCGACAGGTTCGAGCGGCTGTAGAGCAGTGCCAGGATCTGCACCATGATCGGCGCACCCAGCATCGAGATGTTGGACACTTGCGGCATCAGGGCGCGCAGCGGATGCGACATCTCCTTGGACTTGGTCGATTGCGCGATGATCGCCTCCAGTCGCGCCTTTGGATCGTCGATGTCGGTCGCGATCGCGCAGATCATGCCGAACACCTGGTTGTTGGCCTCGGTGTTGCCTTCCTCGCGCAGCGAGATCGGCACCGCGGCGGTCAGCGATTTAGCCGGCAGCGTGCCATATTGCTGGAGATAGCGGCGGACCACGCCGGAGGCGAGCGCCAGCACGACGTCGTTGAGCTTGCCGCCGGCCTGCTTGGCCAGCGCCTTCGCCCGCGACAGCGGGATCGACACGCCGGCGAAGCTGCGCTCCGAGGAGATGGTCTTGTTGAGCATGGTCGGCGGCGACACCATGCTGGCCAGGCTCTCGCGCGACTTCGGATCGGCGACCTTGCCGAGCACGTCGGACACGCTCTTGAGCACGGTCGGGATGTTGCCGGCGAAGCGCACCGCGCTCTCGATCTGGTACATCGCATTGTCGAACAGGATGGAGCCGATGTCGCTCTTGCCGGTGCGCGGCAGCTGCAGGTTCTTCGCAGCGGCCGAAGCATCGAGCGGCTGGCTGAAGAGCTGCTGGTAGGAATCGAGCAGGTTGGCGGCGATGTCGCGCGGCTCCTGTCCGGGCTTAGCTCCCGCCGCCGGCGGATCGACCTTCCGCGGGATCGGCGAGATGTCGTAGATCATGTTGGTCAGGGCCGCGCCGGCACCGCCGTCGATGGCGGCATGGTGCATCTTGGAATAGAGCCCGACCTCGTTGTCCTTCATGCCCTCGAACACGTAGAACTCCCAGAGCGGGCGGGCGCGGTTCAAGAGCTTGGCATGCATCCAGCCAACGATGCGCTCGAGCGTGGCGCGGTCGCGCGGCTGCGGCAGGCTGGCGCGAAAGATGTGACGGTCGATGTCGAACTGATCGTCCTCGACCCAGGAGGGATGATCGATATCGAGCGGCGCCTTCTCCAGCCGCGCCTTCAGGATCGGCGCGATGTGCAGGCGCGAGACGATCATCGCCTTGAAGTCTTCGAAGAAGTCGCCCTTGTAATCGTCGGGCAGGCGAAAAATCGCCATGCTGCCGACATGCATCGGCATTTCCGGCGTTTCCAGATAGAGAAACGACGCGTCCAGCGACGACAGCTTCTTACCGTCAGCCATAGTTCCCTCCCGCAAGATTTGACGGGCGCCTTGGCGGCGCTTCTCGTCAGGCCGATATTGCCCGCTCCGGCGGGGCATATGCAATGGCAAACGGCCCCGCCCGGTCAAATGGCCAGAACTCCCCCTCCGGTTGCGCCAGCCGGTCCGCAACGGCCCACAGCGCTGCGGGGTTCACGCCGAGCCCGATATGGCTCGCTAGGTGCACCTCGATGTTCTCGGCACGGTCCGAGGGACGCAACAGACAGGTCCGCCAGTTCACGACGCCGTCGGCGCGGGAATAGATCGACGTCGCCGGCACCGGCAGATCGCCGGCGATCGCCTCGCGCAGTTCGGCAAAATCCTCGACCCGCTCGCCGGACAGCGCCTCGTAGAGCCGCGTGGCATTGGTCGCCCGCACATCGTTGGCAAAAGGACTGCCGAGCGTCACGACGTAACGGACCATGTCGGGCGCCTGGAGCGCGAGATCGCGGGCATAGACGCCGCCGAGGCTCCATCCGACCAGGCTGACCTTGCGCCCCGTCGCGGCGTGGATTTCGGCGAGGCGGGCACGAAGAGCCTCCCGCATCCGCCCCAGCCCGCCGAGATTGCGGCCCATCCGCCAGGCATGTGCCTCATAGCCGAGCTCGCTCAGATAGCGCCGCATCGGCGCCATCGAAAGATCGCTGGCGAGAAAGCCGGGCAGCGTCAGCACCGGATGGCCGTCGCCCCTGGGCGCGCGCATCAGCAACGGCGACAACAGCACGCTGGCGTTGAACTCGAACAGCCCGCGGGCTTCGGCGAGCAGCAAACCAAGGCCCGGCGGACGAAGCCGGTCAGACGCTTGCGGTCCGTCCCGCCCAGGCGCCATTATTTCTTCTTGTCGCTGCTGCGCGTTCCGCCGAGGCCGGCCATGGTGACGAACATGTCCTGAAACCGCTCGGCGAGCTTCGGATCGAAAGTGAACCAGCTCTGGATCAGCGATTCCGGCGAGACCTTGTCGATATTGCTCAGGACCTGCTGCTGTAGCTTGTCCATGACGGCAATCTGCATCGGCGAGACATCCGGCAATCCGAAGAACTGACGGGCCTCGAGGGGGGTGCAGTCGATTTCGATGTTAACTTTCATGTCCCCTCCGGATGAGATTCGAGCAGCCTGTCGGAGTATCGCCGCGACACGGTGTGCAACGCAAGCGACCTCAGACGCGCTGCGGGGCGCAGGCTCCCGCAATCGGCGGGTATGGTCAATCAAATCGCTCGGCCGCGACCGCAGCGCGGACCGCGGAGACGCCAACGGCCGACAGGGCCAGTTTCCCTATATCCCGGGACTTCACAGGTCGAAAGTCGAATGTCATTCGCGCGCCGGCCTCCCCTAGATTGCCGGTCAGCATTGCTGCACAGCGGTGCAACTTGGCGCGTTCCTTGCTGGAATGGCGCTTGCACGGGTCGTGAACTCTGGGCAACATGGATCGATCCGCCCGCCGAACAATGAAAAATCACGGCGCGGCAGAGTGGAGAGGGTCAAGAATGTCAGTCGGACGAACTCTGTTTGCGGCGACGCTCGCCGGTACGCTTGCGTTGGCGGTCTCGCCGGCGTCGAGCCAGACGCTACGTTATGCCAACCAGGGTGACCTGAAGTCGCTCGACCCCTATACGCTCAACGAGAGCACCACCCACGCCCATCTCGGTCACGTCTATCAAGGCCTCACCGCGCGCGACAAGGACCTCAAGATCATTCCGGCGCTGGCGGAAAGCTGGGAAACTCCGGAACCGACCCGCTGGCGCTTCCATTTGCGCAAGGGCGTGAAATTCCACAACGGCGACCCCTTCACCGCCGACGACGTGGTGTTCTCCGCCGATCGCGTCCGCAAGAAGGGGTCCAATATGCAGACCCGCCTTGCGCCCGACGTCAAGGTGGTCAAGGTCGACGACTACACCGTCGATTTCGTCCTGCCCTCGCCCAACCCCATCCTGCATAACTCGTGGGATGTCTGGTACATCATGGACAAGAAATGGGCCGAGGAGAACAACGTCGTCGACCCGACGCCGGTGGCGGCGACCACGCCGAGCTACGCCTCGCTCCACGAGAACGGCACCGGTCCCTTCATCATCGAGAGCCATCAGCCCGGCGTGAAGACCGTGTTCAAGGCCAATCCCAATTACTGGGGCAAGGTCGAAGGCAATTTGAAGGAGATCATCTTCACTCCGATCTCCTCCGACGCCACCCGCGTCGCCGCCCTGCTCTCGGGCGAAGTCGACGTCATCGAGCCGGTGCCGATCCAGGACATCTCCCGCGTCGATTCCAGCCCGAATGCCCAGGTGCTGAAGGGGCCGGAGCTGCGCACCATCTTCATCGGCTTCGACCAGATGCGGGATGAGCTGCTCTACTCCAACATCAAGGGCAAGAACCCGTTCAAGGACATCAAGGTCCGCGAGGCGTTCTACAAGGCGATCGACATCGAGCTGATCAAGACGCGCGTGATGCGCGGGCTGGCGACGCCGTCGGCGCTGATGATCGCGCCGGAGCTGTTCATACTGTCCAAGGAGTTCACGCGGCCGAAATTCGATCCCGACGGCGCCAAGAAGCTCCTGACCGAAGCCGGTTATCCCGATGGCTTCGAGGTCACCATGGATTGCCCGAACGATCGCTACGTCAACGACGCCGCGATCTGCCAGGCCGTCGTCGGCATGCTCGCCCGCATCGGCGTCAAGATCAATCTGCTGGCGCAGCCGAAGGCGCAGTACTTCGCCAAGGTGCTGAAGCAAGGCGGCTACCAGACCTCGTTCTACCTGCTGGGCTGGACGCCGAGCACGATGGACTCCCACAACGTGCTCTTTGACATCATGGGCTGCCGCGACGATGCGAAATCCTCGCGGGGCGAGGCCAATCTCGGCGGCTACTGCAACAAGGAGTTCGACGCCATCACCGACAAGGTGCTGGTCGAAACCGACACCGCCAAGCGCAACCAGCTGATCAAGCAGGCCTACGAAATCGGCAACAAGGACTGGTCCTATATCCCGCTGCACCAGCAGGCGCTGGCCTGGGGCGTATCGAAGAAGGTTAACCTGCCGCAGCGCGCCGACAATCTGGTCATGTTCCACTGGGCGACCAAGAAGGAATAGCGTCAGTTGAACACAAGGTCCCGGGAGCGTCAGGCTTCCGGGACCTTTCCTTTTTCCGGCTGACAAGGACGTCGGCTGTAAGCACACCCAAGGACAGTGGAAGAAATGCTCGCTTTCACTCTTCGCCGCGCCGTTCAGGCTATCGGCGTCATGTTCGCCGTCGGCATCATCGCGTTCTCGATGTTCCGATTCGCCGGCGATCCCGTGAACCAGATCGTCTCGATCGACACGTCGGCGGCCGAACGCGAAGCCGTGCGCAAGTCGCTCGGCCTCGATGATCCCGTGCCAGTGCAGTTCGTGCGCTATTTCGGCGACGCCGCGCAGTTCAAGTTCGGCGTCTCCTATCAGTTCCGCCAGCCGGTCTCGACGCTATTGATGGAGCGCATGCCCGCGACGCTGGAACTTGCGATCTGCGCGACCGTATTTGCGATGGTGTTCGGCATCCTGATGGGCGTCTATTCGGCGCTGAAGCGCGACACCGCGCTCGCCAAATTATTCCAGGCGGTTTCGCTGATCGGCATCTCGCTGCCGACGTTCCTGATCGGCATCCTCCTGATCTATCTGTTCGCCGTGACATTGGGCTGGTTGCCCTCGTTCGGCCGCGGCGAGGTGGTCAGGCTCGGCTGGTGGACGACGGGCCTGCTCACGCTGTCGGGCCTGAAGGCGCTGATCATGCCCTCGATCACGCTCGGCCTGTTCCAGATGACCCTGATCATGCGGCTGGTGCGCGCGGAGATGCTGGAAGTGCTGCGGACCGACTATATCCGCTTCGCGCGCGCCCGGGGGCTGACCACCCGTGCCATCCATTTCGGCCACGCGCTCAAGAACACGCTCATTCCCGTGATCACGGTAGCCGGGCTCCAGTTTGGCTCGGTTATTGCATTTTCGATCATCACCGAAACCGTGTTCCAGTGGCCGGGCATGGGACTTCTGTTCGTCCAGGCCGTGCAAAACGTCGATATCCCGATCATGGCCGCCTACCTGCTGATGGTCTCGCTGATCTTCGTCACCATCAATCTGGTGGTCGATATCCTCTACACCGTGGTCGATCCGCGCCTGCGCTCGACCGTCGGCCGCGCGACATAAGGCAGCCTGCATGTCCGACGCAGTCGTCTCAAATTCCGACAAGCAGAGCACGCAGCCGACACACGCTGCCCGCGGCTGGCTCAGCCGCGCGCTCGACAGCGACGTCTTCTATTCCTTCCGCCGTTCCAAGCTCACCATGGTCGCGGCCGCCATCACGGTCTTGTTCTTCCTGCTTGCGATCTTTGCCTCCTGGCTTGCGGTCCAGAACCCGTTCGATCCGGCGCAACTTCAGCTGATGAACTCGCGGATTTCGCCGCTATGGACCGCCGACGGCCAGAGCCCGTTCCTGCTCGGCACCGATGAGCAGGGCCGCGACGTGTTCTCCGCCATCCTCTACGGCATGCGTATCTCGCTCGCTGTCGGCGTCGCCGGCGTGATCTTCGCCGGCGCGCTCGGCATCGCGCTCGGCCTGATCGCCGGTTATTTCGGCGGCGCGGTGGACGGCGTGATCATGCGGATCGCCGACGTCCAACTCACCTTCCCCGCCATCCTGATCGCGCTGCTGGTCAATGGCATCGCGAAATCGATCCTCGGCAACCGGCTGGATGCGACCAGCATGCTGGTGGTGCTGGTGATCTCGATTGGTCTGAGTTTCTGGGTCGGGTATGCCCGGACCGTGCGCGGTTCCGTGATGGTCGAGAAGAACAAGGACTACGTGGCCGCCGCGCAGCTGATCGGCCTGCCCGCCCCCGTGATCATGCTGCGGCATGTGCTGCCGAACACGATGGGTCCGATCCTGGTCATCGCCACCATCAACCTCGCGCTCGCCATCATCACCGAGGCGACGCTGTCCTTCCTCGGCGTCGGCCTGCCCGACACCATGCCCTCGCTCGGCACGCTGATCCGCATCGGCAACAACTATCTGTTCGCGGGCGAATGGTGGATCGTCGCCTTTCCGGGGCTCGCGCTCGCCGCGCTGATCCTCTCCATCAACCTGCTCGGCGACTGGCTGCGCGACGCGCTCAACCCAAAACTTCGATGAGTGTGCGTCGCCCATGACCGAACCTGTTCTCTCCGTGCGTAATCTTCAGGTGGAGTTCGCCTCCCGCCGCGGCACGCTGCGCGCCATCGACGACGTCTCCTTCGACATCGCCAAGGGCGAGGTACTCGGCGTGGTCGGTGAATCCGGTGCCGGCAAATCCGTCACCGGCCTTTCGGTGATCGGCCTGATCGATCCGCCGGGCCGCATCGCCGGCGGCGAGATTCATCTCGCAGGCCTGCGCATCGACAATCTGCCGCCGGAGGAGATGCGCCGCATCCGCGGCAAACGCATCGGCATGATCTTCCAGGATCCCCTCACCTCGCTCAATCCGCTGTACCGGGTCGGCGACCAGATCGTGGAAACGATCCGGACCCACCTCAATCTGTCCGAACAGGCGGCCCGCCGCCGCGCCATCGACCTGCTCGCCGAAGTCGGGATTCCCGCGCCGGAAAAGCGCATCGACGGCTATCCGCACGAGTTCTCCGGCGGCATGCGCCAGCGCGTGGTGATTGCGCTCGCGATCTGCGCCGAGCCGGAGCTGATCATCGCGGACGAGCCGACCACGGCGCTCGACGTCTCCGTGCAGGCGCAGATCATCTCGCTGATCAAGCGGCTCGGCCGCGACCACGGCACCGCGGTGATGCTGGTGACGCACGACATGGGCGTGATCGCGGAGACCTCGGACCGCGTCGCGGTGATGTATGCCGGCCGCGTCGCCGAGATCGGTCCGGTGCAGGACGTCGTGAGGAACCCGCTGCATCCCTACGCAAAAGGATTGATGGGCGCGATCCCGACGCTCGCGGGCGAGGACAAGCGCCTGGTGCAAATTCCCGGCTCCATGCCGCGCCTGTCGGCGATTCCGCGCGGCTGCTCGTTCAATCCGCGCTGCGCGTTCGCATTCGACCGCTGCCGTGTTGATCGGCCGGAGCCACTGCCGCGTGGCGCGCAATCGGTCGCCTGCCATCTCTATGACAATGCGCCGGCGGAGAGCGCGGCATGAGCGCCCCGTTCGTCAAGGCCACAAATCTGCGCCGCGTCTTCGATGTCTCGAAGCCCTGGCTCAACCGCGTGCTGGAAGGCGGGCATCTCGAATATCTGAAGGCTGTCGACGACGTCACCTTCGACATCAGGAAGGGCGAGACCTTTGCGCTGGTCGGGGAGTCCGGCTCCGGCAAGACCACGGTGGCGCGGATGGTGGTCGGCCTGTTGCCGCCGAGCTCCGGCGACGTCCAGATCGACGGCGTCTCGATGGCGGATCCGCGGCAGGCGCAGGCGCGGCGAAAGCTGCGCCGCCGCATCCAGATGATCTTCCAGGATCCCTATGCGAGCCTGAACCCGCGCTTCCGCGTAGATGCCATCATCTCCGAGCCGATCCGCGCCTTCGACCTGATCCAGGGCGAGCGCGACATCCAGGCGCGCGTCGGCGAGCTGCTCAGCCTCGTCGGCCTGCATCCCGACGACCGGCTGAAATTCCCGCACGAGTTCTCCGGCGGCCAGCGCCAGCGTATCGCGATCGCGCGGGCGCTCGCCTCCGATGCCGAGTTCATCGTCTGCGACGAGCCGACCTCGGCGCTCGACGTCTCGGTGCAGGCGCAGATCCTGAACCTGATGCGCGACCTCCAGGACAAGTTCGGCCTGACCTACATGTTCATCAGCCACAACCTTGCCGTGGTCCGCCACATGGCAAGCCGCGTCGGCGTGATGTATCTCGGCCGCATCGTCGAGATCGCGGAAGGCCGCGAGCTGTTTGCCCGCCCCCGCATGCCCTACACCAAGATGCTGCTGGGCGCCGTGCCCGATCTTGCCATGAGCGGTCGCCAGCGCATTCCGGTCAAGGGCGAGATCCCGAACCCGATCAATCCACCGCCCGGCTGCGCCTTCAATCCGCGCTGTCCGCTGGCGTTCGACCTCTGCCGCAAGGAAGCGCCGCAACTGATCGACGGCGTTGCCTGCCATGCGGTTAACACCGCGCCGGTACCGGCGTGACGCGCGCGTGCCATGCGGCCTGCGCATTGGCGGCACGGCATCGCCTGTGATCAATTGCGCGCGCCGCAAACAAGGTAGCGAAATCCCATGGCCAGCAACGTCAATCCGGATCCCTTCACGACGCGTCCCGAGATCGAGGGCACGTTCGGGGTCGTCGCCACCACGCACTGGATCGCGACCGCCGTCGGCATGGCGATTCTGGAAAAGGGTGGCAACGCCTTCGATGCCGGCGTCGCCACCGCTTTCACGCTCCAGGTGGTCGAGCCGCATCTGAACGGCCCCGGCGGCGACGTACCTGTTATCGTCCACGACGTGAAGCGCGGCCGCACCGAAGTGATCTGCGGCCAGGGTCCGGCGCCGGCGCGCGCCACCATCGCGCATTACAAGAGCGAAGGCCTCGACATGGTGCCGGGCACCGGCCTGCTCGCCGCCTGCGTGCCCGGCACTTTCGAATCCTGGATGATGCTGTTGCGAGACTACGGCACCATGCGCGTGCGCGATGTGCTGGAGCCCGCAATCTCCTACGCGCGCGATGGCTATCCGCTGGTCGAGCGCGCCTGCGCCACGATCCAGACCGTCGAGCAGCTGTTCCGCAAGCATTGGCCGACCTCGGCCGCGGTCTACCTGCCGAACGGCGAGGTGCCGAAGCCGGGCACGCTCTTCACCAACAAGACGCTGGCCGCGACCTACACCCGCATCCTCAGCGAGGCAGAGAGCGGCGGCGGAGGCCGCGATGCCGAGATCGAGCGCGCGCGCAAGGCGTGGTCGCACGGCTTCGTCGCGGAAGCCATCGACAAATTCTGCCGCACGCAAGAGGTGATGGACGTCAGCGGCTCGCCGCATCGCGGCGTGCTCTCAGCCGACGACATGGCGCGCTGGCAGCCGACCATCGAGGCGCCGCTCACCTACGACTATGGCCGCTACACCGTCTGCAAAGCCGGTGTCTGGAGCCAGGGGCCGGTGACGCTGCAACAGCTCGCGCTGCTCAAGGGCTTTGCGCTCGACGGACTCGACCCGACCGGGCCGGAATTCATCCATCTCCAGATCGAGTGCGCCAAGCTCGCCTTCGCCGACCGCGAAAAGTTCTACGGCGATCCGAAGTTCAACGAGATCCCGATCGCGACGCTGCTGTCGGATGCCTACAACGACGAGCGCCGCAAGCTCGTCACCGACAAGGCCTCGCTCGACTTCCGCCCCGGCTCGGTGGAAGGTTTTGGCGGCGTGGTCAAGCTGCGGCGGGCCGAAGGCCGGCGCGAAGCGGTCGGCGCGCTCGGCGCCGGCGAGCCGACGGTCGGACGCTTCGGCGAGGTGCGCGGCGACACCGTGCATTTCGACATCATCGACAAGGCCGGCAACATGGTCTCCTCGACACCGTCGGGCGGCTGGCTGCAATCTTCGCCGATCATTCCGGAGCTCGGCTTTTGTCTGGGCAGCCGCGCGCAGATGTTCTGGCTGGAGGAAGACCATCCGGCGGCGCTCGCGCCGGGCAAGCGGCCGCGCACGACGCTGTCGCCGACCATGGCGCTGCGCGACGGCGAGCCGTATCTCGCCTGGGGCTCGCCCGGCGGCGACCAGCAGGATCAGTGGATCACGCAATTCTTCCTGCGCCACGTCCATTGCAATCTCAATCTCCAGGAATCGATCGACGCGCCGGCCTGGCATTCCGAGCACTTCCCGATCTCGTTCTGGCCACGCACCGCGCGCCCCGGCGTGCTCGTGGTCGAGAACCGCGTGCCGAAGGCGACGATCGAGAACCTGCGCGAGCGCGGGCATATCGTCGAGATCGGCCCCGACTGGTCCGAGGGCCGCCTCACCGCGGCCTCGCGCGTCGGGGTGCGTCGCCGCGCCGCCGCCAATCCCCGCGGCATGCAGGGCTACGCAGCAGGACGCTGATGGACAGAATATGACCTGGTCGATCATCGCACGTGATCCCGCCACCGGCCAGTTCGGCATCGCGGTTGCGACGCGCTTCTTCGCCGTCGGCGCGCGCGTGCCCTATATCGCCGCCGGCCTCGGCGCGATCGCGACCCAGGCCTTCGTCAATCCCTATTACGGCATCGACGGCGTCAAGCTCTTGCGTGAAGGCCTGAACGCGCATGACGTGCTCGCCAGCCTGCTCGCGACCGATGACGGACGCGAAAGCCGTCAGATTCACATCATGGACGCGAGCGGCGAGATTGCTGTGCACACCGGGCGCGACTGCGTCGACTGGTGCGGCCACATCGCGGGCAGCGGCTTCTCCATCGCCGGCAACATGCTTGCTGGCCCTGACGTGCTCGACGAGACGGCCAAAACCTACATCGCCAATGACAGCCTGCCCTTTCCGCGCCGCCTGCTCGCGGCGATGCGCGCGGGCGAGGCCGCCGGCGGCGACAAGCGCGGCAAGCAGTCCGCAGCGCTCCTGATCCACGGCGAGGAGGAATGGCCGGCGCTGGACATTCGCGCCGACGATCATCCCGATCCCCTCGGCGAGTTGGAACGGCTCGAACGCGTCAGCCACGAGCTTTGGGTGCACTTCCGCAACTCCATGCCGACACGGCAGAACCCGGCTGGCAACGCCGATCGCAGCGTCATCGACGCCAGCATCGCCGCGGCGCGTGCAAGGCGATCATGAGCACAAGCCCACTCATCGAGATCACGGATCTCCGTATCCGCTTCCACGGCGACGACGGCCGCGTCACCCATGCGGTCGACAGTGTCGATCTCAGCGTCGCCAATGGCGCGACGCTCGGCCTCGTCGGCGAATCCGGCTGCGGCAAGAGCGTGACATCGCTGGCGATCATGGGCCTGCTGCCGAAGCAAAGCGCGGAGATATCAGGCGCGATCCGCTTCGATGGCTTCGACCTGCTGAAGACATCCGATCAGACCTTGCGCGACCTGCGCGGCAACCGGCTCGCAATGATCTTCCAGGAGCCGATGACCTCGCTCAACCCGAGCTTCACCATTGGCGACCAGATCATCGAGACGATCCTGCGCCATCGTGGCGGCTCGCGGCGCAGCGCACGCGACCGCGCGATCGAGCTGCTTCGGCGGGTCCATATCCCCTCGCCCGAACGGCGCGTCGACGAATATCCGCACAAGCTCTCCGGCGGCATGCGCCAGCGCGTGATGATCGCGATGGCGCTGGCCTGCGACCCCCGCCTCCTGATCGCGGACGAGCCGACCACCGCGCTCGACGTCACCTTGCAGGCGCAGATCCTCGAGCTGATGCGGGAATTGAAGGCGGCAAGCGGCGCCGCGATCATCCTGATCACCCACGATCTCGGCGTGGTCGCCGAGGTCTGCGACGAGGTCGCGGTGATGTATGCCGGCGAGATCGTCGAGCGCGCGCCGGTGGATGAGTTGTTCTCGACGCCGCAGCATCCCTACACCGTCGGCCTGCTCGGCTCGATCCCGCGGCTCGACCACCGTGCCGAGCAGCTTGCGACGATCGAAGGCATGGTCCCGAACATGGCGCAGCCGCCCGTCGGCTGCCGCTTCGCCGCACGCTGCCCCTTCGTGCTGGACGCCTGCACCAAGGCGCCGCCGCCGCTCGTGGAAATCAGCCCCGGTCACCTCTCGCGCTGCATCCGCGCGCCGCTCGAACTTCTGGTGTCGTGATGGCGCTTCTCGAGGTCGAAGGCTTGGTCAAGCATTTCGTCGCCGAGCGCTCGCTGTTCGGCCGGGCACTCGCGCATGTCAAAGCGGTCGATGGCGTCAGCTTCTCGCTCGAGGCGGGCAAGACGCTGGCCCTGGTCGGCGAATCCGGTTGCGGCAAATCCACCGTCAGCCGCCTGGTGCTGCGGCTGATCGAGCCGGATGCAGGCACGATCCGCTTCGATGGCCGCGACCTTCTCTCGCTCGACGCCGGAGCGCTCCGCGCGTTCCGCCGCGAAGCGCAGATCATCTTCCAGGACCCCTACGCCTCGCTCAATCCGCGCATGACGGTCGGCCAGATCCTGACCGAGCCGCTGGCGCTGCACGATCTCGTCCCACCCGCGCGGCGGCGCGAGCGCGTCGAGGAAATCTTGCGGCTGGTCGGCCTGGAGCCGCGCCTTGCCCGGCGCTATCCGCACGAATTCTCGGGCGGCCAGCGGCAGCGCATCGCCATTGCCCGCGCGCTCGCGGTCGAACCGAAGCTGATCATCTGCGACGAGCCGGTCTCGGCGCTCGACGTCTCGATCCGCTCGCAGATCCTCAACCTCCTGCGCGAGCTCCAGGACCGGCTCGGCCTTGCCTACATTTTCGTCTCGCATGACCTCGCCGTGGTCAAGCACATCGCCGACCACGTCGCAGTGATGAATCTCGGCCAGATCGTCGAGACGGCGGAAGCGGACGCGCTGTTCGCCGCGCCCCGGCACCCCTATAGCCGCGCGCTGCTGTCCGCGATTCCCGTGCCTAAACCGCGGGCAAAGCGCAGCCGGATTGTGCTTCAGGGAGAGATCCCCAGCGCGCTGAATCCGCCGCCGGGATGCCGCTTCCACACCCGCTGTCCCTATGTCGTGGACCGCTGCCGCAGCGAAATGCCTCAGTTGGTCTCGGATGGCACCGGACATGCAACGGCCTGCCACCGAACGTCGGAACTGCCGTCCTCCGCGGCCATCGTCCCCATGGACGGCGGATTCTCGCCGGTTCTTGAAAAATTGGTTGCCGCCTTCAGCGGCGGTCCGGAAGCAGCACGCGCCGGCGGGGTTAGTTCATTGGGGGCGGACCCCGCATAGCCGTGAAACAGAGGTCGAGAGCGATGAGCTTTATGCGTTTGACAATCCTGGCGTCGGCCTTGCTGACGTCGCTCGCGGGCACTGCCCAGGCTCAGCCCACGCTTCGCATCGGGATCGCCGAAGACCCTGATATCCTCGATCCCAGCATCGGCCGCACCTATGTCGGCCGCATCGTGTTCTCCGCGTTCTGCGACAAGCTGTTCGACATCGACGAGAAGCTCAACATCGTGCCGCAGCTCGCGCTGTCCCACGAGACGTCGGCCGACGGCAAGGAGATGACGATCAAGCTCCGGCCAGGCGTCAAATTCCATGATGGCGAGCCGCTGGACGCCGAAGCTGCAAAATTCTCGATCGAGCGTCACATGACGCTGCCGACCTCGTTCCGGAAGTCGGAGCTCGCCAGTGTCGATCATGTCGACGTCGTCGATCCCCTGACCATCAAGCTGGTGCTGAAAACGCCGTACTCACCGCTGATCGCCCAGCTCACCGACCGCTCCGGCATGATGGTTTCGCCCAAGGCGGCGAAGGAGGCCGGTGACAAGTTCGGCCTGCATCCGGTCTGCGCCGGCCCCTACAAGTTCGTCGAGCGCGTGCAGCAGGATCGCATGGTGCTCGAGAAGTTCGCCGACTACTGGAACAAGGACAACATCCATATCGATCGCGTCGTGTTCCTGCCGATCGTCGATGCCACGGTGCGCCTTGCGAACCTCAAGTCCGGCGGGCTGGACCTGATCGAGCGCGTGCTCGCGACCGACATCAAGGACGTCCGCGCCGATTCCCGCCTCGTGTTGTCAACGGCGCCCGAGCTCGGCTATTACGGCCTCACCGTCAACATCGGCAACGACAAGGCCAAGGGGCCGCTGAGCCAGTCGGCCAAGGTCCGCCAGGCGCTGGATCTGTCGATCGATCGCGAGGCCATCAACCAGGTCGTGTTCAACGGCGAATTCAGCCCCGGCAACCAATGGGTCAGCCCGACGCATCCCTATTATCAGAAGGCATTCCCGGTTCGGGGCCGCGACATCGCCAAGGCGAAGGCGCTGTTGAAGGAAGCCGGGGTCACCGTGCCGGTGACCGTGGACTACATGATCCCCAAGGGCGCGGAGAATGAAGCCGTGGCGCAGGTCGTCCAGTCGATGGCCGCCGAAGCCGGCTTCGACATCAAGGTCCGCGTTGTCGAATTCGCCACCACCTTCAAACAGGCCCAGGCCGGCGAGTTCCAGATCTTCCAGATCAACTGGAGCGGACGCATCGATCCGGACGGCAATTCCTACATCTTCATGCGCAGCAAGGCGCCGCAGAACGACGCTGTCTATTCGAACCCCGAGGCCGACAAGCTCCTGGAAGATGGGCGGACGACCTCCAACGTCGACGAACGCAAGGCAATCTATGAGAAGCTGACCAAGATCGTGCTGGACGATCTGCCCATCATCTACATCTACCACCGTAAGCTCCTGATCGCTCACACCACCAAGCTCCAGGGTTACAAGCAGATGCCTGATGGCCTCGTGCGCGTGGTCGGGTTGAAGTTCAAGTGATCGCGGCATCACCCGGGACACAGGCGGGGCCATGCTGAAGTTCCTCGCCCACCGCATCGCGCAGATCGTGCCGACGCTGTTCTTCGTGTCGGTGCTGATCTTTTCGCTCCAGCAATTGCTGCCGGGCGATCCGGCGCTGGTGATGGCCGGCGAGGAACGCGATCCCGCCGCGATCGAGCAGATCCGGCAGCAATACAAGCTCGATCAGCCGATCCCCGTGCAATATGTCTACTGGCTTAAGGGAGTCCTCACCGGCAATTTCGGCGAGTCCTTGCGCAACAAGATGCCGGTGCGGGAGCTGATCGCGCAGAAACTGCCGGTGACGCTCCAGCTCGGCTCGATGGCGATCCTGATCGCGTTTTTCATCGGCATTCCCGCCGGCATCGTCTCCGCGGTGAAGAAGGGCACGGCGTGGGACTATGGCGCGAACCTGTTTGCGCTGTGGGGCATCTCGACGCCGAATTTCTGGCTCGGGATCCTGCTGATTTTCCTGTTCTCGATCGAGCTCGGCTGGCTGCCGGCCTCGGGCTACGTGCCTCTCACCGAGAACTGGCGCGCGAGCCTGGCCGCCACCATCATGCCCGCCTTCGTGCTCGGCAACGCGATTTCCGCGATCCTGATGCGGCATACCCGCAGCGCCATGCTCCAGGTGCTGGAGAGCGACTATGTCCGCACGGCACGCGCGAAGGGGTTGTCGGAGCGCTCCGTCATCCTCAAGCACGCGATGCGCAATGCGCTCACGCCGATCATCACGCTCGGCGCGCTCGAGCTAGGCACGCTGTTGTCGGGCGCCGTGCTGACGGAGCAGATCTTCTCCATTCCCGGCTTCGGCAAGCTGATCGTGGACGCCGTCTTCAACCGCGACTATGCGGTGGTGCAGGGCGTGGTGCTGGTGACGGCCACGGTCTACATCACGCTGAACCTCGTTGCCGACGTCGCCTATATCCTCGTCAATCCGCGGCTGCGGGGCTAGCGCCATGACCGACGCAGCCTTGCCCAGCCCCGTCACGCAAGCCCATGAGCTGGACAGCCCGGCGCGCCGCGCGCGGCGGCGGCTGTTCAAGCGCAAGGCGGCGGTGTTCGGGCTCGTCGTGATCACGATGTTCATCGCGCTTGCAGCCCTTGCGCCGGTCGTCGTGCCCTATGATCCCATCGCGACGAGCTGGAGCCTGGTACGCAAGCCGCCGACCGCGGCGCACTGGTTCGGCACCGACGAGCTCGGCCGCGACATCCTCAGCCGCATCGTCTACGGCGCGCGCGCCTCCCTGCTCGCGGGCCTGATCTCGGTCGCGATCGCGCTCGGCGTCGGCGTACCGCTCGGCCTGCTTGCCGGCTATCGCGGCGGATTTGTCGATGCGCTGATCAGCCGGATCACGGATGCGATGCTGGCCTGCCCGTTCCTGATCCTGGCGATCGCGCTAGCCGCGTTTCTCGGTCCGAGCCTCGGCAATGCGATGATCGCGATCGGCATCTCGGCCACCCCGATCTTCGTCCGCCTGACCCGCGGCCAGGTGCTGAGCGTGAAGGCCGAGGACTATGTCGAGGCCGCGCGCGCCCTCGGCAACCCCGGCTGGCGGATCGCATTCTCGCACATCCTGCCCAACATCCTGCCGGCGCTGCTGGTGCAGGCGACGCTGTCGATCGCCGCCGCCATCATCGCCGAGGCGGCCCTCTCGTTCCTTGGCCTCGGCCAGCAGCCGCCCGCACCGTCCTGGGGCAGCATGCTCAACGCGGCGCAACGCTTCCTGACCCAGGCACCATGGATGGCAATCTGGCCGGGGCTCGCGATCTTCCTCGTGGTGCTGTCGCTGAACCTGCTCGGCGACGGCCTGCGCGACGCGCTCGACCCGCGCCAGCGCTAGATCACCACCTCGCGCATCACGCGGCGGCAATCCATCTCGTACTCGAGGTCGACCACCGGCGGGCGGGCATAGTGCCAGGTCAGGCCGGAGCGCAATGCGCCGCGGCGGACCAGTTCGCCCACCAGCGCATGGTGGAAGTCGTGCACGGAATAGGCTTGCACGCCGGTGGTGTCCTTCCAGCCGAAGCCGAAGGCCGCCATCCGGCTTTCCATCTGCGAGGTGGTGGTGAACCGCACCTTCTCGCGCAGCCCCTCCGGGCTGAGGTCGCGGTAGCGCACCGTGCGTTCGACATAAGTGCCGCTGCCCTCGCGCGCTTCGGCACCGCCGGCGATCACGAAGCTCGGGGCCTTCGACCGCGTCGGGCGCGTGAAGGAGAACGCGTAGAACGACGGCTCGGACGGCGGATCGATCTCGGGACAGACGTTGCTGCGCGCCACCGGATTGGTGGTGCCGTCGAAGATGCCCCATTCGGACAGCGTCTTCACATAGTGCAGGTTGAACGCACGAAAGCCTTCCTCGCTGAAGGCCGCCGGCGAGCGCAGCTCGCAGGCGCAGAACGCGGTCAGCGGACGCCCGGCCTCCTGGATGAACTTCGCCGCCAGCGCAAAGCCCTCGGCCAGCGGCAGCAGGCGATCGAAACGGACGCGCTCGATCTCATAGCCCTCGTCCGCGGCCGCGCCGGCCGAATACTGGAACACGGACGGAATGAAACGATAATTGCCGGCGGAGAATTCACGCGTCATGACGGACTCCTATTCCAGTTGCATGCGAATGCCCTTGGCGCCGTTGAGCAGGCGCTTCAGGTGAAAACCGGCCAGCGGATCGTCGGCGTGCATCCCGACCAGCGCAGCAAAGGCCGGCATGGCGGCGGCATCGCCGGCCTCCATCTTGGCAAAAGCCTCGGAATAGAGCGCCGTCACCGGCGCTTCGAATTTGGCCCGCGGCAGCGGTTCGAACGCACGCAGCGGCTCACTGCGCCCGCGCAGCATCAGCTCGCCCACGGGACGGCCCTGAAAATTCTCGGCCGCCCCGGCGACGCTGGAGCTGACGCAGATGCGGGTGCCGAGATGCTTGTTGGCGGCTTCCAGCCGCGCCGCGATGTTGATGGAGTCGCCATAGGCGGTGTAGTCGAAGAAGCGGTTGCCGCCGAAATTGCCGACCAGCGCCGGCCCGGCATGGGCACCGATCCGGGTCGTCCCGAAATTCACGCCTCGCGCCCTCCAGCGCGCGGAGAAGTCCTCCGCCCAGGCGTCCAGATCATGGGCACAGGCAACCGCGCGCGTCGCATAGTCCGGCTGGTCGCCGGGCGCGTTGAACAGCACCTGAATCGCATCGCCGATGATCTTGGCCACCGTCCCCTCATGCGCGAAGACGATCTCGGTCATGCCGCCGACATATTCGTTGAGGAGCTCGCCGAGCGTCTGGGGCGCCGCGCTCTCGACCAGCGAGGTGAAGCCGGTAATGTCGGTGAAGAGGGTGGCGACATCGCGCCACTGCACCTCCATGCCGCCTTCGACATCCGCAGCCAGGCGCCTTGCGATCTCCGGCGAGAAGAAACGCGACAGCGAGGCATGGGCGCGCTCGGCTTCCATCTGGCGCCGCTGCACCTCGCGCAGCATCTCCACGTGGCCGATGGTCTTCTGGATCGTGGCCTCCAGATCGGCGAAGTCGATCGGCTTGGTCAGGAAGTCGAACGCGCCGCGGTTCATGGCGATGCGGATGTTGCTCATGTCGCCATAGGCGGAGACGATGATGGTCGACTTCTTGTCCTCGGCCTCCTGGAGCTTTGCCAGCAGCGATAGCCCGTCCATCCGCGGCATGTTGATGTCGGAGACCACCATATCGACATGCGGATTCTGCTCCAGCGCCTCCAGCGCCTCGAGGCCGTCGCGGGCAAACATGAGGGTGAGCAGCCCATCGCGAATCTGCCTGCGGAACTTTTGCAGGATCAGCGCCTCGAGGTCCGGCTCGTCGTCGACGAAGAGGATGGTCGCAGTCATGCGGCTTGCTCGAGCCTCGTGTCGATCTCCTGGCGCAGCAGCGCAAAGTCGATCGGCTTGGTGAGGAGCCCGTGGGCGCCTCGCTCGATCGCCTTTCTGCGTGTCTCGGCGTCGCCATAGGCGGTGATCATGATGACGGGAACGTGCGGATAGTCGGCGCGCACCTTCGGCAGCAGGTCGAGCCCGCTCATGCCGGGCATGTTGATGTCCGACAGAATCAGGATCAGCGAAGGATCGCGAACCTCGGCGGCACGCCTCAGCGCATCGGCCGCAGAGGGAGCAAACTCCATCTGGAAGCGGCCGGCGCGCAGGTCGCGCCGGAAGTGCTGCCTGAACAGCGGTTCGACGTCGGGCTCGTCATCGACGACCAGGATATAAACGTTCAAGTCTTGCCTCCGGCAGTGTCGCCCGCTGCCATCGTGCGCGGCAGCGTGATGATGAATTCGGTGAATACACCGGGCTCGGTCTTCACGTCGATCGTGCCGCCGTGCTGCTTCACGACGATGTCATGGCTCATGGACAGGCCGAGCCCGGTGCCCTCACCGGCCGGCTTGGTCGTGAAGAACGGATTGAATAGTTTCTCCTTCACCTCGGGCGGAATCCCGGTGCCGTTGTCGCGGATCCGGATCTCGACCTTGTCGCCGAGGCTCCTGGTTGCGGCGCTCACGATCGGCTCAAAACCTTCCGCCGTGCTTTCCTTGCGCTTGGCCGCAGCGTAGAAGCCGTTCGAGATCAGGTTGAGGAAGACGCGCGTGATCTCCTGCGGATAGATGTCGACCAGGCCGGCGGCGGGGTCGAACGCGCGCTGGAGCGTGACGTTGAAGGCGGGCCGCTCGGCGCGCGCGCCGTGATAGGCGAGATTGAGGCTCTCCTCCACGACCGCATTGATATCGACGGGGCGATGCTCGCCGGAACCCTGGCGCGAATGCACCAGCATGTTCCTGACGATGGAATCGGCGCGCTTGCCGTGCTGCACCACCTTCTCGAGATTACCCCTGAGCATGCCGGTCAGCTCGTCGACCTCCGCCTTGGTCTTGCCATCGAGCTTTGCCGCTTCGAGCACCTCGTTGAGCTCGTCGATCAGCTCGGTCGAAACCGACGAGAAGTTGTTGACGAAATTGAGCGGGTTCTTGATCTCGTGGGCGATCCCCGCCGTGAGCTGGCCGAGGGAGGCGAGCTTCTCGGTCTGGATCAGGCGATCCTGTGCGGCGCGCAGATCATCGAGGGACCGCGACAGCTCTCTGGTGCGTTCCTGGACCTCCTCGAACAATCGGACATTCTCGATCGCGATGAGCGCCTGATCTGCAAATGTGGTGGCGAGTTCGATTTGCTTGTCGCTAAAGGGCCGCACCATATGCCGCGTCAGGACAAACACGCCGATTGGCGCCCCCTCTCGAAGCAGAGGCACACCAAGCATCGTACGCACGTTTGAACGCCTTCGAGCGGACGAGGGTGCATATTCCGGGTCGGCCTGCACATCCGGGACATGAACCGTTTTGGCGTCGAGCAGCGTACGCCCGACCACACTTCCCCGTTCGGGTACGGAAGCGAATGTCCGAAGCTTGTTTTCTTGCTCCGCGTCGAGCCCGCAGCTTGCCGCCAAATAGAAGACGCCATCGCTAGGCCGAAAGATCGTGCCTTCGTCCGCGTCACACAAGCGCGCCGCAGAGCCGACAAGGGTGTTCAGCACGGTTTGCAGGTCGAACGCCGAACGGCTGATCACTTTCAGCACATCGGCGGTCGCCGTCTGCTGCTGCAACGACTCGCTCAATTCCGCGGTCCGCTGCTCGACCTTGTTTTCAAGGTCGGCATAGGATTCCTGCAAGCGCGCGCCCATGTCGTTGAACTGGTCGGCGAGCCCTTCGAGCTCGTCGCCGGTCTTGATCGCAATGCGCTGGGAGAAATCGCCGCCCCCGATCCGCTCGGCGCCGCTGCGCAGCGCCTGGATCGGTCCCACCATGCGGCGCGCGAGGAATATCCCCGCAAGCACCGCGAAGATCGACGCCGCGAGCAGCACGATCGCAAGCCGTTGCAGCGAGGCATAGAGCGCGGCATAGGCCTCCTCGACCGGCAGCTCGACGAACATGGTCCAGTGCAGCGGCTCGATCGGGGCCGATGCGGTCAGCACCTTCTGCCCCTGGATATTGCGCGCTTCGGGAAGCGGATCGGACATCGTGCCGCCTCCGGCCTGCGCGGCGCGGACCTGCGCGAGGTCCGACATATCGGTGTTGCGCAGGACCAGGCTGATATCCGGATGCGCGATCAGGCGCCCCTCCGGCCCGACCACGTAGGCGTCTCCGTGCTCGCCGACCTTGATCTGGGAGACGACGTCCCAGATCAGCTTCAGATTGACCTCCGCGATGCTGACGCCGGCATCCTTGCGCGCGCCGGCCAGCGCCAGCGTCATGTAGGGCTCGGAGTCCCTGCGGAAATAGACCGGCCCGTAATAGACCTTGTGCGCGACCGCCTCGGTGAACTTTGGGTCGGCCGACAGGTCGATCCCGCTGTCGATCGCGTCCATCGCCAGCCGCGAGACCCGCAACCGCTCCTTGCCGCTCGAATCCACCTGGGCGAGCTCGGTGATCCCTGGCACCTGGCGCAGCAGCCGCAGCGCGTCGAACCGGCGTTGCTCGATCGAGCCCGCCGACCACGGCAGCTGCGTGGTCCAGCCGAGCTGGCTCTCGATCTCCTTGACAAACTGGCCGATCTTGGCAGCCGCCGCCTCGGCCTGCTCGTGCTGGACCCGGATCAGCGAGGCCTTGTGCTCACGATAATAGAAGAAGACTTCGAACAGCCCGTTGGCGAGCAGCGCGACGGCGACGACGGCCACGAACAGCGCGACGTATTTGGTGAACAGCCGGATCCTGATCCCTCGCCCCACCGCCTCGCCGGCCACGGCCCCATCCGGGGCCGCGCTCGGCAACGTCCTGGCTTGCGGGGTGTCGGGATGGAGGGAGAGGCTCATCCCGCGGAACCTAGCAAGAAGACGCGACCTTGTCTCTCGCGAGCGCGGCAAAGGGCCCGCCGACGGCCGCGGTGACCACCGCATCAGCGCCGGCGGGTACAACGAAAAAGGGCGGCAGCGGATTGGCCGCTGCCGCCCTTGGGACCAGCTTGCGTTGCGGCCTCAGGTCGGCCGCAGCGCCTTGGCGCCGAGGTCGAGCTCGTTGACCTGCTTGTTCCGCTCGGAATCGGCCGCCGCGCGATGGTCGGTCGCCAGCACCACGTAGACCGCGGGCAGCACGAACAGCGTGAACAGCGTGCCGATCGACATGCCGGCAACGACGACCAGACCGATCGAGAAGCGGCTGGCGGCGCCCGCACCGGTCGCGGTCAGGAGCGGGATCAGACCCGTCACCATCGCGGCCGTGGTCATCAGGATCGGCCGCAGGCGGATGCGGGCCGACATCTCGATGGCCGAGCGGCGGTCGAGCCGCTCGTTGACCTGGAGCTCATTGGCGAACTCCACCATCAGGATGCCGTGCTTGGTGATCAGGCCGACCAGGGTGAGCAGACCGACCTGGGTGTAGATGTTCATGGTCGCGACGCCGAAGAACAGCGGGATCAGCGCGCCGACGATCGCCATCGGCACCGAGATCATGATCACCAGCGGGTCACGCAAGCTCTCGAACTGGGCTGCCAGCACCAGGAAGATGATGATCAGCGCGAAGCCGAAGGTGATCGCGAGCTGGTTGCCTTCCTGCACATACTGCCTGGAGTCCGCGAGATAGTCGTGGCTGAAACCCTGCGGCAGCTTCTTGGCCTCGCTTTCGAGGAAGTCGACCGCAGCACCAACGGTCACGCCGGGCATCGGCACGGCCGAGAACGTCGCCGAATTGAGCTGGTTGTAGTGGGTCAGCGAGTTCGGGTCGGTCTTGGTCCTGATCGAGACCACGGTCGACAGCGGAAGCTGCTGGCCGGTATTGGTCGTCACATAGTAGCCGCCGAGCGATTCCGGCGAGAGCCGCTTGCCCCGGGGCACCTGCGGAATCACCTGGTAGGAGCGACCCTCGAGATTGAAGCGGTTGATGTAGTTGCCGCCGAGCAGCACCGCGAGCGTACTGCCGAGGTTCTGCATGTTGACGCCGAGATCCTGGGCCTTGGTGCGGTCGATCGTGACCTGCACGTTCGGCTGGTTATAGGCGAGGTCGCTGTCGGACACGATGAACATGCCGCTCTTGCGCGCGGCGTCCTTCAGCTTCTCCATCTGCTCATAGACCGTCTGGAATCCGGCGGTGGAGTTGATCACCATCTGCACCGGCAGGCCGCCGGGTCCGCCGGGCAACGGCGGCAGGTTGAAGGCGAAGGCCTGCACGCCCTCTATCTTGGAGAGCTCGGCCTGCACCAGGGGCTTCAACTGGATCGACGAGCGCTTGCGCTCCTCCCACGGCTTCAGCAGCATGCCGGCGATGCCGCCCTGCGGACCGTTGATGCCGTTCAGCACGAAGCGCAGATCGGTCTCCGGGAATTTCTGGAATTTCTCGTCGAGCTTCTCGCCGTAGAAATCGACATAGTCGATGTTGGCGTATTTCGGCGCCTTGGTCACCGCGAACACGATGCCCTGGTCTTCCTCCGGCGCCAGTTCTTTCGACGTGTGCATGTAGAGGAAGCCGACCAGCCCGAGGATCGTCACTGCGAACAGACCGGTGATGGCCTTGTAGTCGAGCGAGCGGTCGAGCCTGCGCCCATACCAGCGCGTCAGGGCGCCGAACACCTTGTTGACGGCCTTGGCGAAGCGGCCCTCTTCGGTATTCTTCAGCAGCACCGAGCACATCATCGGCGATAGCGTCAGCGCGATCACGCCTGACACGATCACCGAGCCCGCGAGCGTGAAGGCGAACTCGCGGAACAGCGAACCGGTGAGACCGCCGAGGAAGCCGATCGGCGCGTACACGGCCGCGAGCGTGATCGTCATCGAGACCACGGGACCGACGATTTCACGCGCGCCTTGCAGCGATGCCTGGACAGGCGTCTTCCCTTCTTCAAGATGGCGGTGGATGTTCTCCACCACCACGATAGCGTCGTCGACCACGAGGCCGATCGCAAGCACCATCGCCAGCAGCGTCAAGAGGTTGAAGCTGAAGCCGAAAGCCAGCATCAGCGTGCAGACGCCGATCATCGACAGCGGAATGGTGACGACGGGAATGATGACCGAGCGGAGCGAGGCCAGGAACAGGAAGATCACCACGATCACGATGATCACGGCTTCGCCCAGCGTCTTCTCCACCTCGTCGATCGAGGACTGGATGAATTTGGTCGAGTCGTAGGCGACCTTCATCTTCATCGACGGCGGCAGATTGCGTTCGAGCTCGGGGAACAGCGCGCGCACGCCCTTGACCAGCGTCAGCGGATTGCCTTGCGGCGTTGCCTGCACACCGATGAAGATCGCATGCTCGCCGTTGAAGGCGACGCTGGCGTCCGTGCTCTGGGCTGCGAGCTCGACGGTGGCGATGTCCTCCATCCGCACGAAGCCGCCGTCCTTGGCCTTGACGATCATCTTCCTGAACTGGTTGACGTCGGTCAGGCCCGTGTTCGTCGAGACGTTCGAGACGATCAGGTAACCCTTGGTCTGGCCCGCCGCAGACTGAAAGTTGTTGGCGGCGATCGCGGCCGAGACGTCGGCCGGCGACACGTTGCGGCCGGCCATCTTCACGGGATCGAGCCACAGCCGCATCGCGAAGGTCTGGCCGCCGAGAATATCGGCGGAAGCCACGCCATCGACGGTCGACAGCACCGGCTGCACCACGCGCGTCAGGTAATCCGAGATCGCCGAGCCTGACAGTTCCTCGGACGAGAAGCCGAGATACATCACGGCCGTGGTCTGACCCGTGGTCTTGGTGACGATCGGGTCGTTGGATTCCTTCGGGATCAGGTATTTGACCGAGTTCGTCTTGGCCAGCACCTCGGTGAGCGCCTGGTTCGGATCGAAGTTCAGCTTGATGTAGACCTGGATCGTCGAGGTGCCCAGCACGGAGGACGAGGTGATGTAGTCGACACCCTCGGCGGAGGCGACCGCCTGCTCGATCGGCGTGGTGATGAAGCCCTGGATCAGGTCCGCGGACGCGCCGGGATAGACGGTCGTGATGTTGATGACCGTGTTCGACAGTTTCGGATATTGCCGGATCGGCAGCACCATCGCTGCGCGCAGGCCGATCAGCAGGATCAGAAGGCTGACGACGACCGACAGAACCGGGCGCTTGATGAAAATATCGGTAAAGGCCATCGCGGCGATCTCGATTTCTTTATCTCAAGAAAAGTGATCCGGCCGAGCCGGATCACTTGAGGGTGGTAAGGGGTCAGTAGCGCGGCGGCTGCGCCGGGATCTGCGGGGCCGGATCGGTCGAAATCGACACCGCCGCACCCGATTGCAGCTTGAGCTGGCCAACGGCGACGACCTTGTCGCCCGGCTTCACACCCTTGATGATTTCGACGCGGCCTTCGACCCGGTTGCCGGTCTGCACGAAAGTGCGCACCGCGGAGAGGCTGGTCTTGCCGTCCTCTTCCTTCTTCTCGGTAATCACGAACACCGAGTCGCCGTAGAGCGTGTAGTCGACCGCCGTCTCCGGCACGGTGATCACCGCCGGCTTGTCCGGCAGCACCACCGTGGTGGTCACGAACATGCCGGGCTTCAGGATCTTCTCCGGATTGGAGACGGTCGCCTGCACGCGGATGTTGCGGGTGTCGGTCGAGATCTGCGGCTCGATCGTGGTGATCTTGGCGTCGAAGGTGCGGCCCGGATAGGCGTCGACCTTCAGCCGGACCGCCTGACCGACCTTGAGGTTGCCCGAGTCCTTTTCCGTCACCGTGAAGTTGGCCCAGAGCTCCGACAGATCGGTCAGCGACACGATCGCCGTACCGGCCGTCAGATATTGGCCGACCTCGACCTTGCGGACGCCGAGATCGCCGGAGAACGGCGCGCGCACCAGCTTCTGCGAGATCAGCGCTTCGGTCTTGGCGATGCCGGCCAGCGCCTGGTCGTACGCGGCCTGCGCCGAATCGACGGTCGCCTGCGGGCCGAACTGGCGCGACGCCAGTTGCTTGGCACGATCGAGCGAGAGCTGCGCGACGGTCGCCTGCGCCTTGTAGTTGGCGAGATCGCCCTGATCGGGCGCGTCGAACAGCTGCACCAGCGGCGTGCCGGCCTCGACATGCGTGCCCGGCTCGAACTTGATCTCGGTGACGCGGCCGTTGACGTCGGCGCTGACATCGACCTGGTGCACGGCGGCAAGCCCGCCGACCGCGGTCAGCAGGTTAGGCACCACCTCGGACTTCGCCTCGGCCGCACTGACCGCGGTCGGCGGCGGCTTGTTGTTGGCGAAGAACTGCTTGATCATCTGGCCGCGGAAGTAATTGAACCAGACGAGGCCGCCGACGAGCACGCCGAGCAGCGTGCCGACGATGACGAACCAGAGCACCGGCCGGACCGGACGCTTGGGAGCCTTGTCGATCGGTTCGCCCGAAATCTTGTGTTCGGTTACGATGTTCATGTCATGCACTTTCTGCAATCGCCGTCTTGCCGACACCCGGCGCCTGATCGCGGCCCAGATGTGAAGCAATTGCGGCGTCGTTAAGTCCGATACCTCTCAGGAGAAACTCACAGAGCTGACGCTCCAGATCGTTCGCCTTGCCGTAAGCGAGACAGGGCGTGGCCGGCAGCCTGGTCAGGGCCGCCGTCATCAACGAATGATGCGCAAACCAGAACAGGTTGAGTGGATCGCCAGTGCAGGGCCGCGCGTCCCCGGCGGCAACCGCACGCTCGAGCGAGGCGATGAAGACCGCCCCGATCAGCTTCTCGATCTTGGCATATAGCAAACGGGCGAATTCGCCATCATCCAAATGACTCGTGGCCATCAGTCGCAGGCGCTGAGCCTCTTCCCGGTCCGGACCATCGGCGATGCGGAGGAAGTGCTGGACCATGCCGCGGATCAGCTCGACCATGGTGGCGGTGGATGGCTCCCGCTCCAGAAGATCCGTCAGCGCCGGATCGGCTTCGCATTCGTCGCTGAGAATTTCAGCGTAGAGCGCCGCCTTGGAGGGAAAATGCTTGAACAGCAGGGCCTCGGAAATGGCAGCGGCGGCCGCCACGCTCTTGGTCGTGGTGCCGGTATAGCCGTGTCGGGCAAAGCAGCGTTTTGCGGCGCCGAGGATCAATTGACGCCTCAGGTCGCTCGTCATTCGCAATGAACTCATGGTAGTGAGTAAGCACTCACCCACGCAAAAGTCAAGCATTATGCTGCATCGCAACCTGAAATCGTTGTAAATTCAGCGGAAATTGCCCCGCCTGCACCGCCCACGTGCAGACGAGGTCGCCGCGGGGAATGGACCTAGATCGGCTGGAAGCCGAGATCGCCACGGATCCGGTTGACGATGTAGGTTCCGTCCCGGCTTGGCAAGATCCGCTCGAGGCTGGCGTTGTCGATCTTCACATTGGCAAATCGCGGCCCCGCCGAGACGTCATGGACGGCTTTGGCAAAGGCCGCGACCTCGGCCATGGTCGAGATCGCGCGGGTGTCCCCGATGCCGCAGGCCTTGGCGACGCCGACGAGGTCGGCGGCGGCCGAGGTGTGGCTGGTCTGGCCGCCGGTCTCGCCATAGGCCTCGTTGTCGAGCACCACGATGGAGAGGTTGGACGGCTTCTGGAGCCCGATGGTGGCAAGGCTGCCCATGCCCATCAGCATCTCGCCGTCGCCGGTGATGACCAGCACCGGCAGTTTCGGCTGTGCCAGCGCGAGCCCCAGCCCAATCATCGCGGCGCCGCCCATCCCGCCCCAGAGATAGAAGTTGCGGGCGTGATCGCCGGCGGCACACATGTCGTTGGTGGAGGCCCCGAGGCCGCCGATCGCAACCACGTCCTTGCGGTCCGCGAGCAGCGTGGAGACCACCTGGCGGCGGTCGAGGAGATTGGCCTTGCTCATCTGGTGAAAACCTTGGCGCCGATCAGGCGCTGCGACAGCAGGACAGCGGTGGGCGTGAGTGCGTTGTAGGCCTGCGCTGCGGCTGCCTCCAACACCGCCGGCACCTCGGCCGTATTGGACGCGCGCAGCACCTTGACGCCGGAGAGCTCGAACACGCCCTGCGTGGTCGATCCCATCGGCACCTGCCACGGATTGAACTCGCCCCACTCGCCGCGCATGGTCACCAGCGTGAGGAACGGAAAGCGCAGGATCGGGATCAGCGACAGCATGTTGATGCAATTGCCGACCCCGCTCGACTGCATCAGCAGGACGCCGCGCTGCCCGCCGGTCCAGGCGCCCGCCAGAAGTGCAACGCCCTCCTCTTCCGTCGTCAAGGGAATGCCGCGCATGGTGGAGGACCCCAGCACGCGCTGGATCAGCTTCGAATGGCCGGCATCGGGCACGTAGGGCACCTGCCGGACGTCGAAGCGTTGCAGGGTCGCGAAAATATCGTCTGGCCATGAAGGTGCCGTGTCGGCAGCGTCAGCGCGGGCGTGCATTTTCCTGTCCGGTCGGCTAGCAAGGTGCGAAGACTGTAGACGCGTGCTCGCGTCGATCAGAACAACAAAAACGGCATATCGGCCCTAACCGGCGAGTATAACGGGATGAACGCAGATGCGAAGGAGCTGGCGGCAAGCTTCGATCTCGAGAAGCTGACGCCGGAGTTCTACGACAACCCCTACCCGACTTATCGTGCACTGCGGGAGAACGAGCCGGTCAAGCGCCTGCCGAACGGCACCGTGTTCCTGACCCGCTACGACGACCTCGTCACCACCTACAAGAACACCAAGTCATTCAGCTCGGACAAGAAGCGCGAGTTCGCGCCGAAATACGGCGACACCCCGCTCTACGAGCATCATACCACGAGCCTCGTCTTCAACGATCCGCCGGCGCACACCCGCGTGCGCCGCCTGATCATGGGCGCGCTGTCGCCGCGGGCGATCGCGGGGATGGAGGGCGACCTCATCAAGCTGGTCGAGAGCCTGCTCGATGCCATCGCTGCCAAGGGCCATTGCGAGCTGATCGAGGATTTTGCCGCCTCGATCCCGATCGAGGTGATCGGCAATCTGCTCGACGTGCCCCATGACGAGCGCGCGCCGCTGCGCGACTGGTCGCTGGCGATCCTCGGTGCCCTCGAGCCCGTGGTGTCGCCCGAGGCGGCCGCGCGCGGCAACAAGGCGGTGAAGGACTTTCTCGCCTATCTCGAAACGCTGGTCGCGCGCCGGCGCCGGAAGCCCGGCAATCCCGACCGCGACGTGCTGACGCGCCTGATCCAGGGAGAAGGTAACGGCGAGCGGCTGACGGAGAAGGAGCTGCTGCACAATTGCATCTTTCTGCTCAATGCCGGGCACGAGACCACCACCAACCTGATCGGCAACGGCCTCGTGGCACTGGACCGGAATCCCGACCAGAAGCAGCGGCTGATCGACAACCCCGACATGATCAAGACAGCGGTGGAGGAGATGCTGCGCTACGAGAGCTCGAACCAGCTCGGCAACCGCATGACCACCGAACCCGTCGAGCTCGGCGGCGTCATGCTCGACGCCGGCACGTCGGTGACGCTGTGCATCGGTGCCGCCAACCGCGATCCCGCGCAGTTTCCGGCCCCCGAGAGCTTCGACATCGCGCGGACGCCGAACCGGCATCTCGCCTTCGCCACCGGCGCGCATCAATGCGCCGGCATGGCGCTGGCGCGGCTCGAGGGTGCCCTCGCGATCTCGCGCTTCCTGGCGCGCTTCCCGAACTACGCCGTGAACGGCCAGCCGGTGCGCGGCGGGCGGGTGCGGTTCCGCGGCTTTTTGAGCGTGCCCTGCGCGATCGGCTGAGGCCCGACAATAAAAATGTCGAAAACAACCCCATGCACAGTAGCGGAGGCTGGCGGGAGATTGCCGCTGTGGATCCGCATAACCATTTGACAAGGGGAGGCAAATCCGCGGCATCGCGCATCTCGCCGATGCCCGGATCAATTTGAACGCGGTGCAGTCGGTTGACGCCGGTACGCAGCAATGGAGTGACGAAAGATGAGCTCGTCCGTCATTGATTACCTCGCTACGGAAGCGCGCTTTGGCGCCCATAATTACGAACCGATCGGGGTCGTCCTGTCGCGCGGCGAAGGTGTCTGGGTCTGGGATACCGACGGCAACCGTTATCTCGATTGCCTCTCCGCCTATTCCGCGGTCAGCCAGGGCCACTGCCACCCCAAGATCCTGGCGGCGATGGTGGAACAGGCACACAGGCTGACGCTCACCTCGCGCGCCTTCCACAACGACCAGCTCGCCCCGTTCTACGAGGAGATCGCGGCGCTGACCGGCTCCCACAAGGTGCTGCCGATGAACAGCGGCGCCGAGGCGGTCGAAAGCGCGATCAAGTCGGTGCGCAAATGGGGCTACGAGGTGAAGGGCGTGCCGGACGGCCAGGCCGAGATCATCGTCTGCGCCGACAACTTCCACGGACGCACGCTGGGCATCGTCGGCTTCTCAACGGACCCTGAGACCCGCGGACACTTCGGTCCGTTCGCGCCGGGCTTCAACATCATCCCGTTCGGCGACGCCGCGGCGCTCGAACAAGCGATCACGCCAAACACCGTCGCCTTCCTGGTCGAGCCGATCCAGGGGGAAGCCGGCGTCATCATTCCACCAGCCGGCTATTTCCCCAGGGTGCGCGAGCTCTGCACGGCCAACAACGTCATGCTGGTGCTCGACGAGATCCAGACCGGGCTCGGCCGCACCGGCAAGCTGCTCGCCGAACAGCACGAGGGAATCGAGGCAGACGTGACCCTGCTCGGCAAGGCCTTGTCGGGCGGCTTCTATCCCGTGTCGGCCGTGCTCTCGAACGGCGAAGTGCTCGGGACATTGAGACCCGGGCAGCATGGTTCGACCTTCGGCGGCAACCCGCTTGCCTGCGCGGTGGCGCGCGCGGCGATGCGCGTGCTGGTCGAGGAAGGCATGATCGAGAACGCGGCCAGGCAGGGCGCGCGCCTTCTGGAAGGCTTGAAGGACATCCGCGCCAACACGGTCCGCGACGTGCGTGGGCGCGGCCTGATGCTGGCGGTCGAGCTGCATCCCGAGGCCGGCCGCGCGCGCCGCTACTGCGAGGCGCTCCAGGGCAAGGGTATCCTCGCCAAGGATACCCATGGGCACACGATCCGCATCGCCCCGCCGCTGGTGATCACCAGCGACGAGGTCGACTGGGCGCTGGAGCAGTTCGCCACGATCCTGACGCAGGATTTCTCCTGAAGCTGCCTGCGTCGGAAGATCGCACTCCCGGCCCGGCCAACAACGAGTTAGTGGCCCGGCCAGAACGGGACTCGTGCAGCGCAGCAAATAGTGACGCATGGTCCTAAGGCAAAACTCGGCATGATCCCGGCAACCGGATGAACGGGGTGCGTGGAACCTATCGGAGCGACGGACGTTTTTGTCCGCGAATGAGCAGCGCCGTGCCTGGCGCAGCAAGCGCCGAGGCCGGAGGCGCTGAGCTGCGCACTGATCGGAGAAATGCTCATGAGACTCACTCTTTCAGTCATCAAAGCTGACGTTGGCTCCGTTGGCGGGCATACGAAACCGTCTTCGCGCATGATGGCGACTGTCGAGGGCGAGGTTGCCAAGGCGATCTGCAATGGTCTGCTGATCGACGGTTTCATCTGCCACACCGGCGACGACATTGCGATCATCATGACGCACACACGGGGCGAAGGAAGCTCCGAGGTCCATCAACTCGCCTGGAAGACGTTCCTCGCGGCCACCTCGGTCGCGAAAACCTCCGGGCTCTATGGCGCTGGCCAGGATCTTCTCGCCGACGCGCCTTCCGGGAACATTCGCGGCGCCGGCCCAGGCGTCGCCGAGCTCAGCTTCGACCACAGCCTCTCCGGCGTGCGACCCGCGGAGTCCTTCATGGTGTTCGCGGCCGACAAATGCGGCCCCGGCGCCTACAACCTGCCGCTCTATCTCGCCTTTGCCGACCCCATGTACTGCGCTGGGCTGATGCTGCCTCCGATGATCAAGGGATTCCGTTTCCACGTCATCGACATGGACAACACAGCCGGCGACAGCCTACTCGAGCTCGACGCACCCGCCGACAGCTACCACATTGCCGCCCTGCTTCGCGACAACGAGCGCTTCGGCATCGATCGCATCATTTCTCGAACCCATGGCGAGGTCGTCGTGGCCGTTTCGGCACAGCGCCTCCACGCGATCGCAGGCAAGTACACCGGCAAGGATGATCCAGTCGCGATCGTCAGGAACCAGGGGATTTTCCCAGCTCCGGAGGAAATAATCTCGCCGTTCGCCAAAGCGCACTTCGTGGGCGGCGATGCACGCGGCTCGCATGTGATGCCGCTCATGCCGGTACCACTCAACACGCCGGTTACCGGCATGTACTGCCTGCCGATCGTTTCTTGCGTCGGCTTTTCGATCGACAGGGAAGGCCGCTTTGCCGAGTCCTACACCGATTTCTTCGACAACCCGGCATGGGATGAGGTCCGCCGGCGCGCCCAGCGCAAGGCCATCGAGATGCGCAGCCAAGGCTGGTCTGGCGCCGCCATGCTACCCTATTCCGAACTGGAATATGGCGGCTTCCGCGACACCGTGTCCGGACTGCTGAAGCGTTTTCGACTGCGCGACGACCGCAAGCCGGAAGCGGCCGAGTAGCGGCCGCCTCCAATCAGAAGCTGGAGCGACGTTCACCGTTCAATCGACAGATGCAGGCGCTATGACGACATGCCGATCCGGGAGGTGGATATGGCAAAAAGACGCATCGGCATTCTCACGGGCGGTGGCGACGTCGCCGGCCTCAATGCAGTCATCAAGAGCGTGACTTATCGCGGCAGTGAGGACGACATCGAGGTTGTCGGTCTGCGCCGTGGTTGGGAGGCCCTCACGCACCTGAACCTCGACGACCCAAACAGCAGGTCCCACTACGTCATCCCGCTGAACCGTGAAAACACTCGAACCATCGACCGGCGCGGCGGCACCGTGCTGCACTCGAGCCGCGTCAATCCCTCCAAAATACAAAAGCTGCCCGATCATCTCGTCGGCAATGATGTTCCGGTCTCGCTGAGCACCAACGGCGGCATCGCGACAAAGACATGGGACCTCACCAGCCGGGTGCTCGCTAACCTTTCGGGACTTGGCATCGAACACCTGATCGCCATCGGTGGCGACGACACGCTCAGTTATGCGGCCAAGCTCAACGAACTCGGCGTCAAGATCATCGCCATCCCGAAGACGATGGATAATGACGTCCGCAACACCGAGTACTGCATCGGCTTCTCGACCGCGATCACCCGCGCCAGCGATGCCATCCAGCGGCAGCGCACCACCGTCGGCTCGCATGAGCGAATTGGCATTTTCCGCGTCTTTGGCCGCGATGCTGGATTTACGGCACTCTACACCGCGTATGCGACCTCGATACGATGCGTCATACCGGAGTATAAGGTCGACCTCGACAAGCTGATCCAGTTGCTCATCGAGGACAAGCGCGCCAATCCAAGCAACTACGCGCTGATCGTGCTCAGCGAGGGAGCTCAGTGGGAAGGCTACAAGCTGCGGGAATATGGCGAGCCTGACGCCTACGGTCACCGCAAGAAGGCCAACGTGGCGGAATCGCTTGCCGACGAGATCAAGCAGCGCACCGGCGAGGAGACGATCACCTCCGATCTCACCTACGATCTGCGATCGGGCGATCCGGACTTCATCGACAAGCTTGTGGCCCTGACTTTCGGTAACATGGCCTACGATGCCATGCTGGAAAGCAAGACCGGCCTCATGTCGGCGCTGGTCGAGGGCCGCTACGACCTCGTGCCCATCCCTGATGCCAAGCTCGGTCCGCGCAAATTGGACGTTGCGAGCAGCTACAACACGGAGCGCTACCGCCCCATCTACGCCAACAAGCAGGGGCTGCCGATCTTTCTTAACCGCGCGTCCTAGCGTGCCGCACCGGGCGAGCCAGCAGTAAGTCCGACCAATGTCCGTTCTGCCGCTGAAAGCGGAAGTCAATTCAGCGGGCTCACGCTGACGGCCGCCAAGCTGGTCGAACCCGCCCTGGACGAGTTCTATGCCACGCTGAGCGGCGAGCAGAAGGCGCGCTTCAACGCGCTGCAACAGGTCGCAAGCCCGTGAGGGCAGCGCTCGTGACCGCCGTCCTGTGCCGTTCGATGTAGGTGCGCAGCACCTCGTCCAATTGCCCCACCAGTCGTTGGAGAAGATCTCGATCTCCGCGAGAAGCCGGCATAGCCCTGCAAGGTAGCCGCTTGAGGTCGACTGGGCGCTGGAGCAGTTCGCCACGACCCTGACGCAGGATTTCTCCTGACGCTGCCTGCGTCGGAAGATCGCAACGCCAGCCGCAGCCAACAACGAACGATTCCGCCACCCGCGCGTTAAGAGTCGTGGGCGGTTACTAGCTGGGAGCGACGATCATGCGTCCGCGTGGCGTTTGCGTGACTGCTTTTTTGATTGGTGTCTCGATGCTGGCGACGAGCGTCGGCGCGTCCGCCCAGGGACCCGGCCAGGGACACGGAAGAGGTGGACCACCGGGGCCGGCCGCAGCGCCGGCGGCTCGGCCGGCAGCACCTCCACCTGCAATGGCCCGTCCGGCAGCACCACCACCTGCAATGGCCCGTCCGGCGGCGCCGCCAGCCATGGCGCGTCCCGCCGCGCCGGCATTCCATCCCCCGGCCATGCAGCAGCGACCGGCCATGGCGCCGCGTCCGGCGCCGCACATCGCCTCACCGCCGCCGCGCCCGACTCCCCACTTCGCTGCACCGCCGCAGCGGGCTGCCCCGCACATAGCGGCACCCCGGCCTGAACTTCATCGGGCGCCGGCAGCGCCGCAACGTCCGGCCATGGCACCGCGACCGGCGCCGCATATCGCCGCCCCCTCCCGTCCAGGCGCAGCGCCGGCCGTAAGCGAGCGGCTGTCGCGACGCGAGCAGATCGATCAGCGCGCGCGGCCTGGCGACACCGCCATCCCGCAGTGTTCGTGGCGTGGCTTGGGCCCGTGTTCTGGCCTTATGCCTACTCCGACATCTTTGACTACACGTTCTGGTCCTATGCTTACGAGCCCGGCTATTGGGCGTACGCGTATGACGACTTCGTCGACACCGTGTTCTGGGGTGGTGACAGCCCCTATTCCGCCTATGCCAGCATCAACCCGTACGACTATCCGCAAGCCGGCGGCGGCTCCCGCGCGCGCCAGCGCGCCAGCGTGAGCCCGCAAACGCTACAGCAATTGTGCGGCACACCGGACAAGGGTGTCACCGCCTGGCCGCTTGCCGATATCACACGGGCGGTGCGGCCGACGCCGGAGCAACGCGCACTGCTCGACGAATTGAAGACCGCGGCGGCCAACGCTGCCGGTGTGTTCAAGGACTCCTGCGCAGAGACTTATGCGCTGACTCCGCCCGGCCGCTTGCGGGCGATGATGAACCGCGTCAGCGCGACGCTGGAAGCGGTCAAGATCGTGCGGCCGGCACTGGAGAATTTCTACAACTCGCTCAGTGACGAGCAGCAGGCCCGCTTCAACGCGCTCGGCCCCAATGTCGGCGACCGCTCGCCGCAGCAGCAGGAAGCCGGCGCCCAGGAAGCCCGTGCCGAGGCCTGCGGCGATCCGAAGTCCGGCCTGACCCAGTTGCCGATCCAGAGGATCGAGGCTGTGCTCCACCCCGCGGGCAAACAAAAGGAAGCGCTCGACCGTCTCAGCGAAGCGACGACGAAGGGCGTTGAGGGCCTGCAGGCGGCGTGTCCGAACGATGTCCCGCAGACGCCGGTCGGACGGCTGGAGGCGATGCAGCACCGGCTCGAGGCCATGCTGACGGCCGCCAAGCTGGTCGAACCCGCCCTGGACGAGTTCTACGCCACGCTGAGCAGCGAGCAGAAGGCGCGCTTCAACACGCTGCAACAGGTCGCAGGCCCGTAAGGGCGGCGCGCGCGGGAGCTACACCGCTGTCCTGCGCCGCTCCATGCTGGCGCGCAGCATCTCGTCCGATGGGCCAAAACCAAAAGTGGACTTCGCCGTCCCACGAGACATCGCAGTTGGGTCGCCAGTTCACTCGTCGAAGGTGCTCTCGGGCTTTGGCCCGAAGCGCTGTCAACTCGGCCAGAATCGGAAGTCCATCGGCGTGTGTATTCAAGCCCGGCATGCCACTTCCTAACGTTTGGCTTCGTCCTCCCAGTCCTCCCACTCCACACCACTGATTTCCAGGTAACTGGAAACGGCTGCGCCAATGGTTGGGAAAAAATACTGCTCGCCAAGCTGCGAGAACAGTCCAAATTTCTTCAGCTTGTCCTTGACTGGATCCTTCAGTTCGGCAAAGCAGAACTCGATACCCTGCGCGTGCAACGCCTCGTCCAATTCGGCGACTGTATCGCCGGCGGAGACGTCCACGCTGGTGACAGGCTCCGCCGCAACGACCAGCCAGCGTACGGGCGTCGGCGATTTCGCCACGGCGTCCAGTACGCGCTCTTTGAAGAATTCGGCGTTGGCGAAGAACAGAGGCGCATCCCACCGAAACAGGACCAGCCCTGGGATTTGGCGTGCATCCGGATATCTTGTGATGTCGTGATAGCCTTTGACGCCATGGGCGCGACCCAACACGGCGGAGTGTGGGCGCCAACCGTCCCACAAGAACTCGGCGATGGCGATTGCTATTGCCAGACCAATTCCTGGAATCACTCCGAGCACCGCCACGCCGACAAAGCAGACCATCGATAGCCAAAACTCCCACTGCTGAATCCGATAGATTCGTTTGAGGTCGGTGACCTCAAACAAGCCGATCGCAGCGGCGATTACGACGGCCGCCAATGCAGCGGTGGGCAGATGCTGAAGGAGGTTTGGTGCCACCAGCAGAAGGATGGCGATGGCAAGCGCGCCGACGACGCTGGTTAGCTGGGTACGCGCGCCGGCGGCTTCTGCAACGGGAGTGCGCGAAGCGCTGCTGCTGACCGGGAAGCCTTGAAAAAAGCCGGTTGCCAGGTTGGCGGCGCCAAGCCCAACCATCTCCTGGTTGGGATCGACATGAGTGCCCAATCGTGCGGCATAGGCGTGCGAAAGCACGCTGGTGTCAGCGAATGATACCAGCGCGATTGCGCAGCCGCCGACAAGTACCGGGACGATATCGCCGTAGGTGACCCAGGGGATCGCGAAACCCGGCAGGCCCTGCGGAAGAGGGCCCAAAACCGCGACGCCGTAACGAGTCCCAAGATCAAGCACGCCGACGATGGCGGTCGCCCCGACTACCGCAATCAGAATGCCTGGCAGCCGCTTGTTGTTCTGAAGCAGCAGGATGACCATCAGCGTGCCGAGCCCAACCCCGAGTGCGACCCAGTTTGTCTTTCCTTCGAGGATTGCATCGGCGATCGCCCATAGGCTTCGTAAAGGTCCTTCGCTCTCGATCGAGAAGCCGAAGAGCTTTGGCAGTTGGCTGATCAAAACGGTCAATGCAATTCCGTTCATATAGCCGTACCGTATCGGCTTGGAGAGCAGCTCGGTGACAAAACCCAAGCGCGCGATGCCGGCTAGAATGCATACCGTCCCCGAAACGATCGCCATCATCGCAGCGAGCGTTGCGGCGCGAAGAGGATCGCCACCAGACAGTGGGACGACAACGCCGAGGATGACAGCTGCCAGCGCCGAGTCAGGGCCCAGCACGAGGATGCGGCTGGGGCCAAACAACGCGTAGACCAACAGCGGTACGATCGTTGCGTACAGACCGTAGATGCCAGGCAAGCCCGATGCTACCGCGTAGGCAATTCCAACCGGGACCAGCATCGTCGCCAGGACAAGTCCAGCGAAGATATCGCGCGGAAGCCACGCCGCCTCATATCGGCGGAGGGTTTCGATTGCCGGCAGCCAGTCGATCCAATGCTTCATTGGCGGTCACTTCCAGACCCGGCCGGGCTCGATGGCCACGCGCACGCATTGGCCGCGATTGGCCCAGCTGGAAGCCAGTCTAGGCTGTTGCGTCCCTCGGCAAGTGGAAAAATGTCACATCTCCGCTCATTCGCTCCAATTTTGCCAGGTCCGCGGCGTGTCCGTTTTGGGGGCATTCGCGACCGGGTCGATCCAGCGGCAAGTCCGACCAATGTCCGTTCTGCCGCTGAAACCGGAAGTCAATTCAGAGGGGCCATGCTGACGGCCGCCAAGCTGGTCGAACCCGCCCTGGACGAGTTCTACGCCACGCTGAGCAGCGAGCAGAAGGCGCGCTTCAACACGCTGCAACAGGTCGCAGGCCCGTGAGGACCTGCGCCCAGATGCTAGTGCCTTTTATGCGTTACTAAACGAAGGCATTAAATCTCAGCGAGTTCCTGCATGAGTGCCTTTGCGGAACGAAGGTCTGTGGTTTCGAAGCCTTCCGTAAACCAGCCGTAAACGGAGCCAAGGAGGCCTTGCGCATCGGCCATCCGGCCCTGGTCGCGCCAAAGCCGAGCCAGACTCATGGCCGCACGCAGTTCAAAAGATTTCGCGCTTTGGCTCTGGGCAATGTTGAGCGCAGCTTGCAAGTAATTCTCGACTTCCTCGGCTGGAGCACCACGAATGTGATGCAGTTCGCCATCAATGCATGCAAGCTCCGCCTCCCACATATGTTCTTCGTTGCGCGCAGCGATGGCCCTCGCTTCCGCCAGGGTGGCCAAGCCGTTTTCGTCGTCACCCAACCGGCGGTACGTCGCCGCGAGCATCCACAAGTACCGGACCTGGTACCAACCGGCTCCGAGCCTATCCCGCTCGTTCAGACTGAGGCGCATGAGCGCCAGACCACCATCTATGTGACCTTCTTGTGCCATTGCCCAACCCCGCAGAATGAGGCCGCTCAAGCGCCAATAGTTCAGGCTGTGCCGATCGGCGAGATCGATGACGGCTTCGGCGTGCGCATGCACAGCCGCGATGTCACCCATCAGCTCCGCAAGCCCCGCTCCGCCATAGACCTGCACGTGCGTAGTAAGGTTCGTCTGGTTTAGCTCCGCAGCGTATTCAAACGCCGCGCGGCTGGTCATCAGGGCCTGCTCGGGGTAGCCTAGGATCCAAAGCACAACTGCCAAGTAGGGTAACGCCGAGGCCTTCGGGTCATGTACATAGTGAACTGGCGGTGGCCGATGCGTGTCCGGCTGATAACGACTCAAGATCGTCTCGAGCTCCGAGCGAGCCGTAAGAAAGTCGCCGGCATGCATGGCGGTTAGCGCCGCCAAACGATGTGTTGCCAGTTCAAGTGCGGTGTCGCCGGTGCGCTCGGCAGCCCGCTGTGCCTCGGCAACGAGGCTCTGCATGGCACCAAAGTCGCCGCGCACGAAGTGGAAAATGAACTTCCCGCTAAGAGTAGCGAACAAGGCACCCGTGTCATCGAGTTCATAACAGAGCGCGTGAGCCCTGCTGAAGGCCGTGCCCAGTTGCGGAGCCGTGTAACCGTGAATGGCAATCAGCGGACCTCCGATCGCCGTTTGCAGCGCGAGTTCCTGGCGATCGCGCTCCGGTCCTTGTGGATTGGACTTGAGTGCCTCCAGTCCCCTTGTGAGGTGAGTAATCGCTTCGAGATTGGCGGAACGTCCCGCTGCAATCCGGCCGGCCCGCAGCCAATAGCCGACTGCCTTTCCCGCCAGCCCACCCTGCGTAAGGTGTGAAGCAATCGTCTCCGGCTCGGCCTCCGCGCGGGCAGGATACTGTTCTTCGAGAGCTGCAGCGATGCGGGCATGGATCTGCTGCCGCTTGCTCTTTAAGAGGCTCTCATGCGCGATGTCCTGGACCAGCGCGTGTTTGAAGCTGTAGCCGATATCCGGAGGTGCTCCACGCCGGAATATGAGCTCGGCTCTTAATAACTCATTGAGCGCACGCTGGAGCGCGTGTTCGTCGAGCGCTGTAACTGATCGCAAGAGGTCGTGTCCGAATTCGCGCCCGATGCAAGCGGCGATCTGCGCGACTTCCTTGACCGACGCCAACCGATCGAGGCGGGCCATCAAGGAATCCTGCAGCGTCGTCGGGATCGCCAGCGGCGGCAACGGACCTATCAACTCATAGCGGTTGCCATGGTCTTTGAGCAGTCCGGACTCAACGACGGCCTTGGTAAGCTCCTCGACAAATAACGGCACGCCATCAGTTTTGGCCAAGATCTGCTCAAGCACCTCTTGTGGAAGTATTTTGCCGCCAGTGATCCGGTCAACGACAGCCGTCCCTTGCCTGCGACCCAGTCTGCGTAAAGAGAGCGCTGTCACGTGCCCATGACCCGTCCAGCGCGGAACGAACTCGGGCCGGAAGGTAACAATCATCAGAATCGGAAGTTGCTGCACCTCGTCAACAGCCCGGTCGAGGAGTTCGAGCATGGTGGGGTCTGCCCAGTGAACATCCTCGTAAACGGCGAGAACCGGCTGCTTTGCCGCCAGGCCTTGTATTTGCTCCAGGAGAGCCTGGAACGTTCGCTCCTTCTTCTGGTGTGGACTAAGTGCAAGTGGCGGGTATCTCTCACCCGTCGGGATGGCCATGAGATCCGCCAGAACCGGCGCGCACCCCTGCACGTCGTTCGTAGCAAGAGCGAGCATGGCCTCGAGTTTGTCGAGTTGCTCATCGGGCGCGTCCTCCCGTCGTATTCCTGCTGCCCGCTCGAGGAGGCCAATGATCGGGTACAACGCGGTGCTGGTATGGAACGGAGAACAGAAATGGCTCAGTGGCGTGTGCGGCGAACCTGCGAGGTGGTCGCGCAGGGCCCGCACGAGCCGGGACTTGCCAATGCCTGCTTCGCCGCCGAGCAGGACGATCTGTCCCTCTCGCTCTTTCGCCTGCTCCCAGCGGTCCAAGAGCAATGCAAGTTCTTGATTCCGCCCGACGAGCGCGGTCGTTGCCACACCGTGCTGGGCATCGAACCGACTCTCGGCCGCGCCCTCGCCAAGGACAAGCCAAGCCTGCACTGGCTCCGGGAAACCCTTGAGAGGCACGGTGCCGAGGTCCTGGTACATGAAGGCTTCGGCGAGTAGGCGGCGCGTTGACTCGGCGATCACCACGTCACCAGGCTCGGCCAGACTCTGCAGTCGGGCAGCCAGGTTCGGGGTTTCGCCGATCACCGAGCGCTCGCGAGCGTCTCCCTCGCCTATCAGTTCGCCGACCACGACGAGACCGGTTGCAATGCCGACGCGAGCGGCAAGCGCTACACCGCCCGGCTCGGTGAGGGAGGCGACAGCCTTGGTCACTCGAAGCCCGGCGCGGACGGCACGCTCCGCCTCATCTTCATGCGCCCGCGGCCAACCGAAATACGCGAGAACACCGTCGCCCAAGAGCTTGGCTATGTGGCCTTCGAACCTCGCGATCTCGCCCGCCACGCTGTTGTGGTAGGCCTGCATGAGGTCACGCAGTTCCTCGGGGTCGCGCCCTGAGGCGAGCGCGGTTGAACCGACCAAGTCGACGAACATGACCGTAAGCTGCCGACGGTCCGCCTCCGAGGGTAGTGCCGGCCTTATCTGTTCAGTTGGCTCACCAGCATCAATGGAGGCGGGAGCGAGCGATGTTGAGCGTGCTTGAATCGCCTTCAGTACGGTCTTGCGCGGGCCGAGCGGCAAGCCAAGTTCTCGCAGATCGGCTTCAGTCAGATCTTGCAGGACATCAGGCGTGACTTCGGCTTCCTGGAAGGCCTGAGTGTAGCGCTCCAGCCCAAGACTGCGAAGCCATTCGGCTATATCCACGCGAAGTCTCCTCGCGCGGCGCCAAGCGATACGACGGCGAGCTCAGTTGAAGGTATGCAACCTCAGCTTCAGTGAGCCGTCCGCCTGACGCTCGAACACATGGGTGGCAATGCCGCCGGCACTTTGGCGGCTCCCATCGGGTCCCTTGCCCTTGGCCGTCCATTTTGCGGTACTGTAGACGACCTTCTCATCTCCACCCACGTCTATGATCGTCAGTTTGTGATCAGTGAATCCGCCTGAAAACAACCCAGCAAAGAAATTCTCGATTTCTTCCGGACCCGATATGACCTGATGCGTTGGTGGCAGCACTTTAGCGTTCGAAATATAGGCTGCGGCGACCGCTTTAGCGTCAGCTTTGTTGAATGCCGAATCCCAGGCGGCATAAGCTCCACTAACTTCGGCTCCAACGTCGAAGCTGGTCGAGGAGGCCAAGTTCGTCATGATTCCCTCCCTCAGGTTAAGCCTTGGTGACGAGTGCATCCTATCACTGCAGGGCAGTGCGCGAAATCGGGAACGCGCGGGAACCGGCTATACCGGGGGACTAACGAAGGCCTGTCCACTCATTCGCGACCGGGGCGAGCAAGTGGTTAGGTCTGACCAATGTCCATTCCGCCGCCGGTGTTCGGAGCATTAGGGCCATGCTGACGGCCGCCAAGCTGGTCGAGCCCGCCCTGGACGAGTTCTACGCCACGCTGAGCAGCGAGCGGAAGGCGCGCTTCAACACGCTGCAACAGGTCGCAGGCCCGTGAGGGCGGCGTCACATTCTCTCGTTGCAATTGCGCAGCGGCCCAACGACGTGGCGTGACGCTATCGCTCTGCCTCAAAGCTCGGCGAGAACACGCGAGTCCATGCCGCAGCTCCCCGTGAGAAGCGCGGTGGCACGGGATGCGGCCGACAGCCTCGTTCCGACCTCACGCGGCGGAAATCGTCTTCTGCCCAGCCTCATCCGTGCTTGTGATCGCTTGAGACCGCTCCATCTCGTCCGAGCCAGCGGCGTTGCATTGTTGGAAGTAAGAAGACAACTCAAGATCGGCCAGGTGATCCCAGTATTCTGCTTCTGCGAGCAGCTTCCATTTGTTCATGCTGTTGTATGCGGCCTGTTGACGGCACAGCGAACCCATCGCACGCAAGCGTTGCACCTTCTCCACTGCGAACCTCCTTCGCGCTTGTTTGTTTACAGGCGCATTTGTGTTGTCACAGCTTTGCAGATTGAATTGACGAGTGATAGTCCGGTGTTTGACGGTCAATCGATGACAGCGCAATCGTCTGACTTTTCGCGAAATAGTCGGGCCGAACGACGCGGGCATTGGCGGCAACAAGAGGCGCTGCGCAGAATGACAGCGCGTCCGGCAGCCCCCAAGAGGCCTAGGTCGCAGGTGCATTCCATTTCAGGACTGAAATCTTAATTGTGAGCGACCTTCCCTGGATGATGGTTAACTTGCGATCAGACCGGGCCGGACAAAGTTTGATCCCGAAACTATTTTGGCCCGGCGCATTGGACTGCAAGACCGCCTTCGGGCGGTCTTTCCTTTTCGCCGCAATGAAACGTTCGCCGCAATGAAACGGGTCCAAGGCTGGACCACGCCGGCGCGCTCGGCAAAGGTCGCCAGCCTTGCACGCCGATGACAACAATGGCCCCGACGATGACACGTCGGGGCCATTCAAGATCATCAGGCGTGGGTACATCCGCCGAGCCTGCTGATCGTTGATGCCACCGATTACCGCATCCGATCTGGCACATACTGTGGCGAGGCTGCGGCATCGGGGTGATGACATTCTGCCTGAAAGCTGATGGCTGTCCACCTCATCATTGGTGGTACTCCCAGCTCGCTGACCCACACGAGCTGCAGCTCGATCTCCGCTGCCGTCGCGGCACGCACCTTCCGCTCCGTTATCGCTACCCTGGTGCGCTCAAGCCCCTCCGCAAGAAGTGCACCCACGCTGACCTATATTGAGTTCGTCATCCCGCGTCATCGTCGCTGAACCTTTGGGGGATTTCCGGGACCAAACTCTATAGGCTGCAAGAACGACGGCTTTTCTGCCGTGAACCGGCCCGACCATTGTGAAGTGAACGTTTGATTTTTTTGGCGCTGCATTAGCGCAAGAGAGGTCCGTTATGGACCGAACAGCTGGCAAGAAAGTCAGTTGCCATGCCAAAGAGTGTCATTCGCCAGGATGGCGCCGCTGTGGCATTCTCATTGTTGCGATGCTCTGTACCGCATGCACTCTCCTGTTTGCGAGCGAAGCCAGAGCTCAATGCACGGCGCGAGATGTCCTGCAGAACCAACTAAGGCTCAAGAAAGCTCCGTCAGCCGACAGGCTGCAAATCCTGATCAAATCCGCCGTCGATGTTCCCGTGTGGAAGACGATCACAATCGGGACGTTTGCAAATTTCTTTGCCCTCAGTAACGCATTGGATGCGGTAGGTTGCGGCATCGGAAACTCGGCTGGCGAAATTCTCGCACGACCGACCTTTACCCTTCGCGGCACGAAAACAAGCGTAGAGCTTTTTACGGTGTCGGCAGCCGAACTCGGCTTTAAGACCGATACTGCGTCGCTGGCGGACATTTATGCGCGCGCCAAACAGCTGGGTTTCGGCCTCGCGGCGGCAGAAGTCGGGCCACAGCTGAGACTGCAATATTTTGACCAGCCGATCGGCGAATTCCTCGTCATCGGAATGGAGCCAATCAGGACGTGGAAGGGCGCCCCCGTCATCTTGAATGTAGCCAATGGCGGAGCGGGACTAATTCTCATCGGCCAGGATGGCAGCGCCGACGCACAGATCTCCGTGGCATCCCGTTTTGTATTCGTGCGGACCAATGAAGCCGCACCTGCCGAGGAACAGGAGGCCGTAGCACTAGTCGATCGCTGAATTTCCAGGTGTGCGCAGCGGCGCGGTCGGGATCGCGCCTGAAAACTCGCGTCGTTTCATCGAGCAAGAGGTTGCCGGCGGTCACAAGCTTGCCGAGACCGAAAGACGCTTCGGGTGGACTTCGCGTCGATATAGCCGCACCTCGGCTTGCGGGCACAAAGCTCAGGGGAGAATCTGCCATGACACAAGCGTCCATCAAAGTCGGCATGATCGCGGAGGAGACCGGAGCACTTTCGTTCATGGGCCGCGCAAACGCCAACGTGGCAAGGATGGTGGTTGACGAGATCAACGCCAATGGCGGCCTGCTGGGGCGGAAGATCGAACTCTACCTCGAGGACGGTGCAACGACCGACGCGGTCGCGGCGGCCAAGGCGGCCAAGCTTGTGTCGCAGGACAAGGTGGATGTGATCTTCGGCGGCATCTACAGCTCCACGCGGCAGGCCATCAAGGGCCCCGCCGTCGTGAAGGGCAGGACGCTCTACATCTACCCCGAGCAATACGAAGGGCAGGAATGCGACCCGCTGATCTTCTGCACCGGCCCGGTGCCGGCGCAGCAGCTCGACCCGCTCATTCCCTGGCTGATGCACAAGACCGGTGCCAGGACATTCTACCTGCCGTCCGCAGACTACATCTGGCCGCACGTGATGAACGAGAGGGTCCGCCGGCTCGTCACCGCCAATGGCGGCAGCATCGTCGGCGAGGAATACCATCCCCTCGATCACATGGAGTACGACGAGACAGTTGCGAGGATCATGTCCAGCGGCTCGGAAGTGGTGTTCAACACCATCGTTCCACCCGGGGTTGTGCCCTTCTTCGCGCAACTCCACAACGCCGGTTTTCAGGACCGCGGCGGGCAGTTGATCTGCACCTATTTCGACGAGAACCTGCTCGGCCTGCTGCCCGCGCCGCATGTGGAGGGCCTCTACGGCTGCCTCGACTTCTACCAGAACGTCAGCGATCCCTTCAGCAAGACGCTGCTCGGCGCGTACGACAAGCGCTATCCCGGCAAGGAGCAGTTCACGGGCGGCAGCGCCTGCTCCGGCCTCTACCGTGGGATCAAGCTCTGGGCGGCGGCCGTGAACGAGGCCGGCTCGCTGCGCCAGGAGGACGTCATCGCTGCGCTTGATCACGCGGGGATCGCCGAGGGGCCGGGCGGTCCAGCGGAGATGGTTCCCGGCCAGCACCACGTCCGCATGAACATGTATATCGCAAAGGCGAAGAGCGGCCGTTTCGAGATCGTCGAGAACCTGGGGGCTATCGCGCCGGACGAGGCGAGGGTGCCGTCCGTCGCGGAGTCCGGCCGGAGACCGATAGCGTAGTCAGCCCATCAGTTAGGGAGCGTGAGATGAATGTCCCGTCTCCAGTCAACGAGAGTCTCCTGAGCCAGCGTCTCGCCGCGCTCGGAGCGGCAAAAAGCTGGGCACCGAATGTCCTGCCGGAGCTCGAGCGCTTCATCCGGACCGCCGACGACTATGATCTTCTTCGCGTCAACCCCATCCAATACGGCGGCGCCGTCCGCATGTCCGAGGCGGACGCGATCGAGCTGTTCGTGCACGCTGCCAAGGTGGGCCTGTTCGATATGGACTGGCTGCTGATCTGCGCCTATTGCCCGCAGGTCGCCGGCAGCTTCCGCGAGCTCGACCAGGTCCATCCACGCTTTCAGTGCGCGTTCTGCAACGCGATCAACGATGTGGCGCTGGACGACTACATTCAGGTCGCATTTACGGTGTCGAACGGCGTCCGCGACATCATATTCCGCCATCCCGAGAGGCTGTCTGTCGAGGATTTTTACCTGCGTTACAACTTTTCCAAAGGCTTCATCGCTCCGCATGGAATGACGCATCAGCAGCTCGTGGCTGCGCTCTCACGGGGATTCGCCGATATCGAGGCCCATGAGAACCGCAGCTTCGACTTCGATGTCACAGCTGGCCGTTTCGAGGTGCTGGATTTGAGCCACAAGCTCCTTCTGGTCTTCTTCGCGAACGGGGAGCCGGCAGAGCCGCAAGGGACGCTGGTGCAACTCGAGTCGGGCCGCTTCCATGTACCGGACCGGCCGACGGCACCGAAAGACATGGTCCTCGGCGACGGACGCTTTTCGTTCCGGCAGACGGCCGATCTCAGCCCAGGCAAGCACACCATCCGGATCGAGAACCGCACCGACGATCGCGGTCGCTTCTGGTTCGTCCAGTATCCCCCAGGTTTCGCGCCCCATCTGGTCGAATATGAACCGTTTCTTTCCGGCAAGCGGCTGCTGCTCACCCCGAGCTTCCGTGAACTCTACAAGGCGCAGCTGGTGGATGAGGGCGAGAGCCTCAATATCTCGGACATGACTTACCTGTTCACCGATCTGAAGAAGTCGACCCCGCTGTATGAAAGCGTTGGTGACGTGAACGCGTATTTTTTGGTTCGTCAGCACTTCGAGATCTTGAACAGGATCATCCGGGAACGATCCGGCATCATTATCAAGACGATCGGCGACGCGGTCATGGCCGGGTTCGAGCGTCCCCAGGACGCCGTTTGTGCCGCCATCGAGATGATCGAAGAACTGTCGCGATTCAACCAGACCGCTTCGCGGCCACTGGGCCTCAAGGTCGGTGTCCATAGGGGTCGGGCGATTGCGGTGAATCTCAACGACCGGATCGACTATTTCGGGCAGGACGTGAATATCGCCGCACGCGTGCAAGGTCTCGCCGATGTCAACGAAGTCTGCATCAGCGCAACAGTGATGGAGGCACCGGGCGTCGCTGACATCGTCAGATCACGCTCGGTGTCGTGCAACTACGAGAACCTGAAGGGGGTCGGTCAAAAGATGGAAGTCCATCGCATAACAATCCCGCCGGCGCAGACATGAACGACCGCAAGGGCAGCGCGCGTGGGAGCTACACCACCGTCCTGTGCCGCGCGATGCAGGTGCGCAGCACCTCGTCCATGGGCTTGCTCCACCAGTCGTTGGAGAATATCTCGATCTCCGAATAGCCGGCAAAACCCTGCGCTTCGACCGCTTTGCGCACCGATTTGATGTCGATGACGCCGTCACCCATCATGCCGCGGTCGTTGAGGATGTCCCTGGTCGGCACCAGCCAGTCGCAGACATGGAACGCCAGCAGCCGGTCCTTGCCAGCACGCGCGATCTGGTCCATCAGCTCCGGGTCCCACCAGATGTGATAGACATCGAGTGCGACGCCGAGCATGCCGGTGCGGCCGGGGTCGAGCCGGTCGCAGATGTCGAGCGCCTGCTTCGTCGTGTTCACGCAGGCGCGGTCGGCGGCGTAGGCGGGGTGCAAGGGCTCGATCGCCAGCGGCAGCTTTGCCTGCTTGGCATAGTCGAGCATGTCGGCAAGGGCCTCCTCGACCTGCCCGCGCGCCGCCACGATATCCTTCGACGCCTCGCTGCCCGGCCGCGAATATTGCGGCAGGCCGCCTACGACCAACACGATACAGGACGCGCCCAGCGCCTTGGCTTCATCGACGCAGCGCCGGTTGTCGTCGCGCACCTCGGTGCGGCGCGGCGCGTCCGAGGTGAACATGCCGCCGCGGCAATAGCCAGACAGATCGAGCCCGGCATCGCGCACCGCGCGGGCGGCGCGATCGAGACCGACGGCAGCGACCTGGTCGCGCCAGGGATCGATGGCGCGGATGCCGTGCTTTGCACAGGCGTCGATGATCTCGACGAGGTCACCCTGTTTGCGGACCGTTGCCGTGTTCAGCGACAGCCAGCGGTGGTCGGACGAAAAATCGCGCATCAGGCGTCCAGTCCGCGCGAGGCCAGCACGGTCTTCATCCGCCGCGCCGCCAGTTCCGGATTGGCGAGGAGACCGGCCTGATCGGCCAGCCGGAACAGCTCGGCCAGATGCAGCATGGAGCGCGCACTCTCCTGCCCGCCCACCATGGTGAAATGATCCTGATGGCCGTTGAGGTACGCCATGAACACCACGCCGGTCTTGTAGAAGCGCGTCGGCGCCTTGAAGATGTGGCGCGACAGCGGCACGGTCGGCCCCAGCACGTCGTGGAAGCCTGCCTCGTCGCCGGCAGCGAGCCGCGACAGCGCGTAGGACGCCGCCGGTGCGATCGCGTCGAAGATGCCGAGCAGCGCATGCGAGAAGCCTTGGCTATCGCCGGCAATCAGCTCCCCGTAGTTGAAGTCGTCGCCGGTGTACATCTTGATGCGCCTGTCCAGGCGGCGGCGCATGTCGATCTCGCGCTGTTTGTCGAGCAGCGAGACCTTGACGCCGTCCACCTTGGCGGCGTTGTTGTTGATGATGGCCACCGCAACATCCATGGCCTTGTCGAGGTCCTTGGTACCCCAATATCCCGTCAGTGCAGGATCGAACATGTCGCCGAGCCAGTGGATGATCACGGGCTCACGGACCTGCGACAGCACACGGTTGTAGACCTTCGCATAGTCGTCGGCGCCGCGACCGAGTTTTGCCAGCGCGCGCGACGCCATCAGGATGATGCGGCCGCCGACCTTCTCGACTGCCGAGATCTGCTCCTCATAGGCGCGGATCACGTCGTCGAGACTCCTGGCATCCTCGACCGCAAGATGGTCCGTGCCGGCGCCGGAGAACACCAGCGCGTTGCGACGCCTGGCAGCGCCGACCGAGCGCGTGATCAGCTCCAGCGAGGTCGGCCAGTCCAGCCCCATGCCGCGCTGCGCGGTGTCCATGGCTTCGGCGACGCCGAGACCGAGGTCCCAGACGTGCTCGCGGAAGGCGATGGTCTTGTCCCAGTCAACAGATGCGGAGAGCCACGGGTCGTTGTCGGCAAAGGGATCGGCCACCGTGTGCACGGCGGAGAACGCGATGCGGTTCAGCGGTCCCTCAAGCTTCGCCGGGAACGTTCGCGAGGCCGCGAGCCGGTAGGTCTCGATTGAACGATCGGCCTTAGGCAGCTTGAGCGACAAGGACGACATTGAAGGAGCAGGCTTGGGCAGGACGGGCTTGTTCATACTTCCCTCCTCAGGCCTTGATCGGGGCGACGTCGATCCAGCGCCGCTCCTTCCAGCTCTTCAGCGCGCATTCGGCGAGCTGCACGCCCTTGGCGCCTTCAAGCAGCGTGAACTTGTAGGGCGCATCCTCGTAGACGTGACGGATGAACATCTCCCACTGTTCCTTGAAACCGTTGTCGTAGGAGACGTTGTCCGGCAGCTTCTGCCAGTCGCCGTAGAAATCATGCAGCCGCTTCTCGTCCGGATTCCACACCGGCCGAGGTGTCGCCTGCCGCGCCTGGATCATGCAGTCCGAAAGGCCAGCGACGGCCGAGCCGAGCGTACCGTCGACCTGGAAGGTGACGAGATCGTCGCGATAGACGCGCGTCACCCAGGACATGTTGATATGGGCGATGACGCCGCCCTCGAGCTGAAACGTGGCGTAGGCGGAATCGTCAGCGGTCGCCTTGTACTTCCTGCCCTGCTCATCGAAACGCTCGGGGATGTCGGTGTTGCCGATGCAGACCACGCTCTGGACGTTGCCGAAGAGGTTGTCGAGCACGTAGCGCCAGTGGCAGACCATGTCGAGGATAATGCCGCCGCCGTCCTCGTCGCGGTAGTTCCAGGACGGCCGCTGCGCCTCCTGCCAGCCGCCCTCGAACACCCAATAGCCGAACTCGCCGCGCACCGAGAGGATGCGGCCGAAGAAGCCGGAATCGCGCAGGAAGGCGATCTTCTTCAGGCCCGGCAGGAACAGCTTGTCCTGCACGGTGCCGTGCTTGACGCCCTTGGCGTTGGCGAGCTTCACGACCTCGAGCGCCTCCTCGAAGTTCGTCGCGATCGGCTTCTCGCAATAGACGTGCTTGCCGGCATTGATGGCCTGGGTCAGAAGGCCCGGACGCGCCTGCGTGGTCGCGGCGTCGAAGAACATGGTGTCGTTGTTGTCGGCCAGCGCCGCATCAAGGTCGGTGGTCCAGCGCGTGATGTTGAACCGCTTGGCCAGGGCCTCGACCTTCTCGGCGCTGCGGCCGACCAGGATCGGATCGGGCATCACGCGGTCGCCGTTCTTCAAGCGGACGCCGCCCTGCTCGCGGATCGCGACGATCGAGCGGATCAGATGCTGGTTGAGCCCCATGCGGCCGGTGACGCCGTTCATGATGAGGCCGAGGCGCTGCGTGGTCATGCCGATTTCTCCCAGAGTGATTTTGGCTGTTCGAGCGGGCGGAGGGCCGGCCAGTCCGGATGGACCGAGGTCGCAAAGCCCGTTGCGTTGAGCGACCCCGTCAGGAGATCGCCGTCGTGAATGGAGAGCCGGATGCCGTGGCCGGCATCGGCATAGAGATCGGGATGCGCGGCCGCGAAGGCCTGCGCTTCCGCGGCGGGCGTGTCGCCAAAGCCGTCGACATAGTGGTGGCCGTTGCGTTCGGCATGGGCGATGCCGAGGAAGGCGCCGAGCGCGAGGTCCTGCTGCACGGCAAGGCCGGCCTGGCAGGTGAGGTCCTCGCCGGTGACGAAGAACTTTTCGCCGCCCCCGCTCCATTTTGCCGCGCGCGTCGCGTTGACGACGGACTTGTAGAGCCCCTTGCAGGACTTCGAGGAGATGCCGTGATAGCCGAGCGCCCGAGCGGCAGGGAAGGCATCGTAGGAATCGTCGGCCTCATCGATGATGAAACCGCGCGCGGCGAGCGAGCCGAGCGGCGACTGCCGTGTGATATCACGCGGCATCGGCTGTTCAATATAGAGCAACCGAGAAGCGATCGGTCCAAGGTCGGGGGCACGATCGAGCCGATCGATCAACGCCTGAAGCGCCGCGAGATCGGCGTACTGCTCGTTCGCATCGAGCGTCACTTTGTAGCCGTGTCCGAGCGTATCGAGCTCTTTGCCGATCCGCGCCAGCCGCGCTACGTCGGCTGCGGGATCACCCGACAGCTTCAGCTTGAAGTAACTCGCACCAGCGTTCTCATGAGCGTCGGCGACGCCGCCCTTACCTTCGACCGTATCGTCGAGGCCGACGGTATGCCTGATAGCAACGCGCGGCAGCGGCTTCCGACTGGACAGAAACGCCGCGATCTCCGCGTCCTTCAGGTCGGGCGATAGTCGCGCATCGATACCGGCGATGTTGCCGGCCATTCCATCGAAAAAGCTGGTCTCAACGCCGCGCAGCAGCGCATCGAGGACCGCCTTGTCGATCTCCGCCGGACCATAGGCGGCGGCGAGCGGCGGAATGTTCTTCTTTGCGCAAGTCGCGACCTGGGCACCGATGCACGACGCATGCAGGTCGAACGCCGTCAGAAATCCAGTCCGTGCCAGATAGAGCCCGCGCGCGATCTGAAGCGAGCGGCGCAGACCGTCGACCGTCTGCACCGGCGACAGCTCCGGCCGCTTGTCGAACCATTTCGGCACCAGCAGTTCGGCGCTGGCGCCGATTGCGGTCCCCCTGCCCTCGACCTCGATCTCGGCCCGCACGAACAACTGCGGCGTCGCGTTGATGGTAACAGCGCCAAAGCGGAACGGCCGCGCGAACTGCACGGGACGTTCGAAGAAGGCGATGTCTCGCAGCTTCAGGCGCGGCGCCATGGTCGTCAGTCCAATGCCCCTTGCGAGAAGAAATGCTTGCGTATGCGCTGCACCAGCTCGGTGAAGACAGGATCGGCCATCACGTCGAGCGAACGCGGGCGCGGCAGCGGCACGTCGTAGATCGCGGCGACCGCGCCGGGACGCTCGGTCATGACCAGCACGCGGTCGGCGAGGAACACGGCCTCGGGAATCGAATGCGTGATCAGCAGCACGGTCTTCTTCGTCTCGCGCTGGATCCGCATCAGCTCGACATTCATGCGCTCGCGCGTCAGCGCGTCGAGTGCGCCGAACGGCTCGTCCATCAGCATGATCTTGGGATCGTGCACCAGCGCACGGCAGATCGAGGCACGCTGCTGCATGCCGCCGGAGAGCTGCCAGGGCAGCTTCTTCTCGAAACCTTCGAGCCCGACCAGCTTCAAGAGCGCCTTGGCGCGGTCGAGGTATTTTTGTCGCGGCAGCCGCTTCATGTCGATCGGCAGCATCACGTTGGACAGGATGTTGCGCCATGGCAGCAGCAGCGCGTTCTGGAACACGATGCCGACATTGCCGTGCGGCTTCGTCACCTTCTCGCCCTCGACCAGGATCTCGCCTGATGTCGGCGGCAGCAGGCCCGAGATCAGCTTGAGCAGCGTGGACTTGCCGCAGCCGCTTGGGCCGACCACGACGAAGAACTCGCCGTCGTTGATGTCAAAATCGAGCGGCCGCAGCGACGGCACGTCGCCGTCGCGCGTCCGGTAGGTCTTCGACACGCCTGATAGCTTGATGCCCGACGCCTCGCCGGCAGCCCGGTCGCTCACCAGTCTCAGATGCGCGGCCGGCTGGCTGGCATCGATTGGCTTGGTCGCGGGGGTCATCGCAGTCCTCTCCACCCGTCGTCCCTGCGCACGCAGGGACCCATACGCCGTGTCGGCACGTTCGGGCACGCGGGACGAGACCTTCCGTAACAACCAAGGCCGGTGGTTATGGGTCCCTGCGTGCGCAGGGACGACAGTGGGTATCGGTGGCTCACGAGCCGCTCTTCGGAAGATAATCGTTGGTGTAGAACGCCTTCGGGTTCTCCTTGGCCTTGGCGTCGAGCCCGCCATATTCGACCAGCAGATTGACGGTCTCGGTCATGTTCTGGTCGGTGACCTGGAACGGCCGCTTGCTCTTGGTCTCCGCCGTCCGATAGAGCGGAATGGTCAGCTCAAAGCCCTGCGTCAGCGTGTCGATCTTGCCGCCTTTCGGATTGGTATCGAGGATCGCCTGCGCCGCCGCCTTCGGCTCCTTCTCGGCGGCTTCGACCGCCTTGGTCGTCGCCGACATGAAGCGGCGGACGAGATCGGCATTGGCCTTCACATAGTCGGCGTTGGCGATGATGCCTGACGAGACCATGTTGATCCCGTAGTCGGCGAACTTGATCGGATAGACGTCCTTGCCGGTGGCGTCCTTGATCTTCATCGACTGGTCCATGACGTAGCCGAGCAGCAGGTCAGCCTGGCCGTTGATGACCGCGTTGAGCTTGGTCTGGCCATCGCCGGCGACGGTCTGGAAGTCGCTCTCCTTCAGGCCGGTCTTCTTCAGGAACAGCGGCCAGATCTGGGTCATGGAGTCCGCCGGCGTGATCGCCACCGTCTTGCCCTTGATGTCGTCGGGCCTCCTGATGTTCTTGTCGACGAAGCCCATCGCGGACATTGGTGAGGTCTGGAGCAGCACACCCGTCGCGACCACAGGCGCGCCCTTGATGGCGGCCCGCATCATGGTGGGCACGTCGACATAGCCGAAGTCGGCGGTCTTGGCGGCGACGGCCTGCGTGGTCGCAGCCGAGCCGCGGCCTTCCTGGATCTCGAGCTCGATGCCTTCGGCCGCGTAGATGCCCTTGGCCTTGCCGTAATAGAACGGCGCGTGCTCGCCATAGACGTACCAGTTCAGCATCAGCACGACCTTGTCGGCCGCCTGCGCCGGCATGGCCGCGAACGCCAGCAGCGCCACTGATGCAGCCCCTATCCACCGCTTCATCGTCACTCTCCCTTGTCGTTGTTGTTTCGGCCGTTGGTGGCCGTTCGTTGCTTCGCTTACGCAGCGAAAATCACGTCCTCGCGCTGGCTGACATGCCAGGGAATGACCAGCTTCTCGATCCGGTCCACGATCCAAAACAAAATGACGCCGAGCAGCGCCAGGATCACGAGCGCCGCGAACATGGTCGGCAGGTCGAAGGTGCCGATCGAGCGCTGCATCACATAGCCGATGCCGGAATTGGAGCCGACGAACTCGCCGACGACGGCGCCGACCACCGCGAGCGTCACTGAGACTTTGAGGCCGGAGAAGATCGCCGGCAGCGCATGCGGCAGGTTCACCGCGCGGAACACCTGGAAGCGGCTGCCCTGCATCGCGCGGGCGAGATCGACCATGTCGGGATCGACCGATTTGAAGCCCTGCACCGCCGAGACCACCACCGGGAAGAAGCCGAGCAGGAAGGCGGAAATCACTTTTGGAATGATGCCGAAACCGAACCAGACCACGAACAGCGGCGCGATCGCGATCTTCGGCACGGACTGGGAAAACACCAGCAGCGGATAGACGTAGCTCTCCACCGTCTTCGAGCCCGCGATCAGCATGGCGACGGGAATGCCGAACAGCGCCGAGAGCAGAAAGCCGCAGACGGTCGCGTAGGTGGTCGGCCAGGACTGGCGCAGCAGTTCCGGCCATTCGGTGCGCAGCACCGCGACGACGTCGGCCGGCGACGGGATCTGGTAGGCGGGAATCCTGAACACCCGGATCGCGAGATCCCAGGCGATCACGATGAAGACTAGGAACAAAAACGGCCGAACCCAGGCCGCGTTCAGCACCCTGGACACCGCACCTTGCTGCTTCGGTTCGGCCAATTTTCCCTCCCGGCATTCTTCTTCGTTCTCCGGAGAAATTAACCCGTTGGATAAATACTGTCCAGACCTTTCCCTGTGACGTTTTGCGCGGGGGGTCGGCAAATTTGGTGTCGTCCCGGCGAAGGCCGGGACCCATAACCACAGGGCAAAGTTTGGCGAAGACTGGCTGTTCGGGATCAGCACCACGCGCCATCGATAGATCACGCGGTATGGGTCCCGGCCCCCCGTGCGCAATTGCGCACTAGGCCGGGACGACGATGGGAGGGATATCGCGTCAAACGAAGCGGCGAAGCCGCAGCTCTACGCCGTCTGCGCCACGGCCGCGCGCTTCTTCGGCGCCTTGACGATCTCCAGCAGCTCCGCCGACCGCCCCGTCAGTGCGGCCAGCACGAGGCCCGCCATGTGCGCGAGCCGCTCGTCCTTGGCGTCCTTCGCCAGCAGATCGCGGCCGAAGATCACGCTCAGCGTCGCCGAGTTCGAGAGATAGAAGAAGCTGAGCGCCGCGATCGAGATGTAGAGCTGCACCGGATCGACCGCGACCTGGAAGTCGCCGCTCTCGACGCCGCGCCGCACCACGGTGCGGATCATCTCGACGAAGGGCGAGTGCATCGACTTGACCTTGGTCGAGCGCTTCAGGTGCTTTGCGCGCGCGAGGTTTTCGGTCTGGAGCAGCGAGAGGAACTCGGGATTGCGCAGGAAATAGCCCCAGGTGAATTCGATCAGGCGGCGGATCGCCTCGGGCGGATCGAGATGTTCGAGATCGAGCCCGCGCTCCTCGCTGCGGATCTTGTCGTAGGCGCCTTCGAGCACCGCGAGATAGAGCTCGTCCTTGTTGCCGACGTGGTAGTAGAGCATGCGCTTGTTGGCGCCGGCCTTGGCCGCGATGCGGTCGACGCGCGCCCCGGCAAGCCCATGGGCGGAAAACTCCTGCTTGGCGGCTTCGAGAATGCGCAGCCGCATCCCCTCGGGATCGCGCTGCCATCTCAGATTTCGCTTTGCCTTCGCCTTCGCCAAACCGGTTGCTCGCTGGGTGCTGTCAGAATGTCCTGTAACACGCGCGCGCGGGTTTGAGAACGTTTCGTCATTCCGGGGCACGCCCTCTTGGGCGCGAGCCCGGAATCCATCGTGCCGCGGGGTATGTGGATGAATGGATTCCGGGCTCGTCGCTTCGCAACGCCCCGGAATGACGGGGGAGAGAGGCGTTCGCTGCCTCAACACCGTCATTGCGAGCGCAGCGAAGCAATCCAGCGTGCCACCGCGGAAACAGCCTGGATTGCTTCGTCGCAAGGGCTCCTCGCAAAGACGAATGGAGAGGTCCGAGCCTACTCTACCGGCTTCGGCGACCGCTCGAGCAACACCGTCTGGATGCCGCAAGTGCCGGTCCGGACCGTCATCACCCGCGTTCCCGGCTTGCGGCCGTTGCGCACTTCGGTGACGTCGAGGCCGGCGGCGATCAGGCGGGCGCGCGTGGCGTCGATGTCGGCGACCCGCCAGCTCAGGCCCCAGAGACGGTCATGCGCGAGGTCACCGCCCGCCACGGGGCGGCGCACCACCTCGACGATGAGGTCGCCGCAGCGGAAGAACATCAGCTGGCCCCAGTCCTGGTGCGACCGGTCGAGCGCGAGATCAAGCCCGAGCCGCGCGCCATAGAGCGCGGCGGCGCGCTCGGAATCCTCGGTGGTGATCACGACGTGGTCGAGCGCGTCGATCGGCGCAATGTCGGTCGCGACCGATCTGGGGCGCTCCTCGGCCAGCTCGAGGAAGAACATCCGCACGCCGCGCGTGAGTTCCGTGGCGGCGCGCGTGCGTTTCCAGTGCAGGACGGCCTCGGATTCAGAATCGCTGCTTTCGACCTCGGCGACCGGATCGGGCTTGAGCGCCACCCGCTCCAGCCGCCGGTGCATCCTGCTCATGTCTGCGACACGAAAGCACAGGCTGGCGAGCACGCCTTCATGGTCGTCGAGCAGCGCGCGCATCCGGTCGGCGGTGACGCTGAAGCCGCTCGGCGCCATCAATTCGATCGTCATGTTCTCGAGGGTGAACAGCACCCGGTCGGCGCCCTCGCCGGAATTCTGCCAGGCCGGCGCGCGCCCCAAGAGCGTCTGATACGCGGCCTTGGCCGCACCGATATCCCGCACCAGAGCGACGACGTGATCGAGGCCGGTGATCATGTTCCCTCCCTCCCGACGGGGCCGGAACCGAACGTCCTGGGGTCGTCGGTTCTGCCCGGGCAATGCTGGCCCTGCCACGGTCGTATTCCGGCCCCATACTGACCTCAAGCGCCTATCGCCATGACTCTGCAAATATTTCGGCTCTGCGAATGTTTTGGCTCCCGCCGAAGCGGTGCTAAGGTAAGCAGCCGGCCGGGACCACCCAGCGCATCACGGACAAGCAATGCAGGCTCTCTTTATCGGACAGACCTATATCGACGTCGTCTTCATCACCGACCACATGCCGACCGGCGACGAGAAGCACGTGGCCTCGGACTACGCGGTGTCCTTCGGCGGCAACGCGGTCACGGCGGCGTTCTGCTGCGCCAAGCTCGGCATCGTGCCCGATCTGATCGCCACGGCGGCCAATGACTGGCTGGGGCGCATGTTCCAGGACATGTGCGCGAAATACGCGATCTCGCTGCATGCGCGGAAGGTGAACCAGTCCTCGCTGTCCTTCATCATGCCCAAGGACGGCAAGCGCGCCATCGTCCGCTGCCGCGACGATTCCCACATCCATCCCTTTCCGATCCTCAATCTCGGCAATTGCCGCGCGCTGCACGTCGACGGCCATCAGCCGGACGCCGCGATCCACTACGCCAAGGTTTGCCGCGAGGCCGGCATCCTGACCTCGCTCGACGGCGGCGGCCTGCGCACCAACACGCACGAGCTGCTGGAATTCATCGACGTCGCGATCGTCGCCGAGCGGCTGTGCGAGCAGATGGACCTGACGCCGGAGAAGATGCTGGACTACCTGAAGAGCCGCGGCTGCAAGATCGGCGGCGTCACCATGGGCGAGAAGGGCCTGCTCTGGTACGACGAGACCGGGACGGTCCAGGTGATGCCGGCGATGCCGATCCCGCGCGAGCGCGTGATCGACACCAATGGCGCCGGCGACGTCTTCCACGGCGCCTATATCTATTCCTACCTCGCCCATCCCGGCAAAAGCTGGCGCGAGCATTTCGACTTCGCCCGCGCCGCCTCGACCTTCAAGATCCAGCGCCTCGGCAACGAGGCCGGCCTGCCGACCCTTGTCGACATCGCCAAGGTCAGGCACGAGTTCGAGGTCAAAGCCTAGTCTTCGCAGAGGTTCAAAATGGGGCGCGTCTACGTCGCCGGCAGCATCAACATGGATGTGGTGGCGACGGCCGACCGCCATCCAAAAGTCGGCGAAACCGTCGCCGGCCAACAGGTGCTGTATTTCCCCGGCGGCAAGGGCGCCAACCAGGCCGTCGCGGCCTCGCGGCTCGGCGCCCGGACCACGCTGATCGGCCGCCTGGGCGAGGATTCATTCGGCGCCGAGCTGAAGGCGTTCCTCGGCGGTCAGGGCATCGATCTCGGATATCTCCAGGAGACGGCGCAGGCGCATACCGGCACCGCCATCATCACGGTCGCGGCAGCCGACAACACCATCGTCGTCATTCCCGGCGCCAATGCGCTGGTCAGCGCCGACGACGTCAGTGTCGTCCCGCTTGTCAAAGGCGATGTCGCCGTCAGCCAATTCGAGATTCCGCTCCCCACGATTACCGCCTTCTTCCGGCGAGCGCGGGCGGCGGAGGCAACGACGCTGCTCAACCCGGCGCCGGCGCAGAAATTCGGCCGCGAGCTGCTTGAGCTGGTCGACATCCTCGTGCTCAACGAGACCGAGCTCGGCTTCCTCGCCGGCACCGAGCTCTCCGACAACGACGAGGCCGCGCGGATCATCGACGTGGCGCGGCAGCTTCAAGCGCGCGCGGACCAGACCATCTGCGTCACGCTCGGCAAGCGCGGCGTGCTCGCCCTCGCCGGCCAGGAGGAACTTTCAGTGCCCGGCCGCGTGGTGAAGGCGGTCGACACGACGGGTGCCGGCGATTGCTTCGTCGGCGCGCTCGCGGCGCAACTCGCCGACGAAGTCCCCCTACGCACGGCGCTCGCCTTCGCCAACGCCGCCGCCTCGATCAGCGTGCAGCGCATGGGCGCGGGGCCGTCGATGCCGACGGCCGCGGAAGTGGCGGCGGTGATGTAGACGCCTCTTCGCCTCTCCCCGCTTGCGGGGAGAGGCCGGAATTTGCGAGAGCAAATTCCGGGTGAGGGGGAGTCTCAACGAGACCAACTGTCACCGTCCCCGTGGAGACTCCCCCTCACCCCGACCCTCTCCCCGCAAGCGGGGAGAGGGAGAAGATGATCACGCCAGCGCGCTCTTCAGGTCAAAGCTTTCATCCGCAGCCTGCTCCGGGGTGATCGAGCGGTCCATGCCCTGCAATCTGCGGCCGAACATGTGATCGCCGGCGCGGTTAATGGACTCGATGCCGACCAGTCTGTCGCCCCTGTAGCAGAACGCCGAGAACGCCTTCCTGGCGGGGTCGCCGCGCAGCACGACGCGATCGTAGCCGGTGGTGAGGCCCGCGATCTGGAGCTTGTCGTCGCCCTGATCGCTCCAGAACCAGGGATGGCTGTCGTAAGGCTTGCGCTCGCCGGTCAGCCGCGCCGCGAGGCAGCGGGCGTGATCGGTGGCGTTCTGCACCGATTCCAGCCGCAGCGAGCCGCCGAAGCGCGGGCTTGCGAACAGCGCGCAATCGCCGATCGCGGAGATGTTGGGATCAGCCGTCGCGAGATATTCGTCGACGATGATGCCGGCAGCGACCGGCAACCCCGCCTCGGCCGCGAGCTCGATGTTCGGCAGCACGCCGACGCCGACCACGACGAGGTCGGCGGGCAGATGCCTGCCGTCGCTCAAGGAGACGCCGGTGACCTTGCCGCCCTCGGCCTCGATGGAGGTTGCCTGCACACCGAGATGAATGCGGATGCCGGCCTCACGATGCCGCGCCTGAAAATACTCCGAGACCTCCGCCGTCACCGCGCGCGCCATCACGCGCGGCGCGAGCTCGAGCACGTCGACCTCCAGCCCCTTGATCCGGGCCGTCGCTGCGAATTCCAGGCCGATGAAGCCGGCGCCGATCACCACCACCCGCGTCTTCGACGCCATGATCTTTCGCAGCGCCTCGCTGTCGTCGAGAATGCGCAGATATTTGACGTCGGGCAGGTTGGCGTTGGGCAGATCGAGCAGCCGGTTGCGCGCGCCGGTCGCCAGCACGAGATGGCCGTAGTCAAGCGTCTCGCCCGAGGCGAGATGGACCTTGCGCCCGGCGCGGTCGATCGACACCGCGCGGCCCGCGATCAGCTCGATTGTCTGGTCCGCGTAGAATTTCTCCGGCCGGAACATCAGGCTCTCCGGTCCGGCGGAGCCCTTGATGTAGGCCTTGGACAAAGGCGGCCGCTGATAGGGCAGGTGCGCCTCGTCATTGATCAGGCAGACGCGATCGGAAAAACCGGCCTGCCGCAGGGATGCCGCGACCTGGTAGCCACCATGGCCGGCGCCGACAATGATCACCGGACCGCCAGTCATTGGAACAGCCCACTTCCGGAGACACGAGCGTGACCCATGTCGTCTCCTCTCACGCTGATATTGGCTTGGCTAGCCTAGGAGGAGCCGGCGCTCGTGTCCGTCCCTCAACAAAGGCGGCCCTATTTGAGCCTATCGTTCCGCCTTGCGCAAGGGCGGTGCGCAGGGATTGTCTCCCCTCGCCTTCTGCGATTTAGTCGCACGAACCACCTCATGCCGGGGATTTCCAATGCCAGCTCCCATCTCCCAACCCGATGATCCCGCCTTGCTGCGGGTCGAAGGCCCGATCGCGACCATCACGCTCAACCGCCCTGCCGCGTTCAACTCGATCAACCTGGCCATCGCGCAAAAGCTCGAACAGCTCGCCTCCTATGTCGAGGGCGACGACGCCATCAGGGTCGTGGTGATCGAGGGCGAAGGCCGCGCCTTCTCGGCCGGCGGCGATTTGCAGACGATTGGAGCTGCGGCCGAAGCGGGCACGGTGACGCCGGTGGTCGGCGAGTTGCTCAAGCATTATCACGCCTTCATCGAGACCATCCGGCGCATGCCGAAACTGTCGCTGTCCAGCGTCCACGGCTCGGCCGCCGGCGCCGGCATGGGCCTCGCCTTCGTGACCGATCTCTGCATCGCCGCGGAGGACGCCAAGTTCACGCCGGCCTATGCCAAGATCGGGGTGTCGCCGGACGGCGGCTCTACGGTCGGCATCGTCGGCACGGTCGGCTCCCGCCGCGCGCTCCAGATCTTCCTGTCGGAGGACAATTTTACCGCGCAGCAGGCCCATGAGTGGGGCCTGGTCGCGAAGATCGTTCCCGCGACCGAGCTGAAGGCGGCGACGCGGCAGCTCGCCGAGCGGCTGGCGCAGAACCCGCCTGCGGCGATCGCCGGGACCAAGTCGCTGGTCTACCAGGCTGCTACGACGCCGGTGAAACAGCAGCTCGACGCCGAGGAGCACAAGATCGTCATGGCGATGAACACGGAGGAGTTTCGGCTCGCCGTGAAGAAATTCACGAGCAAGTCGAAGTGACCGTACCGGCACGCGCGTTCTACGGCCTTCGTCACGGCGCGACCGACTGGAATCGCGAGGGACGCTTCCAGGGGCGGACCGACAATCCGCTGAACGAGGACGGCATGCGGCAAGCGCACGAGGCCGTGGACATGCTGCGCGGCGCCGGCATCAGCCGCATCGTGGCGAGCCCCCTGGTCCGCGCGGCGCGAACGGCCGAGATCATCGCGGACGCGATCTCGGTGCCGCTCGCGATCGACGACGGCATCATCGAGTTCGACTTCGGAAGCTTTGAAGGCCTCCCCGTTCGCGACCTCATGATCAAGCACGGCGTCAAGTCGGCGACGGGCCTCGTCTCGATCCTGCCCGCCGATGGCGAGAGCTGGGACGCCATGACGGAACGGTCGCTGGCTTGCGTCTCCGCTTGGCTCGACCGTCATCCCGGCGACAATCTGCTGTTCGTCTGCCACGACGCTGTGATGCAGGGCATGGCAAACGCGCTGTGCGGCAGCTACTTCAAGAATAGCCATGGCACGCCGTTCCGTTACGTGCGCGAGCAGGCGCAATGGCGGATCGAGCAGGTCGCTACTGGGGACAGATATAGCCCGTCCCCGCCGGCGACTTGAAGCAGCCGACCGACTCGGGGAGCACGTGCCGCGGCAGCCACAGCACGACGCTCGGGAAGTAGATTGCGAACGCGATCGTGGCGAAGAACACGACGTAGATGGGAAGCGCCGCGCGCAAGGCCTTGGCAAAGCTGATGCCGACGAATTTCGAGGCCATTAGCAGGACCAAGCCATAAGGCGGCGTGATCAGGCCGAACGCGAGCGTGGCGATCAGCACCACCCCCATATGCACGGCATTGATATCGCCCGCCTCCGTCAGCGTGTTGACCAGCGGCATGAAGATGATGATGGTCGGCACCGGCTCGATGAAGTCGCCGACCACGGTGAACAGCAGCACCATCAGCAGCATGATCAGGTGCGGATCATGACCCGCGATCGAGGTGATCACTTCTGCGATGTAGCTCGCGCCGCGCAAGTAAGCGAGCATCCAGCCGAAGGCGTTGGCGGCGCCGATCGTGATCAGCGGCAGCGAGAAGATCAGCCCGGCGAGACAGAAATCATAGGGGATCTTCCTGAAATGGCCGCGGTTGAGCGCGGGGATGACCACGAGGATGATCCAGACCACGGCGACGACGCCGGCCTCCGTCGGCGTGAACCAGCCGGTCAGGATGCCGCCGAGCAGGATCACCGGGATCATCAGCGGCAGGGCGGCATCGCCCGCCGCGAACACCACCTGCCGCAGCGGCGCGCGCGGCTTGCGCAGGCCGGAGGGGCCGAAGAAATAGCAGTAGATCATCAGGCCGAAGCCGATCATCAGGCCCGGCACCACGCCCGCCATGAACAGGCCGGCGATCGAGACGTTGCCGACGGCGCCATAGACCACCGCCGTGATGCTCGGCGGCACCAGCGCCGCGATCGTCGAGGCGGATGCGATGATCGCGGCGATGAAGGCGGGCTCATAGCCCTCGCGCTTCATCGGGCCGCCCAGCGCGCGGCTCATCACCGCGACGTCGGCGGTGGTCGAGCCCGACATCTCCGAGAAGAACATGCTGAAGACGACGACCACCTGCGACAGCCCGCCCCTGATATGCCCGACCAGCGACACCGACAGGTTCGCGATCCGCACCACCACATTGGCCGAGCTCATGAGCTCGCCGACCAGCAGGAAGAACGGGATCGCCAGCAGCGCCTCGGAATCGACGCCGTCGAAGATCTTCTGGATGATGGCGGCGAGCGAGACGTCGGACAGGATCGCGCCGATGAAGACGCCGGCCATCAGCGAGAACGGCACGGGCACGCCGAGATAGCCGAAGAAGAGGAAGCAGAACGTCATCAACGTCAGGACGATGGGTGCGCTCACGGCTGCGCCCTCATCTGTACGTCGGTGACGACGGGCGCTGCGTGCTCGTCGGTCGGCTCGGGATGGTCAAAGCCGTTGCGCAGGCCGTTGACGAGCTGCTCGATGGTGAAGAGGCCGATCAGCACGCCCGAGAGCGGAATGATCGCGTAGAGCGAAGCGATCGGCGTGCCCGACGGCAGACGGAAGCTGCCGAAGCCGCGGAGATAGTTCTGGTAGCCGTACCAAATCAGGCAGAAGGCGACGCCGAGCACGACCAGGCGGATGATGACTTCGACGATCAGCCGTGGCGTGCCGTGCATCGCCTCGGAGATCGCGGTGAGATAGAGGTGATCGTTCCGGCGCGTCGCAGCCGCCGTGCCGACAAAGATCGCGTAGATGAACAGCGTCGAGGTGACTTCCTGAAGCCACAGCCAGGGATGGCCGATGGTGCGGGTGACGATGTCGGCGGTGACCGACAGCGAGAAGCCGAAGCACAGCACGCCGCAGAGAATCATCAGCGCAAGCTCGAGCCAGTCGAGCCCGCGCCATTTCAGGTGGCGTTGGCGCTGAACGAGCAGTTTGTCGGCGATGGCCATTGTTATCCTCGGCTGCGGCTTTCCGTCATGGCCGGGCTTGTCCCGGCCATCCACGCACTTGGCGCGGGCTCGAAGGAAGAACGTGGATGCCCGGGACAAGCCCGGGCATGACGACCTAGTTGGTGGTCAGTTAATCGACCGGATCAAATTCTTGATCTTCTCGGCATGCGGGCCGAGCTCCTTGGCGAGCTTGTCGAGATAGGGATCGGCGATCGTCGTAAAACTCTTCTTGTCGACGTTGTCGACGATCTTGACGCCCATCTTCTTCAGCTTGTCGGCCGCGGTGCGCTCGAGGTCGAACGCCTTCTGCGGCTCCTTGGTGCTGATCTCGTTGGCCGCCGCCTGCACCCACCCCTTCTGCTCCGCCGACAGGCTCTGCCAGAGCTTGTCGGAGATGAACACCAGCGCGTTGTTGGCTTCGTGCTCGGTGATGTTGAGGACCGGCGCGACCTCGTAGTGCTTGTTGACGAGGTAGACGTTGATGCTGTTCTCGGCGACGTCGACCACGCCGGTCTGCAGCGAAGTGTAGACGCTGCCGAACGGCATGTGCACGGTCTGGGCACCATAGGCCGGGAACATCATGTCTTCGGTGGCGGTCGCCTGGACGCGGACCTTCAGGCCCTTGACGTCGCCGACATTGTGGATTTCCCGCCTGCTGTACATATGGCGTACGCCCTGCGAGCCGGTCGCGATCACGTGCAGGCCCTGCGTGGTCTCGTCGATCATGGTCTTGAGCGCTTCGAACACGCGGGGATCGGCCAGCCCCTTGACCACGTGATTCTCGTCGCGGAACAGGAAGTGCAGCGACATCACGCCGGCCTGCGGCGAAATCGTCGCGGTGTTGGCCGAGGAGATGATCGCGAACTCGACGTCGCCGGCTTTCACGAGCTGGAGCACCTGCGGCTCCTGCCCGAGCTGCGCGCCGGGGTACTGGTCGATGATCATGGTGCCCTTGCTCAATTCCTTGAGCTTGTCGGCAAAGAGGTCGCCCGCGATCGAATAACCGGTGTTGCGCGGCTGGTCATAGGCGAAGCGATAGTGCTTCACCTCCTGCGCCCCGGCCCCCGTGACGAACAGCATGGCGGACAGAGCCGCCAACCCATGTAAGAATCTTGGCATGGATCGCGCAATCATCGTTTCCCCCTGTTTTATCGCCCGCCGCTTCAGCGGTCTCGGCGTTCGTTCGGGTGGTTGGTCACCCCTTCTCGGTCTGCTTCCCAGTCCTCTGCATGAAATCGAAATCGCAGCCCTCGTCGGCCTGCATGATGGTCTCGTTGAACAGCCAGGCGTAGCCGCGCCGCGCCTCCTCGGGCGCAGCCGCCGGCTTCAAGGCCGCGCGCCGCCGTTCCAGCTCGGCGGCATCGACCAGCAGCTCGATGCTGCGCCTGGCAACATCCAGCCGGATCATGTCGCCGTTCTTCACCAGCGCCAGCGGCCCGCCGACGGCGGATTCCGGCGTGATGTGCAGCACGATGGTGCCGAACGCCGTGCCGCTCATGCGCGCATCCGAAATGCGCACCATGTCCTTGGTGCCGCCGCGCGCGAGCTTCTTCGGGATCGGCAGATAGCCCGCCTCGGGCATGCCCGGCGCGCCCTTCGGGCCGGCATTGCGCAGCACCAGCACGTCGTCGGCGGTCACGTCGAGATCGGGATCGTCGACCCGCAAGGTCATGTCCTCGACGGATTCGAACACCACCGCCCGCCCCGTATGCTGCAACAGCTTCGGGCTCGCGGCGGATTGCTTGATGACCGCGCCGCGCGGGGCGAGATTGCCGTGCAGGACGGCGAGGCCGCCTTCCTTCTTGATCGGATTGTCGCGCGGACGGATCGCGTCCTGGCCGGGCACGTCTTCCGCATTCGCCGCGATATCGCGCAGCGTCTGACCGGTAATGGTCTTCGCGTCGAGATCGACGAGATCGCCGAGCTGCGCCAGCAGCTTGGGCACCCCGCCGGCGTGATGGAAATGCTCCATGTAGTGCTCGCCCGACGGCTTGAGATCGACCAGCACCGGCACCTCGCGGCCGATCTGGTCGAAGACTTCGAGATCGAGCCGGTGCGGCGAGCGATGCGCCATCGCCGTCAGATGGATCAGGCCGTTGGTCGAGCCGCCGATCGCCTGAAGCACGACCTGGGCATTCCTAAAGGATGCCGGCGTCAAGAGTTCGCTCGGCTTCGGCCCCTTGGTCTTGGCCATCTCGGCCGCAACCCGGCCGCTGGCCTCCGCAAGACGGAAGCGCTCGGCATGCGGCGCGGGGATCGTCGCGCTCATCGGCAGCGAGAGCCCCATGGCTTCGATCATGCAGGCCATGGTGGAGGCCGTGCCCATCACCATGCAGGTGCCGACCGATGGCGCGAGACGGCCGTTGACCGCCTCGATCTCGACGTCGTCCATCTCGCCGGCGCGATATTTTGCCCACAGCCGGCGGCAGTCGGTGCAGGCGCCCAGCACCTCGCCCTTGTGATGGCCGACCACCATGGGGCCAACGGGGATGACCACGGTCGGCAGGTCGGCGCTGATCGCCGCCATCACCTGCGCCGGCAGCGTCTTGTCGCAGCCGCCGATCACGATCACCGAATCCATCGGCTGGGCCCGGATCATCTCTTCGGTGTCCATCGCCATCAGGTTGCGCAGATACATCGAGGTCGGGTGCGCGAAGCTCTCGGCGATCGAGATGGTCGGAAACACGAACGGCATCGCGCCCGACAGCATCACGCCGCGCTTGGCGGCCTCGATGATCTGGGGGACGTTGCCGTGGCAGGGATTGTAGTCGCTATAGGTGTTGGTGATGCCGACGATCGGGCGCTCTAGCGCGTCGTCGGAATAGCCCATGGCCTTGATGAACGCCTTGCGCAGGAACAGCGAGAAGCCGGCATCGCCATAGCTCGTCAGACCCTTGCGCAAGCCACTCGTCATCATGCCACTCCATTCACCTTGCCATTGTCGTACAGCCTGCCCCTCGATTGTCAATAAGATTGGCGTCCATCCGGCAATTTCTGGATTGCCGCACCGCCAAACGACCAGATTATTGACAATCTGAGCCTTCCCTGCTCCACAGGAGAGACCGGCACGGGGCCAGAGGCCGAGGGGATGCCCGAGAATCACACCGCAGACAGCATGGCGGTCCGGCGCGACGATCCGGACGACGTGGTCGCGCGGCTGGAGGAGGACATCATCTTCGGCCGGCTCGCGCCCGGCGCGCGCCTGACCGAGGACGCGCTGATGTCGGCTTACGGCACCTCGCGGCACTTCGTGCGGCAGGCGCTGGTGGATGCGGAGCGGCGTGGCATCGTCCGCCGCGAGAAGAATGTCGGCGCCACCGTGCGGTTCTATTCGGCTGACGAGGTCCGGCAGATCTACGAGGTCCGGGAGATGCTGACCAGGCAGGCGGCGCTGATGATCCCCCTGCCCGCACCGCAACGCCTGATCGACGAGCTGACGGCGCTACAACGGCAATATTGCGCGAAGGCGGACGCGCAGGATCTGCGCGGCATCCACGAGGCCAATGACGCCTTCCACCTCGCGCTGTTCTCGGCCTGCGGCAATCCCTATCTGGTGCGCTCGCTCCAGGACTACATGAACCTGACGCTGCCGATGCGCGCGAAGAACCTCGCCGACCGCGACGGGCTCGCGCAATCGCGGCGCCAGCACGAGCTGATGATCGAGCTGCTGAGGGGACGCGACAGCTGGGCGCTGGCTCAGCTCTGCGTCGACCACATGCAGTTCAGCAAGTCGGATTATCTGACGCGGATCGCGGGTGAGCAGCACTAGCGTGTGCGCGAGCCACGTCGGATCAATGAGAGAAGACGCGCGTGCCAGGAGTCCATGGCCGTTGGCTTCCGACTGGACTGGCCCCGATTTCCCAGCCCGCGCCACCCCACAGGGCGTCAACCACGCCAAGATCGCCCGTGCCGTCACGGACGAAGAAGAGGTTCGGAACGGAGCTGGTCTGCAGCGCCCCGCTTTCGCCGTTGGCCTGCTGCTTCAAGAGGCACCAGATATCGGCAAGCTTGCTCTCAGCGCGTGGGCCCAGCTCACCGAGGATCTGCACGGCAGTCGAGGGCTTATTCAGGACATGAGTCTGCAGGGACGTATCGTCCGCGGCTTCGACCTTCACCGCGAACCGGCGCGCAAAGGTCGCCCCAAGCCATGAAATCTTGACAGCCGCGGTCGGCGCAATGTCTTCCCTGAAATGCTGGCTCGCAACGAAGGATTCGGGACCGGGAATGGCGGCCGTTGACGGGGGATCGAGGGGTTCACCGGGCTTGCGCTTGAGCGAACATTCGATCCTGGCGCGGGGAGCAAGCGACGCCGAGCTGCCGCCATCAGATTTGTTCTCGTCGGCACGCGCACTGAAACTGGATGCCGCCAGAACAATAACGAGCCACGTCTTGGGCGCTGAGCCGCGCATTGTTGGCGTCCTTGAATTGCCGATTCAAGAACAAGGTAAACTGTAGATTGCGGCTGTAAATCGAGGATTAGGTTTCTGGTTAAGCTTAAAGCAAGGAACTTATTTGAGAGAAATGCAAACAATCTCCGGAACCATGTACGCGCACCCGGCCGCAGCGCGCCACGCACCCGGACACCTCCGAAGAGGAACTGACGCGCGCCCTTCTACTTGCCTGCCAAGCGCGCGACCACCTTACCAGCTGGAGAAACCCGCGGGGCCGGTTCGGACACTGGCTGCAGCGTGATCCGGCAGCATCTTGCCTGTGCGTGAAGCGGATCGTTCCACATCCAGCGCACACGCCAGGCAGGATTGTAGGCGTAGGCCGGGATGCGCCAGAACCAGATGGTTTCGTAGACGCTGTCTCCGAATTGCTCCACATCCGGGCGTGGTGTTGGCCAGGAGGCCGCCGCGACGAGGACGACCGTCAATACTGCGGCCCCCGACAGAACCATCTTGCGCATCTTGCTTCCACAATCGCTGGAATGAAAAGGCGGTCACTTCCGCGTAAGGCAATGCATAGAAGAAACGCTCACGTGTTCCGACAATAGAACGCCTATTTCCAAAAACGGAAATCCGGAACTCTACGGTGTGCACACAAACGTTAGTCGCAAGGGGCCCTTCAGACCTGCGCTGCACAAGCGAACCTCTGCCGGCTCCGGAAAGCGGAGCCGGGAGAGCGCAGCTACGTTCCCGCAAGCATCGGCGCTACCGCTTGGTCCAGTCGATGATGCGGCTTGTGTCGCCATCGAACTCGTTGCTACAGAACGCGCCGCCCTGGTAGTGGTCGCCGATCGGGTCCGGCTTCAGCTTCGCCTGTTCGGCCATCGCGTGCGCCACATGATCCTCGGAGCGGCCGGTCGGGCGATAGCCGAACGCGTAGGCGCGGTGGTTGTCCCACCAGGCGCGCTCGTTCAGGGAGACGCCGTAGAAGATCTCGAAATGGATGTCGGGATGCTCGAGCCCGATCTGGCAGAGCTGCACGAGGTCGTCGGGCTTCAGCCAGATCGAGAGCCGGCGCTGGTCGAGCGGCATGTCGCCGAAATTGCCGATGCGCAGGCACGTCACCTTCAGGCCGTGCTTGTCTGCGTAGAGCGCACCGACGGCCTCGCCGAATACCTTGCTGACGCCATAGCGGCCGTCGGGGCGCGGGGTGACATCGGTCCCGATCTTGTGGTGGCGCGGATAGAAGCCGACGGCGTGGTTGGACGAGGCGAACACCACGCGCTTGACGCCCTTGCGGTACGCCGCTTCGAACAGATTGTAGCCACCGATGATGTTAGCCTGGAGGATGTCGTTCCAGGGGCCTTCGACCGAATAGCCGCCGAAATGGATGATGCCGTCGACGCCCTCGCAGATCGCTTCGCATTGCGCGAGATCGGACAGGTCCGCCGCCTTGAACTGCTCGTTCGGGCCAAGGTCCGTCGGCGGGCGGATGTCGCTGAGCAGCAGGTCGGGATAGATCGGCGGCAACAGTTTCCGCAGGCGCGTTCCGATCCCGCCCGAAGCTCCGGTCATCAAGATGCGCGGCATGTCTTTCCTCGTCTATGGCAACCGATTTGCGGTCGTAGATATCTGATGGTAGCAGACTTGGACAGAGGGAACGCAACAACGAGACCTGCACATGAACGATGCATCGTCCCACAAAGAACGGCCACAAGGCTGGCGGCCGGCGACCTATTACCCCGATCCGGCGATAAGTGCACTCGATCCCCGCTTCGAAAAATACTGGCTGAAGCTTTCCGCCGTGGAACGTCTGGCCACCGGCCTGCGCTGGGCCGAGGGGCCGGTCTGGTTCGGCGATGGGCGGTATCTGCTTTGCAGCGACATCCCGAACCAGCGCATCATCAAATGGGAGGAGGAGACCGGCGCCGTCTCCGTTTTCCGCAAGCCCTCCAATTTCGCCAACGGCAACACCCGCGACCGCCAGGGCCGGCTGGTCACCTGCGAGCATGGCGGGCGCCGCGTGGTGCGCACCGAATACGACGGCAGCATCACCGTGCTGATGGATTCCTTTGGCGGCAAGCGGTTGAACTCGCCGAACGACGTCGTGGTGAAGTCCGACGGCTCCGTCTGGTTCACCGATCCGACCTTCGGCCTGCTCGGCAATTACGAGGGCTACAAGGCCGAGCCCGAGATCGACCCGAACGTCTACCGGCTCGATCCCGCAACCGGCAAGGCGACCATCGTCGCCGAGGGCGTGCTCGGACCCAACGGACTGTGCTTCTCGCCGGACGAGAACATCCTTTACGTCGTGGAATCGCGGGGCGTACCGAACCGCAAGATCCTCGCCTATGACGTCTCGGAGGACGGCACCACGATCTCGAACAAGCGCATCTTCATCGACGCGGGTCCGGGCACGCCTGATGGCATGCGCTGCGACATCGACGGCAATCTCTGGTGCGGCTGGGGCATGGGCGATCCTGAGCTCGACGGCGTCGTGGTGTTCGCGCCCGACGGCGTCATGATCGGCCGCATCGCCCTGCCCGAGCGCTGCGCCAATCTCTGCTTCGGCGGCGTCAAGCGCAACCGCCTGTTCATGGCGGCGAGCCAGTCGATCTACGCGCTGTATGTGAACACGCAGGGCGCGGTGGGGGGATAGGCGCAGCCTTTGTAGGGTTGGCAAAGCGCAGCGTGCCCACCACTTCACTTTCGTCGCGGAAATGGTGGGCACGTCGCTACGCTCCTTTGCCCGCCCTACGAAGTCCCTCCTCCGTTCCTTCTCGTGTCCCGGACGCGCTGCAACGCTCTTTGCGTTGCGGCGCAGAGCCGGGACCCAGAAGGCCTCACAAACCGCTGCAGCATGGGCCCCGGCTCTGCAGCGTACGGCCGAAGAGGCACTACGCTGCGTCCGGGGCACACGACCTGAGCCTCGCGCGTAAGGATCAAACAAAAAACGCCGGAGCGGTTGCCCGCTCCGGCGTCATGTTCTCGTTCGGGCGAAGAAGCTTACGCCGCGTTGAAGCCGGCGACGGCCTTCACCTCGAGGAAGTCCTCGAGGCCGTACTTGCCCCATTCGCGGCCGTTGCCCGACTGCTTGTAGCCGCCGAACGGCGCGGAGCGGTCGTTGGGCACGCCCTGGAGGTTGACGTTGCCGGCGCGGATCTGGCGGGCGACACGCTTGGCGCTCTCGACCGTGTCGGCCGAGACATAGCCGGCAAGACCGTAGGGCGTGTCGTTGGCGATCTGCACGGCGTCGGCTTCGTCCTTGGCGCCGATGATAGTCAGCACCGGTCCAAAAATCTCTTCGCGGGCGATCGTCATGTCGGGAGTGACGTCGGCGAAGATGGTCGGACGGACGTAGAAGCCCTTGTTGACGCCCTCGGGCAGGCCCGGACCGCCGGCGACGAGCGTTGCGCCCTCGTCGATGCCCTTCTTGATGAGGCCCTGGATCTTGTCCCACTGGCCGCGGTTGACCACGGGGCCGATGGTGGTGCCTTCGGCGCGCGGATCGCCCGCCTTGGTCTTGTCGGCGACCGCCTTCGCGATCGCGGCGACTTCCTTCATCTTCGACAGCGGCACGATCATGCGCGAGGGCGCGTTGCAGGACTGGCCGGAGTTGTTGAACATGTGCATCACGCCGCCGGTCACAGCCTTCGTGAGGTCGGCGCCTTCGAGGATGACGTTCGGCGACTTGCCGCCGAGCTCCTGGCTGACGCGCTTCACGGTCGGCGCGGCGCGCTTCGCAACATCGATGCCGGCGCGGGTCGAGCCGGTGAACGAGATCATGTCGATATCGGGATGCTCGCTCATGGCGGCGCCGACCTCGGGGCCGAGGCCGTTGACGAGGTTGAACACGCCCTTCGGCACGCCGGCTTCATGGAGGATTTCCGCGAAGATCAGCGCCGAGGTCGGGGTGAACTCCGACGGCTTCAGGATCATGGTGCAGCCGGCGGCAAGCGCCGGCGCGACCTTGCAGGCGATCTGGTTGAGCGGCCAGTTCCAGGGCGTGATCATGCCGACCACGCCGATCGGCTCGCGCAGCACCATGGCGGTGCCGACCGGCTCCTCGAAATGATAGTTCTTGAGCACGTCGAGCGTGGTCATGAGATGACCGAGGCCGGCGCCGGCCTGCAGCTTCTCCGCCATCGGCAGCGGCGCGCCCATCTCGTCGGAGACGGCGGCGCCGATCTCCTTGAGGCGACCCTTGTAGATCTCGATGATTTTCGAGAGCAGCGCGACGCGCTCCTCGCGGCTGGTCTGGGAGAACGTTGCAAAGGCGCGCTTCGCGGCGGCAACGGCCTTGTCGACATCGGCCTTGGAGCCGAGCGCAACCTCGTACATCGCCTCTTCCGTCGCCGGATTGACCACGGCGGTGGACTTCTTGACGGCGGGATCGACCCAGGCGCCGTCGATGTAGAATTGCATGCGATTGACCATCGTTAACCTCTTCTTGGGGGCATGGTGGGGGCGTTTCGGCAGGCATCCTTGCACGAAAGCGCCGGCAATTGAACCCGCCATATGCGGGGCCAGCGTTGCGGCGGACGGGCGGAATATGGGGCGTGCGTCGGACCGAGGCAAGCACGCCATGGGTCCCGGCTCAGCGTCGCGTCATTTCATGCCGCGCCGCGTCCGGGACACGAGACCGCGCGGAGGCGAACCACGCTCGTGCCCCGGACGCAGCGCAGCACTTCTTCAGTGATGCGCTGCAGAGCCGGGGCCCATCTCCCGCGAACTCAAACCGCCATCTTCCGATGCAGCACCGGCGCGCCGGTGGTGAGGCTTTCGGCCGCATCGATGATGGCGTTGGCGTCGATGCCGTAGTGGCGGTAGAGGTCGGCGATGGTGCCGGTCTGGCCGAACTGCTCGACGCCGAGTGCCTCGACGCGGTGGCCGCGGACGCTGCCGAGCCAGCCGAGCGCGGACGGATGGCCGTCGATCACGGTCACGATGCCGCAGTCGCGCGGCAGCGGTGCCAGCAGCTTCTCGATGTGGCTGAGGTGCTGCACGCCGCGGCGATCGCGGCGCAATTTCCGTGCGGCGGTCCATCCGGAATGCAGGCGGTCGGCCGAAGTGATTGCGAGCAGACCGATGTCGCGGCGGCTCTCGCCGATGAAGCCGGTCGCCTCGATCGCTTCGGGCGCGACCGCGCCGGTATAGGCGATCACCAGCTCGGCATTGGGCCCGGGCTTGCGCAGCCAATAGGCGCCATCGGCGATGCCTTGCTGAAGCTCCGGCGTCATGATCCGCTGCGCCTGCTCGATGCTGCGCGTCGACAGCCGCAGATAGACGGAACCGCCCTCGCCCGGATCGCGCTGCATGTGATTGAAGCCCCAACCCATGATCACCGCGAGTTCGTCGACGAAGGCCGGCTCGAACGAGGCGAGCCCGTCCTGCGCCATGCCGATCAGCGGCGTCGCGATCGACTGGTGCGCCCCGCCTTCGGGCGCGAGCGTGATGCCTGATGGCGTCGCCGCCACCATGAAGCGCGCATCCTGGTAGCAAGCATAGTTCAGCGCATCGAGCCCGCGCTCGATGAAGGGATCGTAGAGCGTGCCGACCGGCAGCAGCCGCTCGCCGTTGATCTGGTGCGACAGGCCGAGCGCGGAGAGCATGATGAACAAGTTCATCTCGGCGATGCCGAGCTCGAGATGCTGGCCCTTGGGCGAGGCGTCCCAGTTGTAGGTGGAGGGAATTTTCTCGCTGCGGAATAAGTCCGCCTTCTCGGCGCGCGCAAACAGGCCGCGCCGGTTCACCCATGGGCCGAGATTGGTCGAAACGGTGACGTCGGGCGAGGTCGTGACGATGCGCCTGGCTAGCTCACTGTCGCTGCGGGCGATCTCGTTCAGCACGAGGCCAAAGCCCTGCTGGGTCGACATCTGCGGCGCCGGCTTGAAGGCGAGCTGCTGTGGCACCTCGACGACGGGCGCGGTCAGCCGGCGGCCGTCCTGGTTGAACGGCACGCGCGCGAGGAACGCGTCGAGCTCGGCTGGAGCTAGCGCGAGGCCCTCGTACTTGTCCCATTCGTGGCCGGGCCGGATGTTCTGGCTCTCGCGATATTTCTCCATCTGCGCGACCGTCATCAGGCCGGCATGGTTGTCCTTGTGGCCCTGGAACGGCAGGCCGACGCCCTTGATGGTGTAGGCGATGAAGCAGACCGGGCGGTCGTGATCGATGGACTCGAACGCCTCCAGCATGCTCGCCATGTCGTGGCCACCGAGGTTCGACATCAGCGCCAGCAGCTCCTCGTCGCTGCGCTTGTCGATCAGTTTTGTGATCGGACCCTGGTCGCCGATCTCGTCGTGCAGATGCTTGCGGAAGGCCGCGCCGCCCTGGAAGCAGAGCGCCGCATAAAGTGCGTTCGGACAATTGTCGATCCAGCGCTTGAGCGCCTCGCCACCGGGCTCGGCGAAGGCCTCGCGCATCAGCCGGCCATATTTCACGATCACCACGTCCCAGCCGAAATTGCGGAACATGGTCTCGAACTTTTCCCAGAGCCCCTCGCGCACGACGGCGTCGAGCGACTGGCGGTTATAGTCGACCACCCACCAGGTGTTGCGCAGGCCGTGCTTCCAGCCCTCCGCGAGCGCCTCGAAGATGTTGCCCTCGTCCATCTCGGCGTCGCCGACCAGCGCGATCATCCTCCCTTCGCGGCGATCCTTCATCCAGCCGTGCGCCTTGACGTAGTCCTGCACCAGCGAGGCGAACAGCGTCTGCGCGACGCCGAGGCCGACCGAGCCGGTCGAGAAATCGACGTCGTCGACGTCCTTGGTGCGCGAGGGATAGGACTGCGCGCCCTTGAAGCCGCGAAAATTCTCCAGCTTCTCGCGGCTCTGCCGGCCGAACAGATACTGGATGGCGTGGAACACCGGGCTCGCATGCGGCTTCACCGCGACGCGGTCCTCAGGGCGCAGCACGTGGAAATACAGCGCCGACATGATGGTCGCGAGCGAGGCCGACGAGGCCTGGTGGCCGCCGACCTTCAATCCGTCCGCGTTGGAGCGGATATGGTTGGCGTGGTGGATGGTCCATGACGACAGCCACAGCGCCTTGCGGCCAAGGGCGGTCAGGGTTTCAAGACGCGCGGAATCGACGGGCATGGCGATGCTCCGGAAGATGACGCCCCGATGATACGCCTGCCAGCCTCGCCAAACTTCTCAATTTTTCGCGCCATACCTGCCGATATTGGGATATTTTACCAATCGAATGCCCCCTGACCCAGGTTTCATCCCAATGCCCGAGCTCGACGCTATCGACCGAAAGATCCTCGCTTTGCTCCAGACCGACAGCCGGCTGACCATGCAGGAGCTCGCCGACAAGGTCGGGCTTTCGGTGTCGCCCTGCCATCGCCGGGTCAAGCTGCTGGAGGAGCGCGGCGTCATCTCGCGCTATATCGCGACCGTCGACCAGAAGGCACTCGGCCTGCATGTCAGCGTCTTCATCTCGATCAAGCTGGCGCGACAGAAGGAGGAGGATCTGAACCGCTTCGCGCGCGCGATCTCGAAATGGGACGAGGTGCTGGAGTGCTATCTGATGACCGGCAACCGCGACTATCTCCTGCGCGTCGTCGCCGCCGACCTCGCCTCCTACGAGACCTTCCTGAAGACCAAGCTGACCCGGCTCGACGGCATCGCCTCGATCGAGTCGAGCTTTGCGCTGAGCCAGGTGAAATATTCGATCGCGCTGCCGGTGTGACGGCCCCGCCGGGCCGGAACCGGTGTCACATGGGCGCAATAAACCCCGCCGATGGTCACGGGCGACAGGCACCCTGCCGAAAGAAGGACCCATGACCGCATCCGACCGCACCCCTGAAATGGCCAAACGCGAGCGCATCATCCGGGAAATGACCGACGATCTCGACGAAGAGCTGGAGATGGAGCTCGATGACAGCAGGCTCGACGAGCTGCTGGACGAGACCGATGCGCTCCGCCCGACGGTGGATCGCAGGCTCTATTTCCGGGAATTGCTCCGCCTCCAGGGCGAGCTGGTCAAGCTCCAGGACTGGGTGCAGAGCGAAAAGAAGAAGGTCGTGGTGCTGTTCGAAGGCCGCGACTCCGCCGGCAAGGGCGGCGTGATCAAGCGCATCACCCAGCGGCTCAATCCCCGCATCTGCCGCGTCGCCGCCCTTCCGGCGCCGAGCGAGCGCGAGCGCTCGCAATGGTATTTCCAGCGCTACGTGGCGCATCTTCCTGCCGGCGGCGAGATGGTGCTGTTCGATCGCAGCTGGTACAACCGCGCCGGCGTCGAGCGCGTGATGGGCTTCTGCTCAGAGCACGAGTACCAGGAGTTCTTCAAGACGGTGCCGGAGTTCGAGCGGATGCTGATCCGCTCCGGCATCATCCTGGTCAAATACTGGTTTTCGATCACCGATGACGAGCAGCAGTTCCGCTTCAGCATGCGCATCAGGGATCCGCTCAAGCAGTGGAAGCTGAGCCCGATGGACGTCGAGGCTCGCAGCCGCTGGGAGCAGTACACCAAGGCGAAGGAGACGATGCTGGAGCACACCCACCTTCCGGATTCGCCGTGGTGGATCGTCGATGCCGTGGACAAGAAGCGCGCGCGGCTCAACTGCATCGCGCATTTGCTCAGCCAGATCCCGTACCAGGAGGTCGCACGCGTGCCGGTGGTGCTGCCGCCGCGCGTGCGCAACCCGGACTATCACCGCGGGCCGGTTCCGCCGGAGATGTATGTGCCTGCGAAATACTGACGGAGGTCTTGTAGGGTGGGTTAGTCGAGCAGATGCGCGAAGCGCGTCTGATCGGCGTAACCCACCTCTTCTGTCACCGCGGCAAGAGAAGTGGCGGGTCACGCCGTGCGGACTGCGCTTCGCGCAGCCGCAGTGCTAACCCACCCTACGACGCGAAAACTACCGCCACGGCTGCACGATGATCTTGGTGTGCGCCTCGGGATTGGCGAGGTCCGCGAAGGCCTTTGCGACGCCGTCGAGGCCGACTTCGGCCGTCACCATTGCTGCGGCGTCCACCTGCCCTTCGGCGATCAGGCGCAAGGAAGCTGCGAACTCGTCCGGCGTGTAGCCGAGCACGTACTGGACGTTGAGTTCCTTCATGATGCCGAGCATGGGCTCGTTTCTGTCGCTCTCCATGCAGACGCCGACCACGACGATCCTGGCATCGCGCGGCGCGCCCTCGAACACCTGCTGCAACAGGCCGGGCACGCCGACGCATTCGAAGATCAGCGCGGGCTTCAGCGCAGGCCACATGGCCTGGAACGGCGGCCGCGCCGCCTTTTCCGCCTCCGACATCTGGGCGTGCTCGGCCCAGTTGGCGTAGGGCTGCGACACCTTGGGATCGACGACGATATCGGCACCGAGCCTGGCCGCGAGCGCGCGCCGCGCCGGCGAATAGTCGGCGGCGACGATCGGATGCAGACCCCTGAACTTCAGCGCGGCAATCACCGCGAGCCCGACCGGGCCGCAGCCGATCACGAGCGGCACCTCGCCGCCGCTTATGTTGGCTTTTGCCACGGCGTGGACGCCGACGGCGAGCGGCTCGGTCAGCGCGGCATGTTCGGGGGCCAGACCGTTTGGCACCTCGAGCAGCAGCGCTTCGCTGAGCAGCATCGCTTCGGCATAGCCGCCGATATTGTCGTTGGAATAGCCGATGCCCTCGATGCCCTGCGGCGTCACCAGGGCCGGCAGCGAGCAGACATGGGTGCCGGGCTTGAGCTTGCGCGCGGTGCCGGGACCGTAGTCGACGATCTCGCAGCAGAATTCATGACCGAACACGACGTCGCGGGCGAGGTCCATCGGCTTGCGCCCGACCTTCCGCGCCATCTCCACCATGCGGTGGGCGTGCTGGCGCGCATGCAGGTCGGAGCCGCAGATGCCGCAGGCGAGCGTCTTGACCAGCACCTGGCCGGGGCCCGGCTTCGGCTCGGCCATCTGACCAACGACAATCTCACCGTTCCTGAAGATCGCGGCGCGCATCCGGCTCCTCCCGTGTTGTTGGAGCCATTGTTAGCACGACGCGCGAACTTGCGTTAGGCGTTCGGAGAACGCTCTTCCAGCACCAGGAGCTGGGCGCGGCGGACGCGCTCGCGATGCGCGATGTAGAGACCGCTGGCGACGATAAAGGCCGCGCCGACGACGGTCCAGGCATCAGGCACTTCGCCGAAGATGAAGAAGCCGAGAATGCTGACCCAGAGCAGCTGCGTATAGGAGAACGGCGCCAGCACCGAGGCATCGCCGTAGCGATAGGCGAGCACGACGATCCACTGGCCCGCCGTGGAGGCGACGCCGATGAAGATGCCGAGCGCAATCGCGGTCCAGGACGGCGTGACCCAGACGAACGGCACCATCGCGGTCAGGATCGCAAGGCCGGTCAGCGAGGAATAGGCCATGGTGGTGATGACCGCCTCGCGGCCGCTCATCATGCGCGTCAGGATCAGCGTGCCGGCCCAGCAGGCCGCCGAGACCACGGGGAAGAACGCGGCCAGATGAAACGCGCTGGTGCCCGGGCGCAGGATGATGAGCACGCCGATGAGACCGAGCGCGGTCGCGAACCAGCGGCGCATGCCGACCTTCTCGCCGAGGAAGACGATCGAGAGCGCGGTGACGAACAGCGGCGCGACGAAGCCGGTGGCGGAAGCTTCCGCGATCGGCAGGAAGCGCAGGCCGGTGATGAAGAACAGCGAGGAGCCGAGCAGCGCCGCACCGCGCATCACGTGCAGGCCGAGGCGCTGGGTGCGCATCGCGTAGAGCGGCGAAGCCGGCAGCATCACCGGCGTGAACAGCAGCGCGAAGGTGAGGAAACGGATCCATGTGATCTGGATCGACGGCAGGCTGGTCGAAAGATATTTCGCGGTGATGTCGGAGCAGCCGAGAAAGACCGTCGACAGCAGGATCAGCGCGATGCCTTTGAAGGGATGATCGACGCGCGCAGGCGCGCGGCGGCCGACGTTCTTCTTCTCCGGCATAGGCATGGAAATACTGTCGAGCCTTGCGGCTGCGGCGGGCGGCGGAGTCACGGCAGAAACTCTGGAAATATGCGAATCGGGGACGGCTGTAAAAAACGACAAATGCGCCGCGTTCACAACTTCCGAAAACAGGATGCCGATATGCGCTGTGGGCCGCGCGCGTCAATACTCCATTAAGAATGCGCGCTTGCTGCACTACAGCATGGGCAGACCTCGCGGCTTCGGACCGCGCGGAAACGCCGCATCCAGCGCGGCAATCTCCTCTTTCGTCAACACGAGATCGCCGGCGGCCGCATTCTCGCCGGCGTGTTCCGCCGACGACGCCTTCGGGATCGCGAACACCGTAATTGCACGGGTGAGGAAGCTCAGCGCGACCTGACGCGGTGTCACGCGCCGCGCCTCTGCGATGCGCGCCAGCACGGCGCCGCCCTTGCTGTTGCTTGCCGGAAAATCGTCATGGCCGAACGGCGAATAGGCGACGACCGCGACGCCGTGCCGCTCGCACCACGGGATCACGGCATGCTCGATCGCACGTTCCTTGAGATGATAGAGCACCTGATTGCAGGCGATGCGGCCCTCACCCGCGACATCGAGCATCTCATCGAGATCATCGGCATCGAAATTGGAGACGCCCCAGGATTTGATCTTGCCGGCCTTCACCAGCTCCTCGAATGCCGCGACAGTGTCTTCGAGCGGATAGGAGCCGCGCCAATGCAACAGATAGCAATCGAGGCGATCGGTCTTGAGCCGCTTCAGCGAGCGCTCGCAGGCGGTAATCGTGCCGCGGCGCGACGCATTGCTCGGCAGCACTTTCGAGACGAGGAACACGTCCTCGCGCCGGCCCGCGATTGCGTCCGCAATGACGAGCTCGGCATCGCCATACATCTCGGCGGTATCGATATGGGTCATGCCGAGATCGAGCCCGCGCTGAAGCGCCGCGATCGCGCGCTTGCGATCGCCGTGGTCGAGATACCATGTGCCCTGCCCGATGACGGAGACGTTGGCGCCGGTCTTGCCGAAGGGGTTTGTGTTCATGTTCGCTCCGATACCACACTTTCGCCCAGGCAACCGCCATCAAGCTCAAGAGTTCAATCCGCCGATGTCCGCGACCAGCACGCTGCCGGTCGCGGACTCCGTGATATAGAGACGATCCTTGCTTTCGCCACCGATCGCGACATTGGTGCAATTCGGCCCCGCACAGGACTTGATCCGCGCGATCAATTCGCCGTTCGGCGCGAACACGAAGACATGGCCGAGCGAGGCGTGGCCGACGAACAGACGGCCACGCGCGTCCATCGTCATGCCGTCGGGACCGCTGGTGCCGAACAGCGAGCAGAAGCGACCGACCTTCGACACGCTGCCGTCCTTCATGAACGGCAGCCGCCACACCGCGTTGTCGCGTGTCATCGCGACGAACAGCACGGTCTCGGTTGGATCCAGCACCAGGCCGTTCGGGCTGATACCGGTGTCGATGAGGCAGTCGAGCCTGCCGCTCGGCGTCAGCCGGTACACGCGGCCGCTCGGATCGTGCAGGCCGGTCTGGCCCTGATCGGTGAAATAGATGTCGCCGTTGGAGGCCAGATGCAGGTCGTTGCAGCCGCGGAAGGATTCCGAATTGCGCGCGGTCAGGAGGGGCTTGATGCGGCCGGCCGTCGCATCGAGCTCCATGATGCCGTGCATGTAGTCGGCGACGAGGATGCGGCCGTCGGCCGCGATCTTCAGTCCGTTCGGCCAGCCTTCATATTCGGCGATTTGCGACCATTCGCCGTCAGGCGCGATGCGGAAGATGCGGCCGAAGGGAATGTCGACGATGTAGAGATTGCCGTCCTTGTCGAATGACGGCCCCTCGATGAAGCTATCGGTCGCAACACCCGGTCGGTTGGCATCGGCCCAATCCGTCCGCACGCCCTTGCGGCGGAACTTGTCGGGCATGGCGGAGAAGAGTGTCGTCTCGATGAGACGCGGCGGCGTTTCCAGGTACATCATGGTTGTTATGGGGGCTGAGGGGAAGAGCGCGGCAACATAGGGCACAATCGACGGCGCGTCGATTGGGGCGGAGGCATGGCGCCACGCCCTCACCCTCATTCCCCGCGAAAGCGGGGAATCCAGTACGCCGCGGCCTCACCGCATAATCACAGGTGTCTCGGCGTACTGGATCGCCCGGTCAAGCCGGGCGATGACAGCGGAGTGTACGGCAACGACCGAGAACGTCGCCCCTACCCCGCTGCGCCCGCGACCTTCGCCTGCTTCACTGGCGCCACCTCCGTCGTCGCGATCAGGCGCTTCAGCTCGGGGATGCAGGAGCCGCAATTGGTGCCGGCCTTGAGCCTGGCGCCGATCTCGGCCGTCGTGCGCGCCCCAGTCGCGATGGTGTCGCAGATGGTGCCGCGGCCGACGCCGAAGCAGGCGCAGACGATGGGGCCGGTCGATGCGGCGCCCTCGCTGGACTTGCCGGACAGCAGCATGCGGCGCTGGTCGTCGGTGACCTGATCGGCCACGAACAGGCTCTTCACCACCTCCCAGTCGCCGGCATCATGGGCGGGTCCGACGAACAGGCAGGTCTCGATGCGGTCGCCCGCGAACGAGGCCGCGCGATAGACGCCGCCGCCGAAATCGCGGTACTCGGCGACATCCTCGCCGGCGACACTCTCGAGCCAGGCGGGCCAGCGCGACAGATCGGCGTTGTCGGCGAAGAGATAGCCGAAGCCGCCGCTGACCGTGACGCGCGTCCACAGCAGATTGGGCGGCAGATCGAGCTGTTTGCGCGACAGCGCGAAGCCGCGGAAAACGTATTCATAGGGCGCGATCGCTGCCGGCGTCGCCTTCGATTCCGGCTGCCCCGAGAACGGGTCGGTGAAGGACTGCACCAGCGCGCCGACGCGGCCGTGCGAGGCGTTCATCGCGCTCCAGTGGATCGGCACGAACAGCGTGCCGCGCTGCTGCCGATCGCTGACGACCACCTTCAGGATGCACTGCCCGTAGTCGGTGGTGATGCGGGCATAGCCGTCGTGGGCGATGCCGAACTTGCCGGCGTCATCGGGATGGACCTCGACGAACGGCTCGGGCAGATGCGCGCCCAGCCGCTGGCTGAGGCCCGTGCGCGTCATGGTGTGCCACTGGTCGCGGATGCGCCCGGTGTTGAGCCGCAGCGGACGCGACGCGCCGGTCTCGCCGCGCAGCGACGGCATCTCCGGCGCGACGAAACGGCCTTTGCCGTCATTGGTGAAGAAGCCGCCCGTCGCAAAGAAGCGCTCGCCGGACGCCCCGCCTTCGCGCACCGGCCACTGCACGGGCTTCAAGGCGTCGAAGGCCTCGTTCGAGAGCGAGGTCAACGCGCCGATGTCGAAATCGCGGCTACCATCGTTCTCGAACGCCGAAAGCGCCGCGTGCTCGCGGAAAATATCGGCGGCGGATTTGTAGTCAAAACTGTCGCCGAAGCCGAGACGTTTTGCGGTCTCGCTGAGAATCCACCAGTCCGGCCGCGCCTCGCCCGGCGCCGGCAGGAACGAGCGCTGGCGCGAGATGCGCCGTTCGGAGTTGGTCACCGTGCCCGACTTCTCGCCCCAGGCGAGCGCCGGCAACAGCACATGCGGGCCGGCCTCGACCGTGTCGTTGGAGAGCACGTTCTCGGAGACCACGAACAGCTCGAGCTTCTTCACTGCCTCGCGCACGAAGTCCGCATCGGGCAGCGACACCGCAGGGTTGGTGCCCATCACCCACAGCGCCTTGACCTCGCCGCGGTTGATCGCCTCGAACAGCTGCACCGCCTTCAGCCCTTCATGGGTGGCGATGCGCGGCGCCTTCCAGAACCGCCTGACACGGTCGATGTCCGGCGGCGTGAAGTTCATGTGCGCGGCGAGCTGATTGGCGAGACCGCCGACCTCGCGGCCGCCCATCGCGTTGGGCTGGCCGGTGAGCGAGAACGGCGAGGCGCCCGGCTTGCCGATGCGGCCCGTGGCGAGATGACAATTGAGGATCGCGTTGACCTTGTCGGTGCCCTGCGCCGACTGGTTGACCCCTTGCGAATAGAGCGTGACGACGCGCTCGACGTCACGGAACATCTTGAAGAAGGTCGCGACGTCCTGCTCGGAGAGGCCTGTGGCCAGCGCGGTCGCGGTGACGCTGCCGGCGATGTTGCGCGCACGCGCCAGCGCGTCGTCGAAGCCCGACGTGTTGCCCGCGATGTAGTCCTGGTCCAGCGCGCCGCTGTCGGCGAGATGAACGAACAGGCCCGAGAACAAGGCGGTGTCGGTGCCGGGCTTCAGCCCCAGGAATAGATCGACATCGCTCGCGGTGTCGGTGCGGCGCGGATCGATCACGATCATGCGGGCGCCGCGCTCCTGCCTGTTCTTCAGCATGCGCTGGAACAGGACCGGGTGGCACCAGGCCGCGTTCGAGCCGACGAAGACCAGCAGGTCGGCCTGGTCGAGATCCTCGTAGCAGCCGGGCACGGTGTCGGCGCCGAAGGCGCGGCGATGGCCGGCGACCGAGGACGACATGCAGAGCCGCGAATTGGTGTCGACATTGGCGGTGCCGACAAAGCCCTTCATCAGCTTGTTGGCGACGTAGTAATCCTCGGTCAGGAGCTGGCCCGAGAGATAGAACGCGACCGCGTCGGCACCGTCGCGCGCCACGATGTGCTGCATGCGGTGGGCGACGTGGTCGAGCGCATCGCTCCAGGCGACGCGCTCCAGCACGCCCTTGCAGCGGATCATCGGGTAGAGCAGCCGGCCCTCCAGCCCGACGGTCTCGCCGAGCGCCGAGCCCTTGGAGCACAGCCGGCCGAAATTGGCGGGATGGTCCGGGTCGCCGGCGATCGCCGCTCCGCCCTTGCCGTCGGGCGTTGCCAGCACGCCGCAGCCGACGCCGCAATAGGGGCAGGTGGTCTTGGTGGTCCGGAGCTTCGGGTCGATCGCCGTCATATCGAGCTGCCTTATCAAGCCGCCTCTATCAAGCCGCTTTGGAAGGACGCGCGAGCGCGCGGCCGAACATCATGTCGGTGCGGATCGTCGCCACCTTGTCGCGGTTGCGGATCAGTTCGAGATACCAGAGCGCGTCGACGGTATCGCCGATCAGCACCGCGCCGGTGAGCCGGCCGTCGGCGATGACGAGCTTCTTGTAGGTCCCGCGCCTGCGGTCGGTCAGCACGAGGCTCTCGCTGCCCTCCCCGCCCATGAAGTCGCCGGCGGAGAACACGCTGACGCCCGAGACCTTGAGATTGGTCGAAACCACGCTGCCCTGATAGGCGGCGGGCCGGCCGGCGAGATGCCGGGCCAGCACGCGCGCCTGCTCATAGGCGGGCTCGACCAGGCCATAGCAGGTGCCGCGATGCTCGGCGCATTCACCGAGCGCGAAGATGTCGGGTGACGCCGTCTGCATGACGTCGTTGACCACGATACCGCGGTAGACCGCGATGCCGGCGTCCTTGGCCAGCGCGACGTTGGGCCTGATGCCGGCGGCAAAGATCACCGCATCGGCCTCGATACGGCTGCCGTCGGCGAGCTCGACGGCTTCGACGTGGCTGTCGCCATGGATGCACTTCGTGCTGGCATTGAGCAGGATGCGGATGCCCTTGCGCTCGACCAGCGTCTTGAGCAGGTCGGCGGCCGGCCCATCGAGCTGGCGCTCCATCAGCCGGTCCATCAGATGCAGCAGCGTCACCGGGGCGCCGGCCTTGGCAAGCCCATAGGCCGCCTCCAACCCGAGCAGACCGCCGCCGACCACGACGACGCGCTTCTTCGCCGCCGCAAGCGTCAGCAGCAGGTCGACGTCGCGCGTGTCGCGGAAGGTGTGCACACCGGCGAGATCGGCGCCCGGCACGTTGAGCCGCAGCGGCGTCGATCCCGTGGCGAGCACGAGCTTGGAATATTCCACGCTCTCCTCGCCCTCGATCTTGAGCTCGCGGCGGCCGGTGTCGATCTCGGTGACGCGGTAGCCGTAGCGCACCGTGACGCCGCGATGGCGCCACCAGTCGGCCGGCCGGAGCTCGATCTCGTGCGAGCCGGTCTCCCCGGCCAGCACGGAGGAGAGCAGCACGCGGTTGTAAGCGAGCCTGGGTTCATCGCCGATAACGGCAACCGCGTAGCGGCCAAGCGCAGTCTTGGCGAGCTCGTCGACCAGACGCGCGGCCGCCATACCGTTACCGACGATGACCAGCGGTTCACTCACAAGGCATCTCCTATTCGGCGGCCTGCGCCTGTGCGCCGTAGGCCTCGGAAATCATGTAGCCGGACAGCACGCCGTAGGCGTCGGTCCAGGCCGTGGCGAGTTCGGGCGTCCAGGCTTCGCCGAGACCCTTCTCCAGGGTCCACAGCAAGGTCGCGCCGACCACGGGATAGTGCTCGGCCTTGGCGCCGTACGCGACGTGGCGCTTGGCGAGCGCGGAGGCCGCGGGAAGAATCGAGTCCAGGTTCGACAGGCCGCCGACGACGGCGGCGAGCATGCCCATCAGCTTCTTGCGCTGCTCGGTCATGTCCTCGGGAAACATCGCGCGCACGGACGGCGCCACCTCGAACAGGCGATCGTAGAACAGCACCGCGGCGGTTTCCGAAATCGGCGCGACCTTGGCGAAGCTCTGCTGGATGAGGGCGATCTGTTCTGAAGTCATAATGTTCTCCTGCCTGTTGGGTTTGCCTTGGTGCGCGCCATTGCGAACCAGGTTCATGGTCAAACTGTCGGGCAATGCTTCTCCCCGCGTACGGGGAGAAGCGAGATTCATACCAAGCGGTCACACCCTTGCTTCGGCGAGGCTTGGCGCGCCTTCACGCTGCGGGCTGCGACGCAGGTAGAACCACCAGGTCAGGCCGAGGCAGGACGCGTAGAAGGCCAGATAGATCGCGAGCGCGAGCTGCGGACCGCCGGTCATGGCGATCGACTTGCCGAAACCGCTCGGGATCAGATAGCCGCCGACCGCGCCGATCGCGCCGATGAAGCCAACTGCCGCACCGCTCTCGATGCTCGCCGTCTTGAGCGCGAGTGCACGCGCCGCATCGCCCTTGCCGCGCACCTTGAACAGGTTCTGCTCGCGGAAGATCGAGGGGATCATGCGGTAGGTCGAGCCGTTGCCGATGCCCGTCGTCACGAACAGGATCAGGAACATCGACAGGAAGCCGATGAAGTCCTTCTGCCCGACGAAATAGAGCACGCCGACCGTGGCGCCCGCCATCAAGATGAAATTCCAGAAGGTGATGACCGAGCCGCCGATCTTGTCGGCAAGCCAGCCGCCGAACGGGCGCGACAGCGAACCGACGAGAGGCCCGAGGAACGCGATCGCGATCGTCACCGACGGGAACTGCGTCTTGATCAGCAGCGGAAACGCCGCGGAATAGCCGATGAAGGATCCGAACGTGCCGATATAGAGGTACGCCATGATCCAGGTGTGCTTGCGCTTGACCACCGCCAGCTGATTCCCGATCGACGACTTGGCCGTGGTCAGGTTGTTCATGAAGAACACCGCGCCGAACACCGCGATCGCGATCGGCAGCACCCACATCAGGCCGGCGTTCTGAAGGAACACGCCGTCGACGGGGGTTGCCTGGAACAGGTTGATGACGGCGAGCGTCATCAGGATCGGGGTCAGGAGCTGCACGCTGGAGACGCCGATATTGCCGCCGGCTGCGTTGAGGCCCAGCGCCCATCCCTTCATCCTGTCCGGGAAGAAGAAGGAGATGTTGGTCATGCTGGAGGCGAAGTTGCCGCCGCCGAGACCCGCGGTCGAGGCGATCAGCAGCATCAGCCAGAACGGCGTGTCGGGCAGGCTCACGAAATAGGCGAGCGACAGCGTCGGAATGAACAGGATCGCCGCGCTGAAGATGGTCCAGTTGCGACCGCCGAACGTCGTCACCGCGAATGTGTAGGGAAAGCGCATCAGGGCGCCGATCAGGCCCGGCACGGCAACGAGCTGGAACAGCTGGTCGGTGGTGTAATGGAAGCCTGCCTGCGGGAGCTTGGTGGTGACGATGCTCCAGATCAGCCAGACCGAGAAGCCGATATGCTCGGCCACGATCGACCAGATCAGGTTGCGTCGCGCGATAGTCTTGCCAGTCGCGTTCCAGAACGCCTCATCTTCGGGGCGCCAGTCTGAAATCCAAGTTGGATTCTTCGTCATTGAGTATCCCTTCTAGGCTCACCGCTGCGTCGTTGCAGGCTCTGCCTCCGGCCACGGAGGCGCGCTCCGAGGCTTCACCCCGGTGGCGAGTTCACGATGCTGATTGATGATGTTGAGGGACGTCGTCGTTGGCGTCGCGCAAATGCATTTCAATTTCCGTGCCAATTGCGCGCGTTCGGGAAATACAGGGAATTCAGGGGCTTGTTCGAATTGACCGAAATTTTTGCAGGGCTATTTCGCACGCAAATCTTGCGATTCGCTCAATCCTTGTGCGGCGCACAAGGATTGAGCGAGGTGTCGATTATTTAGGCGCGCATATCTTCCGCGTTAAACCTCCGTTTACGCGGCTTCTACGAAGCGATGACGCTCGTAGAGGAATTCGAGCACGCGCTGCCGGCACTTCAGGTAGGTGGTGTTGGTGGCGAGCTCGAGCCGCTTGCGGGGACGCGCCAGCGGCACCTCCAGCACCTCTCCGATGCGCGCGCTCGGCCCATTCGTCATCATCACGATACGGTCGGACAGGAGCACGGCCTCATCGACGTCGTGGGTGATCATCAGAATGGTGTTGCCGAGCTTCTGGTGCAGCGCCATCACCGAGTCCTGCAGATGCGCCCGGGTGAGCGCGTCGAGTGCGCCGAACGGCTCGTCGAGCAGCAGCACTTTCGGCTCCATCGCCAGCGCCCGCGCGATGCCGACGCGCTGCTTCATGCCGCCGGAGATTTCGGAAGGACGCTTGTCCCTGGCATGGGCCATCTGCACCAGGTTGAGATTGTGCATGACCCAGGCGTCGCGCTCGGCCCGCGTCTTGGTCTTGGCGAAGACCTTGTCGACGCCGAGCTTGACGTTCTCGTAGACCGTGAGCCACGGCAGCAGGCTGTGGTTCTGGAACACCACGGCGCGATCGGGCCCTGGCGAATTGACCTCGCGGTTCTCCAGCAGCACGCCGCCGGTCGAGGCGTTGGTCAGCCCTGCGATGATGTTGAGCAGGGTCGACTTGCCGCAGCCGGAATGGCCGATGATCGAGACGTATTGCCCCTTCTCGATGGTCAGGTTGATGTCCTTCAGGACTTCCGTGGTGACGGTGCCGCGGGAAAAGATCTTGTCGATGTGGTCAAGCTTCAGATAGGCGGTCATGTGTCCCTCCCCTCAGTTCGTCGCGGTGCCGCGGGTGACGATCTTGCCGAGGCCCGCGATCAGGCGATCGAGCACGAAGCCGACGATACCGACATAGATCAGCGCCAGGATGATCTCGCTGATGTGCGAGGAGTTCCAGGCGTCCCAGATGAAGAAGCCGATGCCGACGCCGCCGATCAGCATTTCGGCGGCGACGATGGCGAGCCACGACAGACCGATGCCGATGCGCAGGCCGGTGAAGATGTAGGGCGCGGCCGCCGGGATCATGACCTTGCCGAAGAACTCCAGCGGATTGAGCTGCACGACGGCCGCGACGTTGCGGTAGTCCTGCGGGATGTTGCGGATGCCGACCGCAGTGTTGATGATGATCGGCCAGATCGAGGTGATGAAGATGACGAAGATCGCCGAGGGCTGGCCGTCGCGGAACGCTGCGAGCGAGAGCGGCAGCCAGGCGAGCGGCGGGATGGTGCGCAAGACCTGGAACAACGGATCGAGCCCGCGCATCGCCCAGACCGACTGGCCGACCAGCACGCCGAGCGCGATGCCGGCGATCGCGGAGAGCGAATAGCCGAAGGCGACGCGCTGAAGGCTGGCGGAGAGATGCCAGAACAGGCCCTTGTCGATGCCGCCATGGTCGAAGAACGGATCGAGGATCAGCTCCTTGGTGTCCTTGAATACCCGCGACGGTGGCGGCAGCGCCGAGCCGGCGCGGCGGCAGACCAGCTCCCACACGAGCGTCAGCAGCGCGATCACGACGAGCGGCGGGATCACGCGCACGGCGAGCTCCCTTGCCATTCGCGCATAGGTCTCGCTCCGCGGCGGCCGCTTCGGCGTCATCGCGACGACGGGCGCGGCGCTTCCCGCGGGCGTCGCGGTCTCAACCTCAATCTTCGTGGCAGGCATGTTCATCGCTATCTCTCTCCGGCTCCGGGACGATGCGGCCGCCTCGCGGCGGCCGCAGGGCTCCATCAGACTTCGACGCGCTTGATCGCGAGCGACTTCAGATAGGCCGCCGGATTTTCGGGATCGAACACCTTGCCGTCGAAGAAGGTCTCCTTGCCGCGCGAGGTCGAGGCCGGAATGTCGGAGCTGGCGACGCCGAGCGTCTTGGCCGCGTCCTTCCAAAGGTCCTCGCGGTTGACCTTGGCGATGAGCGCCTTGCTGTCGAAGCCGGCTTCGTACTTGCCCCAGCGGATGTCCTCGGTCATGAACCAGAGATCGTGGCTCTGGAACGGATAGGAGGCATGATCACGCCAGTACTTCATGATGTGCGGCGAGTTCTCGACCACCTTGCCGGCGTTGCCGTAGTCGAACTTGCCCTTGGCGCGATCGGCGATGTCCTCGACCGGGCAGTTGATCCACTGCCGCTTGCCCATGATGGTGGCGAGCTCTTCCTTGTTCTCCATCTTGTCGGCCCATTGCTGGGCTTCCATCACCGCCATCAGGATCGCCTTGGCGGCCTTCGGGTTCTTGTCGACCCAGGCCGCGCGCATGCCGAGCGACTTCTCCGGATGCTTGCTCCAGATCTCGCCGGTGTTGACGGCGGTGTAGCCGATGCCCTGGTGGACCAGCTGCCCGGGCCAGGGCTCGCCGACGCAGAAGGCGTCCATGGTGCCGACCTTCATGTTGGCCACCATCTGCGGCGGCGGCACCGTGATGGTCTCGACGTCCTTGTCGGGGTCGATGCCGCCGGCGGCGAGCCAGTAGCGGACCCAGAGATCGTGCGTGCCGCCCGGGAAGGTCATCGCGACCTTGGCCGACTTGCCTTCGGCCTTCTTCTTCTCGAACGCGGCCTTCAGCACCGACGCATCGGCGCCGACCTTGAGGTCGGCATATTCCTTGGCAACCGAGATGCACTGCGCATCGAGATTGAGCCGCGCCAGGATGTACATCGGCGTCGGCTGGTTGTTCTGCGTCACCTTGCCGGCCGAGATCAGATACGGCATCGGGGTGAGGATGTGCGCGCCGTCAATGCCGTTGCCTTCCGAGCCGAGCACGAGATTGTCGCGCGTGGTGCCCCAGGAGGCCTGCTTCTGCACGTCGACATCGGGCATGCCGTGTTTGGCGAACAGGCCCTTGTCCTTGGCGACGAAAAGCGGACCGGCGTCGCTGAGTGCAATGAAGCCGAGCTTGGCGCCCTTGACCTCGGGGCCTGCGTCCTGCGCGAACGCGCCGGCGGGGAAATTGAGCTTGGCGGCGGCAAGAAGGGCAGCGGTGCTGCCGGTGGCCTTCAACAATTGACGGCGGCTGAGGCCAGTCTCGGAGGGCCGGCGGATGCGCTTGGTCATCGGTGGTGTCGTCCTTTTGCGTCGTTGCGGAATGATTGCGTCAGTGCGCACGAGCAGCCCGTCCGTCCGTGACGCCCGAAAAAGGCGCATGCGAACGCGCGACGGGGGGACCCCCGTCTGGTGGCGTCAGCAAAATCGGATGAGAAGTCTCGCGGGACGGCTTCAATGGCGTCGACTAGGAACTATTCAAGCTTCATGCCAAGCGCCACATCTCAGAAATAACTGAGTATTCAATGCGTTAGACACGCCGCGCCAGTCTGTCGCAGGCTTTCTGCGCACGCGAAATCTGCGGACTGCTCATTTCTTGTGCGTCGCACAAATCTTATGCAGCCGCCTAAGCAAAAGGCCGCAGAACCGGCAAAAGCCCGATCAAGGCATGTCCTATCTAGTTGAAATCGCTCACTTTTTCCATCGCGTTCAAGCGGCACGCGACTTGCATTTCCACTGGCGTCAACGAAGACTGCGGCTTGCCGCATTGTTGCAGCCTCTGGCGGCTGCAAACCGGAAGCTCAACTGCTTCGCGGCCCTTTTCGGCTCAGTCGTCGCGACGCGATTCCCAAGGCTTCCAGACCTCCATAGCCCCTCGTGCGCGGCAGAGCTGTCCGCACGGCCCAAGACGCTCAGCCACGTTCAGCCGCGCTCTCTTTGGGGGCGTGTCGATCTCATTTATGAAGCAAAAGGAACCATTGATGTCGTATCTCGCGCCTTCGGAATTCGTCACCAAGATGGTGGATGCGGGCGAGTCCAAGATCTTCATGTCCACCCGGGATACCATCATCCGGGCCTATATGGCCGGCGCCATCCTCGCGCTGGCGGCCTGGTTCGCCGTCACCATCAACGTGAACACCGGCCAGCCGCTGGTTGGCGCGCTGCTGTTCCCGGTCGGCTTCGTCATGCTGTACCTGCTCGGCTTCGACCTGCTGACCGGCGTGTTCGTGCTCTCGCCGCTCGCCCTCATCGACAAGCGCCCGGGCGTCACCTTTGGCGGCGTGCTGCGCAACTGGGGCCTCGTCTTCGTCGGCAACTTCGCCGGCGCCTTCACCGTCGCCTTCATGATGGCCTTCGTCACGACCTTCGGCTTCACCCAAGACCCTGACAAGGTCGGCGCGGCGATCGGCAATATCGGTGAGGGCCGAACGCTCGGCTATGCCGCGCATGGTGCCGCCGGCATGGCGACGCTGTTCATGCGCGGCATGCTCTGCAACTGGATGGTCTCGACCGGCGTCGTCGGCGCCATGATCTCGACCTCGGTCTCCGGCAAGGTCATCGCGATGTGGATGCCGATCCTGGTGTTCTTCTACATGGTGTTCGAGCACTCCGTGGTGAACATGTTCCTGTTCCCGTCGGGCCTGATGCTGCACGCGAAGTTCTCGATCATGGACTATCTGATCTGGAACGAGATCCCGACCGTGCTCGGCAACCTCGTGGGCGGCCTCGCCTTCACCGGCATGACCCTCTACGCCACGCACGTCATGACCCTGCCGAAGCGCCAGGCCGGCAAGACCACGCGGCCCCGCGTCGCGGCCTGATCAAACAACGTCTCGACAGGGGAGCCTCGCCCGAGCAGGGTGAGGCTCCCCTTTGCCGGTGATGACGATGACCCGCGGACTCCTGATTTCGATCGGCCAGCACTCCGACAGGGGTCGCAAGCCCGTCAACCAGGATTTTCACGGCGTCCTGATTCCGGAGGAGCCGCTGCTCAGCCTGAAGGGCATCGCGGCGGTTCTCGCCGACGGCATCTCCAGCAGCACGGTGAGCCAGATCGCAAGCGAGTCGGCGGTCAAGAGCTTCCTGATGGACTATTACTGCACGTCGGAATCCTGGACGGTGAAGACCTCCGCCCGCCGCGTGCTCGACGCGACCAATTCCTGGCTGCACGCGCAGACGCGCAAGAGCCAATATGCCTGTGACCGCGACAAGGGCTATGTCTGCACCCTCAGCGCCATGGTCATCAAGGCGACCACCGCGCACATCTTCCACGTCGGCGACTGCCGCATCTACCGCGTCGCCGGCAAGGCGCTCGAGCAGCTGACCGACGATCACCGCATTATCGTGTCGTCGGAGCAGACCTATCTCGGCCGCGCGCTCGGCATCAACCCGCAGCTCGAGATCGACTACCAGACGATCGAGATCGAGGCCGGCGACACCTTTATCCTCGCAACCGACGGCGCCTACGAGTTCGTCGACCATCGTTTCGTCACGAGCGCTCTCAACGAGCACGCAGCCGAGCTCGACGGCGCCGCGAAGGCGATCGTGGACGAAGCCTACCGGCGCGGCAGCGACGACAACATCACCGTCCAGATCCTCCGCATCGACGCAGTGCCGCGGCGCGACTCGGCCGGCATCTTCAATCAGACCTTCGAACTGCCGCTTCCCGCGCTGCCCGAGCCGCGGGCGATGTTCGACGGCTACAGGATCGTCCGAGAGATTCACGGCAGCAGCCGCAGCCACATCTACCTTGCCGTCGATGCGGAGACCGAGGAGCCGGTCGCGCTCAAGCTGCCGTCGATCGACCTGCGCGACAATGCCGCCTATCTCAAGCGCTTCCTGATGGAGGAGTGGATCGCACGCCGCATCGACAGCCCGCACGTGCTCAAACCGCTGTCACAGTCGAGACGGCGCAGCTACCTCTACGTCGCGACCGAGTTCATCGAGGGGCAGACCCTGAGGCAGTGGATGCTCGACAACCCGCGTCCCGATCTGGAGACGGTCCGCAGGATCGTCGAGCAGATCGCCACGGGGCTTCGCGCCTTCCACCGCATGGAGATGCTGCACCAGGACCTCAGGCCCGACAATGTCCTGATCGACAAGACCGGCACCGCGAAGATCATCGACTTCGGATCGGTCAGGGTGGCCGGCGTCGCAGAGGCGGCGCCGCTGGGTGAGACCGACGAAATTCTGGGAACGGTCCAATATACCGCACCGGAGTATTTTCTCGGCGAGAGCGGCTCGCCACGCTCCGACATGTTTTCGCTGGCCGTGATCTGCTACGAGATGCTGACGGGAAGGCTCCCCTATGGCACCCAAATTGCCAGGATCCAGCGCAAGTCGGACGTGCGGAGACTTCGGTATCGTCCCGCCGACGACGACCGCAACGTCCCGGCGTGGGTCGATGGAGCGCTCAAGCGTGCGCTCCATCCCGATCCCTACAAGCGGCATGAGGATCTGTCCGAATTCGTCTTCGAACTTCGCACGCCTAATCCGGCCTATCTCGACACGCGGATCACGCCGCTCCTGGAGCGTAGTCCGCTGATGTTCTGGAAGCTGACCTCGGCAGCGCTCGCCTGCGCCGTCGTGGTCCTGCTCGCGATGTTGCACGCGCGGTAGGGCGTGTGCTCATGAGACACAGACGTCAACTCCTGGCGGCCAAGCGGGCATAATGGCCGGTCAGAACATTATCGCTGGTGACCCAACTGAGACATTGGCGCGGGGCTTCCGTCCCGCGTTTTGCGTTTGCTTCGCTCGCCGCATCCTGGATCAACTACCGGTATTTGTTCTTCGGCTCGGAGCTGGCACCGATCTCTCGAAGCATTGCTCTGGCAGCCTGTAGATCCGGGGTCCCAAAGCCCTCAGTGAACTGGCTATAGAGCGGGCTGAGGAGGTCGTGAACCTCGCCACGCCGCCCCTGTTCTCTGCACAGTCCTGCAAGGCATGTTGTTGCACGCAACTCCCACAGCTTGGCGCTCTGCAGTCGTGCAACTGACGCCGCTTGCCGAAACCGCGCTTCCGCAGCGGTCGGATCGGCCTTCCGCAGCCGCAGCATCAGCTCGCCCTTCATCCGATGGAGCTCGGCCTCGAACCACCGCTCGCCGGTTTCTTCCACTCGGCCCAGCGCCTTTGCAATCAGATCCAAGCCTTCCTCCACTGCGCCGGAACGGCCGAGGGCCTCAGCCTGAAGGCCGAGGAAATACGGCTCATAGAGTCCGGCCCCCGTGGCTTGCCAGGCTGGGAGGCCCTGCCGAAGTTGCGCCAGCCCTGTGTCCGTCTCTCCCGACTGGAGCAGAGCCCATCCCCGGATGGTCGACGCCGCTGCGAGGAAATGCGGAAAATTCTGCTCGATCGCCAACTCAACCAGTGCCTCGGCTCGGTCCCGCGCCTCACGCCCGGCCCGGCGGAACTGCTCGAAGAATGACGCAAACAACAGGGCGTATCCCAGCGTGTTGAGGTGAGCGAGTTTGAGGGCGGCCTCGATCGCTTCGCGGCTCCGCGCCCGGGCCTGCTCCGGATAGCCCAGCGCAAACAACGTCCATGACAGCCCCGACAGCGCCGCGACCCGAGGATCCTGCACGTAGAGAAATGCGAGCGGGTGATGTCGCTCCGGATCATAGAGGGCGAGCGTCCGCTCCAGATCACCACGGGCAGCAGCTGCCTCGCCGCGCCAAAAGGCGCCAGTCCCGCGGACGCGGTGAGCCACCAAGGTGACGGAATCCTCCTGTTGGTCCTGCGCTCGGCGTACAAACTCGTCTGCCACTTCGCGCGCCGCGTTGTGCTCGGCGCGCACGCCGTGGAACACCCATTGACCGTAGAGCACGGGCCAGAGCTGGGTGGTGGCCCCAATCTGCTCGCAGAGCTCGCGGGCACGGGCGTTGGCCCGCCCGGCTTCCGGCGCCGCCCAGCCTTGCGTGGCCATTAGCGCCACGCCCAACGCCACCTGAAGGTCGAGTTCTCGCCGCCGTCGATCGGCCTCCGGCAGGCCGGCGAGCAGATCCAACCCGTTCCGCAACTGCGCGAGCGCTTCGACCATAGCCGAGCGGGAGATGGCTCGCCGTCCCGCCCTGAGCCAATAATCGATCGCCGGTTCGGCCAGCCCGGCCTTCATGTAATGGTGGGCCAGAAGCTCGGGTTGCACCTGCACTGTCTCTGGAAAATGCTGCTCGAGCGCGGCGGCGATCCGCCCGTGCAGGCGCTGCCGCTTCGCGCGCACCAGGGTCGCATAGGCGGCGTCCTGCACGAGCGCGTGCTTGAAGCTGTAGGTCGCCAGGGGCGGCGTCCCGCGCCGGAACACCAGGCCCGAGCCGACGAGGTCGTCCAACGCCGCCTGCAGTTCGCTCTCCGGTAGCGCCGCTGCAATAGCGAGCAGTTCGTGAGAGAACTCCCGGCCAATCGCGGCCGCGACCTGGGCGACCTCACGGGCCGGAGCCAGCCGGTCGAGGCGGGCCAGCAGCGACTCCTGGAGCGTGGCCGGAATCGCCATGGGCGGCAGCGGTCCGGCGAGCGCGTAGTGGTCACCCTCATCCCGGAGCAGATTTGTCTCCAGCACGGTCCGCGTCAGCTCCTCAACGAACAGCGGCACGCCGTCCGTCTTGGCCACGATCTGGTCGAGCACCGCAGGAGGCAGCGCCTTGCCGCTGCTCAACTCCGCGACCATGTTCGCGCCCTGCCGGCGGCTCAAGCGGCTAAGGGTCAGCGCGGTGGCATGGGCATGGCGTGTCCAGGGCGGATCGAACTCGGGCCGGAAGGTGATGAGGACGAGCACGGGGGCGCCTTGCACCCGGTCAACCAGGAGATCGAGCAGCTCGAGCGAGGTCGGATCTGCCCAGTGCACGTCCTCGAACAGGGCGAGGACGGGCCGGCGCGTCGCGAGGCCCAAGACCTGGTTGACCAGCTCCTCGAGCATTCGCTCCTTCTGCCGATGTGGGCTCAGATCGAGCGGCGGGTAGCGCCCATCCGTCTCGAGCGACAGCAATGCCGCGAGCAGCGGGGCCACCAGGGTGACATCATTGCTCGAGAGCGCAAGCAGCGCCTCGAGCTTGTCGAGCCTCGTTGCGGCGGGATCGTCTGCAGCGAAGCCCGCCGCCCGCTCCAAAAGCCCGATCACCGGATGCAGCGGGCTGGTCTGATGGTGCGGTGAGCAGTAGTGGCTCAGGACCGTATGCGCCTCATCTTCAAGTCGCCCGCGCAGCGCCCGCAGGAGGCGCGACTTGCCGATGCCGGGCTCGCCCGCCAGCAGCACCACCTGGCCCTCCCCATCCTTGGCGCGCTCCCACTGCTCGAGCAGCAGGCCGATCTCATGCTCGCGACCGACAAGCGGCGTCAGACCTGCCCCGTGAAGTGCCTCGAACCGGCTCTCGGCGGCGCCTTCTCCGACCACGCGCCACGCCCGCACCGGAACGGGAAACCCCTTTAAGATCTGCAGGCCGAACTCGGCGAGTTCGAACAGCCCACCAACGAGCTCGCGGGTGCGGGCGGAGATCATCACCGTGCCCGGCTGCGCGAGGGCTTGCAGCCGCGCCGCGAGATTCGGCGTATCGCCGACCACCGTCTCCTCGCGCGCCGCGCCTTCACCGATCAACTCGCCGACAACCACCGACCCGGTCGCGATGCCGACACGGGCCGCCAACGTCTCGCCGTGTCCCGATCCCAGGCTCTGCACCGCCACGACCGCGGCAAGGCCGGCCCGCACCGCGCGTTCGGCCTCATCCTCATGGGCGCGCGGGTAGCCGAAATAGGCCAGCACACCATCTCCCATGTACTTCGCCACATGCCCTTCGAACCGCGCGATCGCGCCCGCCACTGCACTCTGATAGGTCCGCAGCACTTCGGCCATTTCCTCCGGATCGAGCCGCGCCGCGAGCGCGGTCGAGTCGACCAGATCGACGAACATCACGGTGAGTTGGCGGCGCTCAGCCTCGGCTGCAAGTGAGACGCTGGCGGAGATGGCGGCGGGTGCGGCCGTAGCAGGGGCGGCCACCGAAATTGAGCCGACCCGCAGGGCGGCGATCGCCGCGAGCAGCTTGCGGCGATGACCGATCGAGGTGACACCGAGCCCAATCAGGTCGTCGGCCGTTAGGTCGGCGAGCACGTCGGCATCGATGTCGTTCTCGCGGAACGCCTGTGCGTACTGTCCCAGTCCCAGACCACACAGCCAGGCCGTGACGTCCATGGGCTCCTCCCGGCTTTCGTCCTCAGAGCACCAAGGTGGGTCAGCCTACCGCAAGACAGCTCGAGCGGGGGCGCGATAAAACGTCACGAGCTGACTGCGGGCGACGACAACTCCTGGCATCTTTGAGAGTCGCCGAGGCCGCGCCGCCGGACGCAGCCGACGAAATCCTGGGAACGGTCCAGGACACGGCGCCGGAGTATTTTCTCGAGCAAGGCGGCTCGCCGCGCTCCGACATGTTTTCGCTGGCCGTGATCTGCTATCAGATGCTGACGGGAAGTTGCCCTACGGCACCCAAATCGCCAGGATCCGCCGCAAGGCGGATGTGCGGAGGCTCAAATATCGTCCGGCCGGCATGGGTCGACGGCGCGCTTCGGCGCGCGCTGCAGCCCGATCCCTACAAGCGGCATGAGGATCTGTCCGAATTCGTCTTCGAACTTCGCACGCCTAATCCGGCCTATCTCGACACGCGGATCACGCCGCTCCTGGAGCGTAGTCCGCTGATGTTCTGGAAGCCGACCTCGGCAGCGCTCGCCTGCGCCGTCGTGGTCCTGCTCGCGATGTTGCACGCGCGCTAGGCGTATCAGGACGTCATCCAGGGGCGCGAAGCGAATCCCAATGCGCAATTGTGCATTGTGGGATCCATTGGATCGCAGTGGCTCTTGAGAAATAGATTCCGGGCTCGCGACATTGTCGTTGTCGCGCCCCGGAATGACCGAGCAAAACAGCAACAACGGAGACACGCCGTGAGCAGCGGTATGGTTGTCGCCATTCATCCGTTCCTGCTCGGCCTGCTCTTTCCGTGTCGTCAGGCAGAGGCCGCGATCTCGGAGACGAAGTCGCGATAGGAGCGCAGGGGACGTCCCAGAAGCGCGGTCAGACGCTCGACATCGCCGGCCTCCGGGACCATTCCCTCGGTGAGGAAACGCTCGCTCATCAGCCGCATGTCGAAGGCCATCCAGTTCGGCATGAACTGCCTGAGGTTCTTCTCGAAGCCGGCGGTATCGTCGCCGGGATAGGCGATCGTGCGACCCAGCACCTCCGACCAGACGGCGGCGGCATTCGCGCCGGTCAGCGTTTCGGGACCGACGAGATTGATGCGGTCGAGCGGGAGCCGTGTCGCGGCGCGCTCGCGACGGATGAGCTCTATCGCCGCGATCTCGCCGATGTCGCGTGCATCGATCATGGCGAGTCCCCTGCTCCCGATGGGCATCGGGTAGACGCCGTATCCGGTCACCACGTCCTTGATCGTAACATCGTTGTTCATGAAATAGGCGGGGCGCAGGATGGTGGCGTTGAAGCCCATCTGCTCGATCATCCGCTCGACGCCGAACTTGCCTGCAAAGTGCGGCACGTTGACGTAGCGATCGCTGTGGATCACCGAGAGGTAGACGACCCGCTCGACGCCCGCCTCGCGGGCCACGTTGAGCGCGATCAGCGCCTGCGTGAATTCGTCCGCGGCGACTGCGTTGAGCAGGAACAGGGTCGAGACACCGGTCAACGCGCCGCGGAGCGAGTCGACATCGAGCAGGTCGCCCTGCGCGACGGTGACGCCTGCCGGGAAGTTCGCCTTCGCGCGATCGCGCACGAGAGCGCGAACATCGGCGCCACGTTTGACGAGTTGTTCGACGACTTGGCGGCCGATGGTGCCGGTTGCGCCGGTAACGAGGATGGTCATGGGGATCACTCCGGGTTTGGGGTCAGAAGACACCTCGGAAATTAGTGATCCACATTTGGATCGATAGACGATATATTTAGACATACCGTCTCATTGGTGGAACAGATGGATTTGCCCGCCCTCGCCGATTTCAATCTTGTTGCCCGGCACGGAGGGTTCGGACGGGCCGCACGCGCCGCAGGACGCCCAAAAGCGACCCTGTCCCGCCGGGTCGCAGAACTGGAGAGCAACCTCGCCCTGCGCCTGTTCGAGCGCGGATCGCGCACATTGAAGCTCACCCAGGAGGGACGGGCGCTGTACGAGCGGACCGGCGCACTGCTCACCGAGCTCGACGAGACGGCGGCAGCAATCGCCTCGGGCGGGGACAGGCCGCGAGGCAGCTTGCGGATCAGCGCGCCCTTGCTCTTCTCGCAAACCGCGATGGGGAAGCTCGCGGCCGGATTCGCGCTCAGATATCCGGAGGTGCGGCTCGAGGTCACGACGGAAGATCGCTCCGTCGACATGGTGGAGGAAGGCTACGACCTGGTGATCCGGGTCAATCCCGATCCGGATGAAAACCTTGTCGGTCGAATCTTTCTGCGCGATCGGCTGGTGGTCGTGGCGAGTCCGAGCCTGAAACGGCCGAGAGACAATCTCGCTGTACCGGCTGTCATGCGCGGAGCAGGCGACCGGAAAACAACCTGGGAAGTAACGGTGCCAACCGGAAGATCGCGCATCGCGGTTGATCCGGTCCTTCGCCTGTCATCACTCGTCATGGTCCGCGATGCGGTCCGATCAGGCGTCGGCGCCGCACGGCTCCCGGTGTCACTGGTCAGCCACGACCTCGCTGCCGGCACGCTGGTGCATTGGGGTGACATCGACGGACCAGAGATCGCGTTGTGGACGCTCTATCCATCGCGCCGGCTCTTGAGCGCGCGCGTATCCGCTTTCCTCGAGTTTATGAAGGAAGCCTTTCCGATGGGGACGCCTGACGAGCTGGCGGCCTTTATCGGGCGCTGAAGTACACCCCGGCTGCTAGCCGTCACGCCGGCTCCGTCGCCTTCACCCCGAGCGGCTTCGGCGCCACGCCGCCGCCGGGCTTGAGGTGGAATTCGTAGGTCATCAGGTGCCACTGCCCGTTCGCCTTGGTGCCGTCGGGCATCGCCGGGTCGTTGCGCGGCTCGACCTTGGCGACGAGGTCGTCCTTGACCCCGAACACCACGTCGGAATCGAGATATTTGTCGCCGTCCATGAAGACATGCGTGATCAGCGGCTCATAGCCCTTCGCATTGACGAGGAAGTGCACATGCGCCGGGCGCATCGGATGGCGATTGGTCTGCACGATCATCTCGCCGACAGGACCATCGGTCGGGATCGGGTAGCTGCACGGCAGGATGGTGCGGAAGAAGAAGCGGCCGTCGCTGTCCGTGATGAAGCGCGCCCGCGCCGAGGCGCCGACCTCGTCATAGTTCGGCTTCTGTGAATCGTAGAAGCCGTCGTCATCGGCATGCCAGACGTCGACGGGAACGCCCGCAAGCGGCTTGCCCTGGAGGTCGGTGACGCGGCTCTGCACGAACATCCGCTCGCCGGTTTGATTGTTCGGCGAGATGTCGGTGCCGTGCGCGGTCACCTTGTGCTCGCCGACATAGAACGGGCCGAGCACCGTGGTCTGGGTGGCGCCCTCGCGATCCCTGTGGTTGACCGCGTCCACCAGCATGGAGACGCCGAGCACGTCGGAGAGCAGGATGAACTCCTGGCGGGTGTCGGTGCATTTATGACCGGTGCGGGTCAGGAAATCGATGGCGTATTCCCATTCCTCGAAGGTGAGGCCGGTCTTGCTCACGTAATCGTGCAGCGACTTCACCAGTTCCTGGAGCAGGAATTTTGCACGCGGGTTCGGCGTCTGGTCAAAGCTCCGGACGACGGCTTCGGTGAGTTCGGTCTCGTTGAACTGGGTCATGGTGCGTTTGCCTTGCGTTTTTCTCGTTGCCCCATGAGAGGTCCTTGGGGCTCCTTGGTGGCGTTCCAGGCCGGACACTACACCACTCGGCCGGCCCGCGTTAAGCGTGACCGGCTTGGAATGCGGCCGCCATTTGGCTATCAACTTTCCAACAAAACTGCCCGGAGGAACTGATGCTCGCCCCCACCCCCGCCTCGCCCGAATCCGTCGGCATGTCCAAGGCCGCGCTCGACCGCGTCGATGCGCACCTGAAGAACCGGTACATCGATGCCGGCCGCTTCCCGGGCACCCAGCTCCTGGTTTACCGCCGCGGCAAGATCGCGCACAGCTCGGTCCAGGGCTTTGCCGATGTCGAGCGCAAGGTGCCGGTCAAGGACGACACCATCTACCGCATCTATTCCATGACCAAGCCGCTCACCAGCGTCGCCTTCATGATGCTGGTCGAGGAAGGCCTCGTCGCGATCGACGAGCCCGTCGCCAAATACATTCCGGAATGGAAGGATCTCGGCGTGTTCGTCGCCGGCACCGCGCCGGCCTTCCTGACCCGGCCGCCGTCGCGGCCGATGCTGATCGTCGATCTGTTGCGCCACACCGCCGGGCTGACTTACGGCTTCCAGCAGCGTTCCAATGTCGATGCCGCCTATCGCACCGAGAAGATCGGCGAGGTCGAGAAGTCAGGCACGCTCCAGACCATGATCGAGGCGCTCGCGAAAATCCCGCTGGAGTTCTCGCCGGGCGACGCCTGGAACTACTCGGTCGCGACCGACGTGCTGGGCTACCTCGTCGGCAAGATTTCCGGCATGCCGTTCGAGCAGTTCCTCAAAGCACGCATCCTCGACCCGCTCGGCATGACCGACACCGATTTCCACGTGCCGGCGTCGAAAGCCCATCGCTTCGCCGCCTGCTATTCGGCGGACCCGGGCGGCGGCATGACCTTCCACGCCGGCCAGCGCCGCGAGGGCCTGACGCTTCAGGACGACCCGGCCACGAGCTCGTTCCTGTCACCGCCCTCGTTCATCTCGGGCGGCGGCGGCCTGTGCTCGACGGTTGCGGACTATCTCACCTTCTGCCGGGCGCTGCTCAACGGCGGCGAGCTCGGCGGCGTCAGGCTGATCGGGCCGAAGACGCTGGCGCTGATGACGAGCAACCACATTCCGGGCGGACGCACGCTGCCCGAGGTGTCACGCTCGCTGTTCTCGGAAGCCGCCTATAACGGCATCGGTTTCGGTCTCGGCTTTGCCGTGACGATGCGCCCGTCCGAAACGTTGATCGCCGGCAGCCCCGGCGAATACAATTGGGGCGGCGCGGCCACGACCTCGTTCTGGATCGACCCGGCCGAGGAGCTGATCACCATCTTCATGACGCAGGTGCTGCCCTCGAGCGCCTACCCGCTCCGGCGCGAGCTGCGCAGCATGGTCTACGCCGCGATCACCGAGAGCAATCTGTAACCGGTTGAACCGATTCCGCGGCCGCCGGCCGCGGGATCGCGATATCGGACGCTCATCTGAGCATCTCCGGCACGATCAGGCGCGGCAGGAACAGCGACACGCTTGGCCAAACGATGACCGCCGCCAGCACGAGCAGCATCGGGATCAGCATGATCACCGTGTCCTTCAGTGCAAAACGCAGCCGCACGCCGGCGATCGAACAGGCGATCATCAGACATAAGCCATAGGGTGGCGTCACCAGTCCGAAGGCCAGCGATACGATGGAAATGATCGCGAACTGGACCGGATGCAGATCTACGGACTTGGCCAGCGGCTCCAGCACGGTGCCGACGATGATGATCGCCGGGATGGCGTCGAGGAAGCAGCCCACCACCAGAAAGCAGAAGGCGATGAAGAAGCCGGCCGAGACGGCGCCCATGCCCCATGTCGAGACGTTGGCCAGCAGCGCTTGCGGAATCTTGTAGTAGGCGAGCAGCCAGCCAAACGCACTTGCGGTGCCGACACAAAACAGCGCTACACCGGCAAGACGCCCGGTGTCGAGCAAGGCCTTGTACAATTCGCGCGGACCTGTCTCGCGGTAGAAGAACGCCGAGAGCGCGACAGAATAGAGCACCGCTACGCAGGCGGACTCGGTCGCGGTGAACCACCCGAGCAGAATGCCGCCGACGATGATGAATGGCGTCATCAGCGCCGGCAGCGACTGCCAAATGGCGCATCGCATCTCGACCCAGCTCGACTTCGGGTAGGTCGGGTAACCACGGCGCACCGCATAGATGTGCACCGTCGCCATCTGCGCGCCCGCGATCAGCAGACCCGGCACGATGCCGGCCAGATACATCGCCGCAATCGAGGTCGAGATCAGCCCGCCCCACACGATCATGAGGATCGACGGCGGGATGATGACCGCCAGAACCGCCGACACCGCCGTGATGGCGATGGAAAATGACAGATCGTAGCCCTCCTTGGTCTGCGCATCGATGAAGATCTTGGACTGGCTCGCCGCATCAGCGGTGGAGGAGCCCGAGATGCCTGCAAAGAACACCGACAGCACCACGTTGATCTGCGCCAGGGATCCCGGCCAGTGCCCGACCATCGAGCGCGACAGCGCCACCAGCCGGTCGGTGATGCCGCCGATGCTCATCAGATTCGCCGTCAGCAGGAAGAACGGCACCGCGAGCAGGATGAATGAATTGTACGCATTGAAGGTCTCCTGCGCGAGCGTCATCAGCGACAGATGCGGCTCGATCAGCAGGATCGGCACGCAGGCAAGGCCGAGCGCGAAAGCGACCGGCACGCGCACGACGAGCAGGCCGATGAAGACCCCGAACAGCACCATCGCAGCCTGTCCGGCAGAGAGTACATTGCCGTTCATCGCCGTGCCCCAAACAGAACGCGCATTTCATCGATGATCTGTTCACCCGCAAAGACGATCCAGGTGGCGCCGGTCACAGGCCAGGCGACGTGAATCAGCCAAAGCGGCAGATCGGCCAATTCCGAAGTTCTGTTCCAGGCAAAGCGGGTGAACTCGATGCCGGCCCATACGAACACCAGCGCCAGCGCCAGCACGCCGAGCCGCGCGAGGACCCGCACCGCAGCCTCCGACCGCTGCGACAGATCAGGCCACACGTCGACCTCGAAATGCTGCGCCTCCCGCACACCGACCATGGCCCCGATCATGATCGTCCAGATAAACAGGAACCGCGCCATCTCCTCCGTCCAGATGTAGGACGGAATGAAAGGCGTGTAGCGCGAGATGATTTGCAGCGTAACCGGAACAACCAGGACGCCGACGCAGCCGGCCAGCAGGAATTCCAGCAATTTCGCATAGGCCGCCGTTACGCGACGCCACAGCGATGGTGTGGACCGGACGGGCATTTCAGACATTGGGGCTCCGTGGGGCAGCTCATCCGCCACGTCCGGGCAGGAAGCGGGGCCTGCCCGGAATGTTGTCGGCGAACGCAACGACCTCAGACGACGTTGATCTTCTCGAAAATGCCTTCCGCACCGATTTCCTTGGCGTAGGTGGCCATCACGGGGTCGGCGAGTTTCTTCATGGCGTCCCGCTCCTCGAAGGGAACGCGCTTGAGCTTGCCTGCCTTCTCGAGCGTGTCGAGCTTGACCACCTCTTCGCTCGACTCGAGCTGACGGCCGTAGTCGCCGGCCTCCTTGCCGGCCTTCATGATCGCGTCCTGCAAATCCTTCGGCAACGTCTTCAGCGTCTTCACCGAGAAGCAGATCGGCCGGATCGACACGGCGTGCTGGGTCAGGTTGAGATACGGCGCCACTTCGTAGAACTTCATCGCCTCGACGCCGGCGGCTTCGTTTTCGCCGGCCGATATCACACCGTTCTGGATCGCGTTGTAGATTTCGTTATAGGCGATCACGGTCGGGCTCATGCCGACGGCCGCAAAGGTCTTCGACCAGATCGGCGCGCCCTGCACGCGAACCTTGAGGCCTTTGAGATCGGCGAGGTTCTTGAGCGGCTTGTTGGCAAAGATGTTGCGGATGCCGCCGCCGGAATAACCGATCAGAACGACCTCGGCTTTCGCCGCGACCTCGTCGGCGATCGGGGCCAGGATATTGGCTTCGACGACCTTGTTCATGTGCTCGATGCCCTTGAACACGAAGGGCGCATCGATGAACGGCGCCGCCTTGGCAAAGGTCGACATGTGAGCCGGCGAGACGATGCCGTAATCGACCGCTTTGCCTTGCGACATGTACTCGAAATACTGCTTCTCGAGGCCGAGCGAGGAGTTCTTGTGCAGGGTGAAGTTGACGGGCTTGCCGTAGTACTTCTTGACCAGCTCTTCGAACCGGATCAGTGCCCGGTTGAAGGCGTGGTCGTCGTTGAACTGGACCGCGCCGTTCAGCGTGATCGGCGCTTGCGCCCTGAGGATCGACGGCATGCTAATCGTAGCCGCCGCAGTGGTTGCACCGATACCAGCGAGAAATGATCTTCGCTTCATCGTCTCCCCTCCCTTTGTTGCTCCGCCCCTGTAACCGGAGCGTGAGCGCGGCCGGCATACGGCCAGCGTTCGGGGAGGGTATGAAAAACTACGGCGGGACGGAAGCCAATTCAGATGCGTCATCTGGACAATGATGAGCCCTGCGCTGATACAGTTCGACGCAGGACCCGCACTCACACGATCTATTGCACTGCAACCTTCACCTCCTGGACGCTCCTTCAGCGGACTGGAACGGGTGCGGTACATGACCAATTGAGCGGTGGCGCAATGGCGGCCCTGCTTTATGCTTCGGCTGTCCGGCGCCGCCGCGCTGGAATCGGGACGTCCGCGTTTGTCAAAGTTCACCCTGCCGGTCCGGCTCGCTCTCCTGGTCGCGGGAACGATGTTGCCGCTGATCGTCTTCGCCGTTGGCATCGCCGTCTACAATTACAAGCAGGACCGCAGCGACGCGACCCGCCGCGTGCTCGAGAACGTGCGCAGCATGCGCCTGGTGCTGGATTCCGAGGTGCAGCGGATGACCGGCGGCTTGCAGGTGCTCGCGCTGACGAACTCGCTGCGCAACGACGACTTCCCGAACTTTCGCCGCATCGCGCTCGGCTTCCTCGACCAGTATGGCAAGGGCGGCCTGGTGCTGATCTCCGACCGCAAGGGCCGGCTGCTGTTCTCCTCGGCGATGGAGGACACCGCGAGCCTGCCGCCGCGCGGCAATCTGGAGATCGTCGAGAAGGTGTTTGCGACCAGGGCGCCGCAATATTCCGACCTGCTCACCGGCGCGCTCAACGGGCGACAGGTTCTCACTGTCGAAGTGCCGGTGTTTCGCAACGGCGAGGTGATCTACGACCTCTGCTTCAGCCCGCCGGTCAGCATCTTTCAGGATCTGGTGGAGAAGCAGCGCCCGGACCGGAAATGGACGGTAACCCTGCTCGATGCCAAGGGCATCGTGTTCGCGCGCGTGCCGAACCCCAGCGAGACGTTCGGCAAGCGTGCTTCGCCGTCGCTTTACGCCGAGATGTTCCGCAGCAACGAGGCGGCGCTTCCGACCGTGTCGCTCGACGGCGTCGCGTTCGCCGCCGCCTACACCCGTTCCCGGCTGACCGGCTGGACCGTGGCTGCCGGCGTCGCCGAGAGTTCGCTGATCGCCCCGCTCTGGCGCAACATCGCCATCACCAGCCTGATCGGCGGCATCCTGCTGCTGACCGGCCTCACCTTTGCGGTCCGCATGGCGACGACGATCGCACGCGGCGAGATGCTGCACGGTCTGCTGATCGAGGAGCTCAACCACCGCGTCAAGAACACGCTGGCCTTGATGCAGGCGATCGCGGTGCAGACCTTCCGCAGCGCGAGCCGCGAGGAGCAGGCCAAGTTCGAGGGCCGCCTCGGCGCGCTCGCCGAGGCGCACAATCTGCTCAGCCAGGAGAAATGGGCCGGCTCGGAACTGAAGGACGTGATCGCGCGCGCGATCCAGCCGTTCCTGCCCAACGCGCCCGAGCGCATCCGGATGAACGGTCCCGCGGTGCCGCTGTCGCCGCGGCTTGCCGTGGTGCTGTCGATGATCGTACACGAGATCGCCACCAACGCCGCGAAATACGGCGCGCTGTCCAACGAGACCGGCCGGGTGATCCTGGAGTGGGAGGTCATTGCCGACACACCGAAGCCGCGGCTGCGGCTGATCTGGACCGAGATCGGCGGACCGCCGGTGACGGCGCCGGTGCGGCGCGGCTTCGGCTCGCGCCTGATCGAGCGCAGTGCCCGCGACCAGCTCGGCGGCGAGGCAACCGTCGATTTCCTGCCGCGCGGCGTGGTCTGCACGGTGACCTGCACGCTGGACGAGGCGCGGTGAATCCAACCGGATGATCATCACCATTGCCGGATTTGCTCGTTAGAACGACAGCCATGTGACGGCCTGCCGTATCTTTTGTCATAAGACGTCTTTCGCAAGATCTCCGTTCAATACCTCGACAACTCGGCGCCGCCCGTCGTGCGTTTCCGAAAACGCGCGCCTGCCCGGAGCAGGATCGGACAAAGCATGGCCGCTTCAGGAAAGACGCCATGCCCTCGCGCACATAGAACACGCGCCGACCCGTACAAATACGGGCCCTGATTTGAAACCAGAGGCAATCAGGAGAAGCCACACAATGACCGGGAACACTGCACTCATGCGCAATCGCTCGCACAGGAGCCTGCCACCCGTACCTGGCGAACAGCCCGACGATGGCGCGGCGCACGAGCGGCGCGCTGCGGATGCGGAGATGGCGCGGGTGCTCAGGACCGAACCGACACGCATGGCATTGGACTCCTCCGGCGCCGGCATCGCCCACTGGAAACATGATCCATTGCACGACGTCGTGGAGCCCATGAGCCACCATGTGATCATGGCGTACAACGGCGTGATGCAGCGCATGGAGCGGCGGTCGGGAAAATCGGTTGCGATCGGCACGTTTCGTCCCGGCGTCGTGATCATCATTCCGGAGGGATCGAGCTCCCGATGGGATATTCCGAAGCCTGTCGATGTGGTCCAGCTCTATCTTCCGCATGCAACACTGAAGCGCGTTGCCGACGAAGCCGGGACCACCAAGCCGGCCGACCTGCTGGAGCGAACGGCGCATCCTGATCCCATTACGTCCCGACTGCTGTTGAGCGCGGCGGATGCGCTGGGGGGCAACGGAGCCCTGGATACGTTGTTCCGTCATCAGCTGACGGATCTTCTGGCCACGCGCCTGCTGGTCGCCCACACCGGTACGCCAACCACGTTCCAACCGACCATGGGTGGGCTGTCGCCGAAGGTCCTGCTCCGTGCGATCGAACGGTTGCGCTCGGACAGCGATGCGGACGTCTCGCTCGATGCGCTGGCTTCCGATGCCGGCCTCTCGCGCTTTCACTTCTGCCGTGCCTTCAAGGAAAGCACCGGGCTCTCGCCGCATGCCTGGCTGCGCCAGCACCGGCTCGAGCAGGCCATGAACATGCTGCGAGACAGCGACGAATCGGTGGTCTCGATCGCCGCGGCGCTCGGCTATTCCTCGCAGACCGCCTTCGCCGCGGCGTTCAAGAAGCTGATGGGAGAAACGCCGAGCGATTGGCGCAGGCGCATGCGTTAGCAGCAATCTCTCGACAGGGACGGCAATCGCTCTGGGGCAGTCGGATATCTGGTTCGCTAAACATCTCGGCATCGCACCACGACGCGGACGGAGACGAACGATGGACTGGAAACACCTTGCAATCGCACCGCGACGGAAAGCCATCGCGACGGCGCTGCTGTACGGACTCTCACTGACCGTGCGTTTCACCTCGCCAACAGCCGAAGAAGCGCCGGTACAGGCCGCGCAAAGCGCCAGTCCCGCGACGTCGATCCTGATCAATCAGACCTGGCTGAGGAAACCCATGGTGCCCGTGGCTCTGCGCGGCTGGCCATTGGGCGCGAGAAGCTGCCAGGCGGCCTGTGATGGCCCTGCGCTGCTGTCCTCACTGCCGAACTGCGCCGCGCCGTAACGGTCCTGCGGCCTCCGTTTCACCTCTTCGCGTCATCGCCGATCGCAACAGGCTCCGCCGACACCAGCGGCGGCGACGATGCACGCGCGTCCCGAACGAACCAAACCCAGGAGTTAAACCACATGCGACTGCTCATCATCGGCGCCGGCTTCGCCGGCATGTACGCCGCCCTCTCCTCCGCCCGCCTGCGCGACATCCACGGCGTTTCGCCTGACGATCTCGAAATCGCCCTGATCGCACCGGAGCCGACGCTGGTGGTCCGCCCGCGGCTCTACGAGCCGAAGCCGGAAACCCTGACGGCACCGCTGCTCGATGTCCTCAGGGCGATCGACGTCGACTACATCCAGGGCAGCGCCGAGACGATCGACACCAGGGCGCAGACGGTGCAGGTCACCACTCCCAAGGGCACGCCAAAGACCCTGTCCTACGACCGCCTGGTGGTCGCCACCGGCAGCCGGCTGTTCCGTCCCAACATTCCGGGCCTTGCCGAGCACGGCTTCAGCGTCGACTCGCTCGATGACGCCATCGCGCTCGACAGGCATCTGCACGGTCTCGCCGACCGGCCGGCCGTGAACGGACGCGACACGGTCGTCGTCGCCGGCGGCGGCTTCACCGGCATCGAGGCGGCAACCGAGCTGCCCGCGCGCCTGCGCGACATCTTCGGCAAGGATTCCAGGACGCGCGTGATCATCGTCGAGCGCAACGGCGCGATCGCGCCCGACATGGGCGAAGGCCCCCGCCCGCTCATCGAGGACGCGCTGCGCAAGCTCGGCGTGGAGACCCGGCTCGGGGCCGGCGTCGCCTCGCTCGACAAATCCGGCGTGACGCTGTCGACCGGCGAACACATCGAAACCGAGACGGTGGTCTGGGCGGCCGGCATCCGCGCCGCGCCATTGACCGCGCAGATTCCCGCCGAGCGCGACAATTTCGGCCGGCTGCTGGTGGATCGCGATCTGCGCGTGCCTGCCGTCGCCGGCGTCTTCGCCACCGGAGATGCCGCCCGCGCCGCATGCGATGACGAGGGCAATTACGCGCTGATGTCATGCCAGCACGCCACGCGCATGGGCGCCTTTGCCGGCAACAATGCCGCCGCCGAACTGCTGGGCGTTCCGACCAGGCCGTATCACCAGAAGGCCTACGTCACCTGCCTCGACCTCGGCGAAGCCGGCGCGCTGTTCACGCGCGGCTGGGAGCGCAAGGTCGAGATGGTCGGCGACGTCGCCAAGAAGACCAAGCAGGAGATCAACACGGTCTGGATCTATCCGCCGAAGGCCGAGCGCGCCGCGGCGCTCGCGTCGGCCGATCCGGAACGTGTGACCGACCTCTAGACGCACGAGGCGATGACGGCCGCGCTCTCCTGGCTACGCGGCACGCTCAACCAAGACCAGCCAGAACCAAGACCAACCACCTTTCCATGAAACAGGAGACAAACATGAACCTGCACAACACCTCATATCCCGTGTCATCGGGCCCCGAAGAGCTCGTTCCGTCGCGCTACGCGCTGAAGATCGGCGAGATCGACGTGCTGGTGGTCAGCGACGGCGTGCTGCCGCTGCCGACCACCATGCTGGCCCACAATGCCGCCCCGGCCGAACGTGCGGCCTGGCTGCACGACATGTTCCTGCCACAGGATGCTTTCGACTGGGCGCTGAACGCGGTCATGGTCCGCAGCGGCGGCAAGACCATCCTCATCGACGCTGGACTGGGGTCCGACCCGAACTTGCACCTGCCGCGAGCCGGACAGTTGATCAAGCGACTGGAGGCCGCCGGCATCGATCTGGCGTCCGTGACCGACCTGGTGCTGACCCATCTGCACATGGACCACATTGGCGGGCTGCTCATCGACGGCGTGAAGCAGCGGCTGCGCAAGGATCTGCGCATCCACGTGGCGGCCGCTGAGGTCAAGTTCTGGGAGGCGCCCGATTTCTCCCACACCAACATGCCGCAGGGCTTCCCGGACGCGCTTCGCGCGACCGCCAAGCGGTTCGTGAGCGAGTACGGCAGTCAGTTGCGGCAGTTCGATGAGACGCACGAGATTGCGCCCGGCGTCATCGCCCGTCGCACCGGCGGTCACACCCCCGGACACAGCGTGGTCCGCATAGCGTCCGGCGGCGAGGCGTTGACCTTCGCCGGCGACGCCGTGTTTGCCGTCGGGTTCGAGCAACCCGAATGGTACAACGGCTTCGAGCACGATCCCGAGGAGGCGGCGCGCGTTCGTATCCGCCTCCTGCGACAGCTTGCCGAAACCGGCGAGATGCTGGTCGCCACTCACCTGCCGTTCCCGTCGGTCGGCCGGGTGGCGGTCGACGGCGATGCCTTCCGTTGGGTGCCGGTGTTCTGGGACTACTGACCGCCTATTGAGTTAGGCCGAACCGGGGCGCGTGCTCATGCTGCTGATGAGCGCGCGCCCTGATTCAATCAGCCCAGTATGGCCTCCATCCACCGACCCGGATATAGCGAGAAGCCAATGAACCATGTGCTTGGAGCATCGCAAGGATGACCTGTGCAAGTCCCGCACTCATTATCTTCGATTCAGACGGCGTCCTGGTCGATAGTGAGATCATTGCGCTGACCGTCCTGGTCCGGACAGCATCTGAGGAAGGCGTAGCGATCAGCGTGGAAGACGCGATACGTTCGTTCCGAGGGCTGAAGATGACGGAATGCGTGCGCGAAATAGAGCGCCGGTTAGGCCGCAGCGTTCGAGACACTTTCGTCGCCGACGTTCGGCGGGAAACCGCGCTGGCTTTTGATGCCGAACTGAAGCCTGTCGAAGGAATCCATGCAGCGTTGGCTGAAATCACCGTTCCGGTTTGCGTGGCGTCCAACGGACCTATGTCGAAACTCACGCATGCACTCGGACTGACGAAACTGCTAGGGCACTTCGAAGGACGCATCTTTAGTGCGTATGAGGTTGGTTCGTGGAAGCCGGACCCCGGCCTGTTTCTGCATGCTGCGCAGACATTGGGAGCTCACCCCTCACGTTGCGTGGTTGTTGAGGACTCGCTGTCCGGGATTCACGCAGCAAAGGCCGCAGGAATGAGGGTCCTCGGTTTTACCGCAGGTGATCCGGAAATCGAGCGAGAGTTAGCAACTGTCTGCGACGACCTCTTTCATCGAATGAGCCACCTTCCGGCCTTGCTGCGTATGGAATGATTGCAGCACTCCCAATCCACACGCTCTACCCGAACGTCTGCAACGCCGGAAACGTCTCGAGCAGCCAGATGCTCACATTCGAAACGGCGCCGGTGAGAAAGCCGATGCCGGTGATCACCATCAACACGCCCATGGCGCGCTCGACATTGACGAGATGGCCCTTCATGCGCGCGAATAGCGCGGAGAACTGCTCGATCATCAGGGCGGCGATCAGGAAGGGAATGCCGAGGCCCGCGGAATAGACCGCGAGCAGCCCTGCGCCCTTGGTCACCGTGGCTTCGGCTGCGGCGATCGAGAGGATCGCAGCGAGGATCGGGCCGATGCAGGGCGTCCAGCCGAAGGCGAAGGCGAGGCCCATGATGTAGGCGCCCCACGGGCCGACGGGTTTCGGGATCGGCATCCGGCCCTCGCGCATCAACAGGCCGATGCGCGTCAGGCCGAGGAAATGCAGGCCCATTACGATGATGACGAGGCCGGCGAGGATCGACAGCTCCGCCGACCAGGCCCGGATCAGCCCACCGATCAGCGAGGCGCTGGCGCCGAGCGCCACGAACACGGTGGAGAAGCCGAGCACGAACAGAAGCGCCGACATCATGATCGCGCGCTTGGAGGCCGATGCCGGCTCGTCGCTCTCGACATGCTCGATCGTCGCGCCCGTGAGATAGATCAGGTAGGGCGGGACCAGCGGCAGGACGCAAGGGGAGAGGAAGCTGACGAGGCCGGCAATCAGGGCCGCCGGGATCGAAACATTTTGCATGATGCAGTCGGAGCCATCTCAGGCGCCGGCGCGGCGCGCGGGAAATGCGCGCGGCCCGGAGCACCGGCTCTGGTGTAGCCGATGCCGGAAAATGCGCAACAGAGGCGCACAAAACCAGGGCTCCTCCCGATGCCGTCCGCAATCACAGATGCGGCATCGGGACGCGCACAAACCTCGCCAAAAAGCGAGACTCGGCGGCGCGGCTACTTCACCACGCGGAGCAGCGGACGCCGGGGCTGGTCCTGCGTCTGCTTGGAGGGGGGTGGCGGTTCGCTTGCAGCGCTCCGCAGCATTTCGTCGCACAATGCCTTGAGATCGGCACTGTCAATTCCCTTGAGTTTCATCCGCACGTCCAGGATGACGATGGACAGCAGCTCGGCCGACTCACGGCTGTTGATCTCGTTGAGAACCCTGCGGCACTCCTCGAGCGTTTCGAGCACCGACTGCAACTGTTCGTCTGAATGCGACACCGGCGTTCTTTCCGTTAATTCGGCCTGTGAGACGTGTTTGTGACGACCCCTTTGGCCCCCATGGAGAACCAAGGATAGCACGAGGCCGTTGCGCCTCTGAACATGATTTCAGTGTGTTTCTGCGTTGAAACTGCGGTTCCGGCGAACATCGCCCCGCTACGCCATCGGCCATCGTCGAAACGACGAAGGGTAGAACGCACGATGCGCCGTGATTGATCCGTCCCGAAGGGCGGCAACGCCGCTCTCGCAAGGAAATCCATTGCGGACAGCGCCGACAATCCCGCAGCCATTTCGCGGCTCGCAACGGAACTCACGCCACACCCCTCATTCGGGCGAAAGTTTGCCCGATTCCCAGCTCTTGGCCGCACTCGGATACCACCCACGGGTAGTAAGGATGACGTTCAAAACTCGTCACTCCGCAACCCGCCGTGGTTGTGGTTTCCGCCAGATTCTGCCAGTTTAACGACCTGAAGGGAATTGTATGCACTCCTTGGCGGAAAGGGGCGTTCCATTGGAAGAACGCCCAAAGACAAATCTCAGCGGCCTCTCGGATTGGGATGCCGCCCGCATTTTCCTTGAAGTCGTCCGGTGCGGAAGTTTCCGCTCGGCGGCCGAACGCCTGTCGCTGTCGATCAACGCCGTCCGCCGGCGGATCGACGATTTCGAGCGCCAGACCGGCACCACCCTTTTCACCCGCGACGTCCACGGCACCCACCTGACTGACGAGGGCACGGTGGTGGTCGCCGCCGTCGAACGAATGGAGGCCGCAGCATTCGACGTGCTGCGCACCAGCGATTCGACGGCCAACGTCCTGTCCGGCGAGGTCCGCGTCGCCGTGACCGAGGGCCTCGGGACGTTCTGGCTCGCCCCGCGCCTGGTCGAATTCCAGCAGGCCTATCCGAAGATTCTGGTCGACCTGCATTGCGCGATGCGTTCCGCAGACGTCTCCCGCCACGAGGCTGACGTCGCGATCCACCTGTCGCGTCCCTCCGCGCTCGACGTCAAGCTGGTGCGGCTCGGCCGCATGCATCTGATGTTCTGGGCCTCCGAGAAATACATCGCAAGACATGGCGCGCCGCGCACGGCAATGGAATTGATCAAGCACCGCCTGGTGCTGCAATTCGCCGACCAGCTCGCCGCCAAGGAAACTTTCGAGAGCTTCTTCCCAGGCGTTCCGGAACGTGACCTTCTGGTCATGAAGACCAACGTCTCAAGCGCCAACTACTGGGCTGTCGCGAATGGCGCCGGAATCGGCGTATTCCCGAGCTACGCCGTTGCGCTTGGCGGGAAGTTGATTCCACTGGAGGTCGAGCTGAACAAACCGCTGGATATCTGGTTGTCCTACCATCCCGGTAGCGGCCGGATTCCGCGTGTACGGCACATGATTGACTGGCTGATCGAAGCCTTCAATCCGGCTCGCTTCCCGTGGTTTAAGGAAGAGTTCGTGCACCCGCATGAATTCAAGGACTCGTATATGGGCGAACCCCTGACCCAGCTCTTCGGGGGATTTTCAACCGAAGAACGGTGAGAACGAACATGAAAACAGCGGCGAAGAGAATGAAGCAGCGCAGTGCCGGCAAGCCGGACATCGAGCTTGGCAAGCGGATCCGTCTGCGGCGCGTCGAGATGAAGATCTCGCAGGCCGAGCTGGGCGAGAAGCTCGGCGTCAGCTTCCAGCAGGTTCAGAAGTACGAGAAGGGCGTCAATCGCGTCGGCGCGGCTCGGCTTCAGCAGATCGCCACCGCCCTCGACGTGCCCGTGACCTTCTTCTACGACGGCGACAACAAGGCGCGCGAAGTCGAGAGCCTGCTGTTCCTCGATTCGGCCTTCAGCCTCCGCCTGCTGCGCGCCTACAGCAAGATCAAGGACCAGACGGTGCAGCGTCAGCTCGTCTCGCTGATGGAATCGATCGCGGCGAACGAAGCCTGATCCATCTCGGCGGTCTGGCCTTCAAGGCCGACGTTCAATCCACCGCGTCACGGGGGCGCGGCCGGATTGAACGAGGCCTGCTGGATCAGATTCCTGGATCAGATTTGGCTTGCGCGCCGTCCGCGCGCGGCATTCGGGGCGGCCTGACCGCCCTTTTTTTTGGCCTTTTTCTTGATCTTTTTCTTCATCTTTTCCCCGCCCTCGCCTGCGGTTTTCGCGAACCCATCCCCACCCTGCCGCGACCCAATCGAGAGACTCCGCACTGGACGCACGGAGTTTTCGATTGCCGTGCTTAATGGGACCTCAACGTTGGTGCCCTAGCTTCCCGCCGATTTTGCCAATCGGCGCCCGCGGCGCGGCGACCGGGAAATTGCCAATGCGAGCGCCCGTCCGGGCCTCGTCCTCAGGGGAAGAACAAGACAGATGTCGAAGCGCCATGCCGTGATCATTGCCATGGGCCTCCTCGCCAGCGCTTCCGCGCTTGCGCAGACCGAGACCACGGGCCAGGCCGGACCCAAGCCGGCGACGTCGGGCGGCACCGTGCCGGCCGCCGCCAATCCGGCCCACGCGGCCGCGCCGAAAACCGCCGCGTCGACGTCGGCGTCAACGCCGGAAAGCCGCTCGGCCGCGGCGCTCGCGATGACGCACGAGCCGACCTATGACGAGGGCTCAGCCCAGCGCATCAAGGACGCGGCGCTCAGCTATTCCGATCTCGCGGTGCGCGGCGGCTGGCCGACCATCCCCGCGGACGCCAAATTCGCGCTCGGCGTCCAGGGTGCCAGCGACGAGCTGCTGCGCAAGCGGCTGATCATCTCCGGCGACCTTTCCGCCGACAAGGCGAGCGGCGCCTTCGACCAGGATCTCGCGGACGCGGTGAAGCGTTTCCAGGCCCGCCACGGGCTGGCGCCGACCGGCATGGTGACGCCGCGCACGCTCGCGGCGATGAACGTCTCCGTGCAGAAGCGCATCCAGCAACTGGAGGCTTCGCTCCAGCGGCTCGAGAACATGAATTTCGGCTTCGGCCAGCGCTATGTCGTGGTCAACATCCCCGCGGCCTTCGCCGAAGCGGTCGAGAACGACGTCGTGGTGCGGCGCTATCGCGTCATCGTCGGCAAGACCGAAAAGCCCTCGCCGACCCTGACGGCCCAGATCACCAGCGTCGTCCTCAATCCGACCTGGACGGTGCCGTCCTCGATCGCCAGGACCGAAATCTCCGCGCATATGCGCAAGGACCCGACCTACCTGTCGCGCATGCACATGGAGGTGCTCGACGCCCACGACAATCCGATCGATCCGCATTCGGTCGACTGGTCGGGCACGCACACGCCGAACTTCACCGTGCGCCAGCACAACGGCACCTTCAACGCGCTCGGCGCGGTGAAGATCGACATGCCGAACGCCTATTCGGTCTACATGCACGACACCAACCAGCGCAATCTGTTCAGCGACGACTACCGCTTCGATTCACACGGCTGCTCGCGCGTCGACAATGTGCGCGATCTCGCCGCCTGGCTGCTCAAGGACCAGCCGAAGTGGAGCCGCGCCGCGATCGACGCGGAGATCGCCAGCGGTCAGCACCTCGACGTCGCCATGGCCAGGAAGGTGCCGGTGGCCTGGATCTATCTCACGGGGTGGATGACCAAGGACCAGACCGTCCAGTTCCGCAACGACGTCTATCATCAGGACGAGCAGTTGCTGGAGGCGACCGCCGAAGAGGCGGCGTTTTTCAGCAATGCCGGCAGCCATGCGCTGACCGCGCACATGACGCGCTAGAATTGGCGCTGTAGCCGCGCCATGCAATCGCGGCACAGGCGGATGCAGAGCCCCTCGCCTCGCCGCGGTTGACCCGGACCTCGGCCCGGCCGCACATTGCGCCTCGCAAATGACAAGCGAGCGCGCGATGCCCGACATTTCCAATGAAACTCCTTTCGCCGACGGCAAGATCCTCAAGCACGCCGCTGACGGCGTCGGCGTGATCACCTTCAACAATCCCGACAAGCGCAATGCGATGTCGCTGGAGATGTGGGAGGGATTTGGCGAGGCACTGACGGCCTTGCGCGACGACGACGCGGCGCGCGTCGTGATCCTGCGCGGCGCCGGCGGCAAGGCGTTCGTATCCGGCGCCGACATCAGCCAGTTCGAGAAGACGCGCCACAACGCCGCGGCGTCCGAGGAATATGCCAGGCGCAGCGCCGCCCAGCGCGCGCTGCTCGCCGACTATCCCAAGCCGACGATCGCCTGCATCCAGGGCTTCTGTCTCGGCGGCGGCATGCAGGTCGCGATGCTCGCCGACATCCGCATCGCCGCGCATGACAGCCAGTTCGGCATTCCCGCAGCAAGGCTCGGCATCGCCTATGGCTATGACGGATTGCGGCACCTGGTGTCGCTGGTCGGCCCGTCCTGGGCGCGGCTGCTGATGTACACCGGCATGCGCATCGATTCCGCGGAAGCGCTGCGCATTGGCCTCGTCGAGCGCGTGATCCCGGATGATCAGCTCTGGGGCGAGACCATGGCGATCGCCGAGACGATCTCGCACAACGCCCCGCTCGCGATCAAGGCCGCCAAGATCACCATCGCGCAGGTCCTGAAGGACGAAAGCGGGCGCGACATGGACGCGATCAAGGCGATCGGCCATGCCTGCATGGACTCTGCGGATTTTCGCGAGGGCCGGCAGGCCTTCATGGAGAAGCGCAAGCCACAGTTTCAGGGGCGCTGAAGCTGAACCGGCATTCAGGAAGATTAAATTCCTCTGGCCCCCGCACCGCGATAGCAACCAATTGATCCGTCGCAAGTTCTTCCGCCACCAACGAGGGAGATTGCGATGAAACTCAAGTTTGCTGTTCTTGGTCTGGCTGCCCTGGGCAGCGCCGCGCTCGCGTCAGGGCCAGCGCTCGCGGCGATGCCGAACGGCATTCCGCAGGCCGATCGCGTCGCAAGCGGCCTGGCCGCTGACGTCGATCAGGTGCGTATGGTCTGTAATCAGTGGGGCCGCTGCTGGTGGCGCCCGAACTACTATGGCGCCTACGGCTATTACGGCGGCCCGCGCCGGTACTATGGCGGCCCGCGCCCATGGGGCTGGGGTCATCACCACCATTGGCGCCGCTGGTGAATCACGAAGGGGCCGAGAGGCCCCTTTTTCTTTGCGCGTTGTGTTGTCGCCCGGCGCACAATGCGCTCCCTCTTCCCGCAAGCGGGGTGAGGTGAGGTGACCCCGCCCTTCGATGGCTTGTCAGAGCGCCCCCAGCACCGCCTTCGTGATATCAGCCGTGCCGTTGCTGCCGCCGAACTCCATCGGCTTGATGCCGCCGGCATAGACCTGGTCCACCGCGCGCTCGATCGTCTCGCCGGCTTCTGCCGCGCTCTCGACGCCGTGCTTGTCGGCGAGCCAGTCCAGCATCATCGCGGCCGACAGGATCATGCCGGTCGGATTGGCCTTGCCCTGTCCCATGATGTCGGGCGCGGTGCCGTGGCAGGGCTGGAACACGGCGTATTTGTCGCCGATGTCAGCCGACGGCGCCATGCCGAGGCCGCCGATCAGGCTCGCGGTGATGTCGGAGACGATGTCGCCGAACATGTTCTCCATCACCATCACATCGAAATCCCAGGGCCGCTTCACCAGCATCGCCGAGCAGGCATCGACATAGAGCCGGTCGGTCTTCACCTCCGGATGCTTCTTCTCGATCTCGTCGAAGATGCCGCGGAAGAAAGCAAAGGCCTTGAACACGTTCGCCTTGTCGACGCAGGTGAGCATCCCCGGCTTGCCGCGCGCCTTGCGGCGTTCGGCGAGGCGAAACGAGAACTCGAACAGGCGCTCGGAGGTCCGGCGCGTGATCACCATGGTCTCGCGCGCGTCCTCATGGGTGACGACGCCCTTGCCCATCGAGGCGAACAGGCCCTCGGTGGATTCGCGGATCACGACGAGATCGATGCCGCGCTTGTCGGCGCCGACGATCGGGCTCGGCACGCCCGGAATGAGCCGCGCCGGCCGCACGCCGGCATAGAGATCGAAGATGAAGCGCAGTTCGATCTGCGGCGCGATCTCGGTATTATCGGGGTAGCGCACCGACGGCAGGCCGCAGGCCCCGAGCAGGATCGCATCCGCCTCCTCGCACAGCTTGATCGTGCTCTCCGGCATCGACTTGCCGGTGGCGAGATAATTGGTGGCGCCGGCCGGCGCCTCGGTGAAGCGGAAGCGCAAATCCGATTTCTGTTCGATCTTGCGCAGCACTTCGATCGCCGGCGCCATGACTTCAGGACCGATGCCGTCACCGGCGAGCACGGCAATGTGGAAGGCGTTGTTTGCGGACATTTGTTCCTACTCTCTCCACCGTCATGCCCGGGCTTGTCCCGGGCATCCACGTCTCGATACCAACTCCGAGGCCAGACGTGGATGGCCGGGTCAAGCCCGGCCATGACGACCAACAAGCTATAGATACTACGGCGTCAGCACGGTGCGCCCGACCACCGCGCCCTGCTGCAACTGCACCAGCGCGTCGTTGGCCTTGGCGAGCGGCTGACGCGTCACCGGGATCGGCGGCACGTTCTTCGTTCGCACGAGGTCGAGCAGCTCCTGCGTCTCGCGCAAATTGCCGACATAGCTGCCCTGGATCGTCACCGCCTTGATCGGAATCAGCGGCAGCGCCCAGGTCGCGCCGCCGCCGAACAGGCCGACGATGACGAGCTTGCCGCCCTTGGTCAGGCAATCGAAGCCGAGCTGCGTCGTCGCGGCGTTGCCGACGAGGTCGATCACGGCGCGGATCGGGCCGCCCGCCTTCTTCGCAAGTTGCTCCAGCGCGTCCGGCGCCTTGGGATCGACGGTCGCGAGCGCCCCGGCCTTTTCCGCGGCCTCGCGCTTCCGGGCGTCGATGTCGACCATGATCGCGCCCTTGCCGCCCATGGCTTTCAACAGCGACAGCGCCATCAGGCCGAGGCCGCCGGCGCCGAACATCACGATCGGCGTGTCGAAATGCTGCTCGACCTTCTTCAGCGCGCTGTAGGTGGTGACGCCCGAGCAGGCATAGGGCGCGGTGGTCGCCGGATCGAGCCCCTTGAGGTTCAGCAGATAGCGCGGATGCGGCACCAGCATGTGATCGGCATAACCACCGTCGCAATAGACGCCGAGCGAGCGCGGCGTCAGGCACATGTTCTCGTCGCCGCCAAGGCAGGTCGCACACTTGCCGCAACCGATCCAGGGATAGACCAGGCCGACATCGCCGAGCCTGAGATCGCCCTGGTCGGTCGGCTTCACGTCAGGACCGAAAGCCAGGATTTCACCGACCGTCTCGTGGCCCATGGTCAGCGGCAGATTGATGCCGCGGTCCTTCAGCGACAGCGGCTTGCGGCCATGGCCGAGATCGTAACCGCCTTCCCAGATGTGGAGGTCGCTGTGGCAGACGCCGGCGGCCTTCACCTTGATCAGCACCTGCGTGCCCGACGGCTGCGGCGTGGCCTCGTCGAACTCCTGCAACGGCGCCTTGAAATCGGCGACCTTGAAACTCTTCATCGGCGTCCTCCCGCATGCTTCTTGTTGTCGCGCCACCATGCCATGGCCGGCGAGGCGAGACAAACGCGCACCTGTCTAGTTTACGCCGGCCGATGGTGGCAAGCCGGCCGCGCGCAAGGCCGCATTGCTCGCCGCACCGAGCCCTCCGTCACCCTTGCACGGCCGTTTTGCCTGACGGAATTGACGCAACATCGGCGAGGCCAATCTCGTCGCGCAGCGCGTCCGTGTGCTCGCCGAGCGCGGCCATCGTCTTGGCCGGCGTCGTGTCGGCACCCGACATCCGGAACGGCAGGTTGAGAACCTGGAACGAACCGCCCTCATCTTCCACCGACGAGAGCGCCTGCCGGTGCGCGAGCTGCGGATCGGCCAGTGCCTCGGATACGGTGCGATAGGCCGAGGCCGGCACGCCGGCCGCGCCGAGCGCGACGAGGCATGCCTCCGTCGGGAGCTGCCGCGACCAGGCCTCGACGCCGTCCATCATGTCGGCCCAGTTCTCGCGGCGCGCGGCGTAGGCGGAGAAGCGCGGATCGGGGATCCAGTCGGGGCGGCCGATCACGCCCATCAATCCCTGAAACGTCTTTTCGCTTGCGACCGTGATCATGACATAGCCATTGGCCGTCTCGGTCGGCCCGAACATCGGGCGCGGCGGCGGCTTCACCGCAAATTGCGAGCTCTGCAATTCGATTACCGTCAGCGTCAGCATCGACTCCAGCATGGAGACGTCGATGTGCTGGCCGAGGCCGGTCACCGTGCGCTGATACAGCGCGGAGGCTATCGCACCAAAACCGTAGGTGCCGGTGACGACGTCGGCGTGGTAGATGCCGCAATAATCAGGACGGTTGCGGCCGGGCTGGTAGGCAAGATGCGCCATGTCGTAGCCGGAGGCCGCGTGGATCACCGGCGCATAGGCCGGCAGCTCGGCCGAGGGGCCGGTCTGGCCGTAGCCAGAGATCGAGCAGTAGATCAGCTTCGGATTGACCGGACGCATTCTGTCGTAGTCGAGCCGCAGCCGGTGCATCACGCCGGGGCGGAAGTTCTCGACCAGGATGTCGGCGGTTGCGGCCAGCCGGCGGACCGCCTCCCTGCCGTCCTCGGACTTGAGGTCGAGCACGACGCTCTTCTTGCCGACATTGAGCTGGCCGAATACGGTGCTGTACCCCTTGCGCAGCGGCGGCCGGGTCCGCATCGTCTCGCCGCCGTCGGTCTCGATCTTGATGACCTCGGCGCCCATGTCGGCGAGCATCCGCGTGCAGTGGGGACCGGCGATGGTGGTCGAAAAATCCAGCACCCTGAGTCCGGCGAAGGCCTTTGTCGTCGTCCTCTCATGCTTATCTGCTAGCTGCATGCGTGCTGCGTCTCCTTGGCGTATCCTGGGAACAATCAATGTTCTCTGTTGTTGGTGCGCTCGACCGTAGAGGGCGGCGGCTGAGTAGGAAAGTGTTTACCGGACGGAGGCGCTCCGCAGGCGTGCTTGGGAATTCCGGGGCAATTGGACCCGTTCTTGCATAGCAGCAAACTGGATCGGCAAGGGGCAACTGTTCTTGAGGGTCTTGTTCGTTACGACAGAGATGGACGACTTCGTCCGCGTCGGCGGACTTGGAGCCGTTTCCGCTGCCCTCCCCAGAGCCCTTCGCCCCTTTGCCGATATCCGGATCATGTTGCCCGGCTATCGCGACATCATCGAGCAACTCACGCACATTCAGATCGTTGGCCGCTGCCCGTCGTTTGCGGATATGCCGGCCTGCTCGCTCGGCCGGGCCGCGACCAAGGACGGCCTGCCGGTCTACGTGCTGCTGTGCTCGCAACTCTACGACCGGCCCGGCAATCCCTATGGCGACGAGTCCGGGCGTGACTGGCCGGACAACGACATCCGCTTCGCGCGCTTTGCCTCGGCAGCCGCTGAGCTGGCCATGGGCAAGCTGGACAAGAATTGGGCAGCAGACCTGATCCATGCCAATGACTGGCAGGCCTCGCTCGTGCCGGCCTATCTCGCCTGGCGCGGCGCCAAGCTGCCGTCGATCCTGACCATTCACAACCTCGCCTATCAGGGTCTCTTTCCGAAGGACTCGCTGCGGCGGATCGGCGCACCGGAGAGCGCCTTCCACATCGACGGCCTCGAATTCTACGACCAGGTCTCCTTCCTCAAGGCCGGGCTGGTCTACGCCTCGCATCTCACCACCGTCAGCGGCACCTATGCGCGCGAGATCACCACCGCCGAGTTCGGCTGCGGCCTGGAGGGTCTGCTCCGCCTGCGCTCGGACGCCGCCGAGCTGACCGGCATCCTCAACGGCATCGACGAGAGCTGGGACCCGCGCTCCTGCGCGCAGCTCGCCCAGCAATTCGGCGCCGGCGACTGGATCGGCAAGAAGGCCAATGCGGACTACGTGCGCAAGCAGTTCGGGCTTGCGGTGTCGCGCGGCCCGATGTTCGGCATCGTCGCGCGGCTCGTGCACCAGAAGGGCATCGACCTCGTGCTGTCCGCGGCCGACGAGATCATCGATGCCGGCGGGCAGATCGTGGTCACCGGCTCCGGCGAGCCGGCGCTCGAGCAGGCGCTGATCGACGCGCATCGCCGCCGCCCCGACGCCATCGGCGTTACGATCGGCTTCAACGACGCCCAGGCGCGGCGCATCTTCGCCGGCAGCGACTTCACCCTGATGCCGTCGCGCTTCGAGCCATGCGGCCTCAGCCAGATGTACGCGCAGCGCTTCGGCTCGCTGCCGATCGGGCACCAGACCGGCGGCCTGGCCGAGACCATCACCGACGGCGAGACCGGCTTCTTGTTCTCAAGACCCTCGCACGAATCCTTCCTCGGCGGCGTCCGCCGGGCCTTCGAGGCCTTCATGGCGCAGGACCAGCTCGACTCCATGCGCCGCAGCGCCATGGGACGGTCGTTCTCCTGGAGCATCTCCGCCGGCAGCTACAGCGCGCTGTACCGGAAGCTGGCAGCGGTGTGAGGCGCGACGGCGCTTCCACATCCTCCGTCATTGCGAGCGCCTCGTCCGCCGAAGCTCAAAGAGCGAAGGCGGAAGTGAAGCAATGACAGTGCGGAGGGTCGTACCGGACTCTATCTCCCGTCACCCCCGCGCAACGGCGGAGCCGTTGTCGCTGGAGGAGGCCGCTTCTTCAGCGGCCCTCGAAGGGCGACGGCCCGGCTGCAGCAGCGGGGCCGTGCATCCTTCGAGGCTCGCCGCACAGTGCAAAGGCACTGCGCAACTCGCACCTCAGGATGACGGGGCTAGAGCTTCGCTATGTTTGCAATGACGGCGCAGAAGGTGTGGCCTCACTCGTCTCTCGTGCCCCGGACGCAGCGCAGCGCGTCGCCCTTGCGACGTGGTGCGCTGCAGAGCCGGGGCCCATGCCGCACAGGAAACCCGGCGCTTCTGGGTCCCGGCTCTGCGCTACAACGCTCGCGCGTTGCAGCTTGTCCGGGACACGTGGGAGCATTTAGCGACGCTGGTCCATCTGCGGCCGTCCGATCCAGGCCCTGTTGAGACACCGCGTCATCCAGTCGGGCCGCGGCTGGCCACGCAGCCGGGCCTGCGCTTCCTGGTACGGACCGACATCGCGCAGCCGGTCGGGCAATCTCGGATAGACCCGCCGAATCCATTTCAAAGCGTTGTCGGCAGCTCTGACATCCCGCGCATCGAGCTCAAAACCGAAGCCTGCGCGCAATCGCTCCGGCAGCAGGCTTGCCGTGAGCGCACGATACCATCCCGGCGGACGCAACCACGGACGCGCGCCGTTGAAGATTTGTGTCGCGATCTCGCGCGCGGCCGGACTGACAGTCAATGTCTCCGACTGCGCCATCGCTGCGGTGTAAGCGGCAAAGCCGGACCAGTCCGCCGGCAAATCGCCCCCGGTCAATCCGAACAAGGCGCCGAACATCCGGCTCTCGGCCCAGTAGCGCTCGCGCTCCTCCGCCGAGAGCTGCGGCAGAACGAGGTCATGCGCCATCAGCGCAGTCTCGACCAGCGTCGCATGCACCCAGCGCAACGACGGAATGTCGTTGGCACAGTAGCGCGAGCCGGCCGCGAAGGGGCCGACGGTCTCGGGCATCTCGCCGACGATCATGCTGTGGCGCCGGTGCAACTGCCGGGACGACAGCAAGGCTCGGTCGAGCGATCCGAACACCATGGCAAAGACGATGTCGAAGGTGCGATGGAAGCGGCCGATCGGATCGGCCAACGTCCGCGAGTGCTCGGCGATGGCGGCAGCGACCCAGGGATGCGCCAGTTGCAGCAGCAGCGCGCGGCCGGCGCCGAGGAAGATGACGGCTTCCCGGTCGATCTGCCAGGTCACCGAGGCCGGACCGAACACGCCGGGGACCGGCCCCGCAGCGTCAGCGCGGACCTGATCGAGCGCCGCCTCCAGATCTTTCTCAACGACCAATTGCGAGCCTCGCGAAGAAGACGCCGCGACAATAGCCCAGACAGCGCGCTCGTGATATCGTCACGGCCCAAACAAATGACGGACAAGGCAGCTACTCCGCCGCGATCGGCATCTCGTCCATATGCTCGTGCAGCACCACGCCGGCGAGCGGATCGAATTCGCCGATCCACGGCTTTCGTGCGAGCACGGACCTCGTGTGGGCGTAGCCCGCATGCCAGCGCCGCGTAATGCCTGATGGGCTGAAGTCGATGTCCTTGGTATGGGTCTCGCGGTCGAGCTGCGGCGCCAGCAGCCGCACGACGTGCATGCGGGTCGGACAGCCGTAGCTCACTAGCTCCCTCACCGCGGGATCGCTGCGCTCGCTCTCGGGCAGACGCGCGGCGAGCTGGTTGATGACGTGGCGCAGGCGATGGGCCTGCTGCTGGCGGACGATCTGGCTCGCGATCCGACTGGAATACATCACGTCCTTGTGCCGGTTCAGCACCTCCGCCATCGTGGTTGGCTCGGCGCCGACCGGATTCCACAGATGCACGGAGAAAATCAGCGAATCCCTGCGTGGATTGTCGTCGAACACCGCTTCCGTCGGCGTGTTCGAGAGGATGCCGCCGTCCCAATAGAGCTCGCCGTCGATGCGCACCGCCGGGAAGGCCGGCGGCAATGCGCCCGAGGCCATGACATGTTTCACCGTCAGTTCGCCGTCGCGGCTGTCGAAATAGCGCATTTCGCTGGTGCCGACATGGGCCGCACCGACCGTCAGGCGCGGCGCGCAGCGATTGGCGAGGTCGAAATCGACCAGCTCGCTCAGCGTCTTCTCGAGCGGCGCGGTCGAATAGAAACCGGCGTGATCGGCGCCCAGCGGATAGGAATCCCCGGCATGCGCCAGCGGGTTGGGCCGGAAGAAACCGGCAATGCCGTGGGTCACGGTCGACCAATAGGCGAGCTTCTCGTTGAAGTCGGGAAACGCAGCGCGCCAATTCCAGACCGGGTTCTGCTCCATCCGCTTCCAGAACTCCTTCAGGCGCGCGAGCCGATGCTCCGGCGCGTTGCCCGCAATGAGGCTCGCATTGATGGCGCCGATCGAGGTGCCGATGATCCAGTCCGGCTCGATGCCGACCTCGTGCAGCGCCTGGTAGACGCCGGCCTGGTAGGAGCCAAGCGCGCCGCCGCCCTGAAGCACGAGGACGACTTGACCCGGCAGGTCCATACTCTTTCGTTGCCCGTTGTCCTGCATGCCGTTCATGTCTCGCTCCTGTCGAGCCTATGGTTATCATTCGTCAGGCGTAAGGCTATTGTTACGTCTTGCCATTCTCCGCGATTGTGGGGTCTTTTGGAAATGCCGCTTGGCTTCCGAAACCATACGCACGCGCTATCGCGGCCAGGATATCATTCCCTGTTCCGATCGGTTAGATTTCCGGCCGATCCTGCCGGGAGCCGATCCATGGAAATGCACCAGGTCCGCTATTTCCTCGCGGTGGCGCAGCTCTTGAATTTCACGCGCGCCGCCGAGGAATGCAACGTGACACAGCCCTCGCTGACACGCGCGATCAAGCAGCTCGAGGCCGAGCTCGGCGGCGACCTGTTCCGCCGCGAACGGCCGGCGGCGCAACTGACCGAGCTCGGCCAGCGCATGCATCCGCTGCTGAAGCAGTGCTATGACGCCGCCGCCGGTGCGCGCTCGCTCGCCTCCTCGTTCAGGAGCGGTGAGGTCGGCGCGCTCCGCGTTGCGCTGACGCATTCGATCGACCTCGCGCTGCTCATCCCCCATCTCAACGAGGTCAGGCGGCAGTTCAACCGGCTCGAATTCCGCTTCCTGCGCGGGACGAACCGCGAGGTCGGCGACTTCCTGAAGAAGGGCGAAGCCGAGCTGGGCATCGCCGCCGAGATCGACGAGGCCTGGGATCGGCTCGACGTCTGGCCGCTGTTCACCGAGGCGTTCGATCTCATTGTCAACAGGGAGCACCGGCTTGCCGAGCACGACACGATCGAGCCGGACGACCTGCGCGCGGAACAATTGCTCGGCCGCAGCTATTGCGAGCATTCCAAGCGCATCGCCGCGAGCCTGCGCGAGCACGGCATCGATGTCGATCACGGCCACGAGATTTCGAGCGAACGCGACCTGATCGAACTGGTGGAGGCCGATATCGGCATCGCCATGATGCCCCACACCTCGCCCGTGCCGGAGAGCCTGAAACGCGCTGCGGTCGCCGGCCTCGATGCCCGCCGCACCGTCAACCTCTATGGCGTCGCCGGCCGCCAGCGCACGGCGGTGGCCAATGCCGTGATGCGCATGTTGCGCGGTGCGGACTGGCGGGCGATTGCGGGGTAGCTCCGCGAGGCGAGTTTCAGCGCTCGCGGCTTGCGTCTTCGAGGGCTTTGAGCAGATCGTCGATTTCCATGCGCTTGCGGAAATCGGGATCGACGAAGCGGGCCTTGACGATGCCGTCGCGGCCGACCACGAACACCGCCGGGATCGGCAGCATCCAGCCGTCATTGCCGTGGAATTTTGCCATGTCCTGATAGGACAACAGGCCCTGGATCTCGGCGCCGAGCCAGATCGCAAGATTGAGCGACAGCGCATAGCCATTGTCGAGATCGGTCAGAATCGGAAATGGCGCACCGGAATCAGCCTTGAGCTGCCGGGTGTATTCCTGCGTCTCCGGCATGATCGCAACGATCTGCGCGCCCATCGCCTCGACGCGGTCCTGCGCCTGGACCACGGCGCGGACATTGAGCCGGCAATAGGGACACCAGTGTCCGCGGAAGAACATCACCGCGACGGGGCCTTGCGCCAAAAGCGCGGGCAGCGTCACGAGATGCCCGCCCTCGTCAGGCAGCATGAATGGCGGCATCGTATCGCCCGGACGCGGTGCGCTCTCGCCGCCGCCGTTCCCGTTCAATCGCGCCACCAGGCGATCGACCGCCTCACCATAGGCCGGAAACACCCGGCGGCTTGCGTCGGCATACGCCCGGAGCTGCTCGTTCAGCGTTCCCTCCATCTCGCGGCAGCGCTGGAAGGCAAGCCTGAGCTGCTCGGCGTCAGCTGGTGAGAGAGACGTCATCTTCCGCTCCGGCGTTCAAAGGACGAATATTAGGTTCCTGGTCCGGCCGCCCGCAAGGGGCGGCCGTCGCCAATCGGGCGCCCCACCATCGGACGCCGGATATCCCGAAAGCGGAAATGCCGATGCCCAATCGGTTCGATAGCCGCCGCGCATCAACATAGCGCGGGGCTATCGCACCGAAAGCGAAACGGCATTTCAGGACGGGTTCGCTCTCGACGAAGCTCCAGCCATAGCCGGCGACCAGCGAGGTTGCGGCCAACAGAGGAGACTTCCCCATGTCTAGGCATCACATATTGTCGCGCGTGGTCTGGCCCGGCCTTGCCGTTCTCGGCATGCTGACCTTTGCGGCGCAGCCGACCCTCGCGGGCGAATGCCCCGCCGACAAGATGAAGCCCAATGCGCACCAGATGGTCGATTACAAGCCGGTCGGCGTCACCGACGTCACTCTCGGCGCCATCGACCTCGGCAAGCAGCCGGCGCATATCGAGGGCCGCGAGCTGCGCTTCCGCAAGCTCACCATCGAGCCTGGCGGCATCGTGCCCTGGCACAGCCACGACGATCGCCCTGCCCTGATCTTCGTGCAGCAGGGCGAGATCGTCGAATACGCCTCCAACTGCGTCGACCCGATCGTGCACAAGGCCGGCGACATCCGCCCCGAGGTGTTCGGCACCTCGCACTGGTGGAAGAACCTCGGCAAGGAGACGGTCATTCTCTATGTCGGCGACGTCCGCAGGGACCCCAACGACCATCACATGTAACGGGCGCCCTGAGTGAGCCGTCATTCCGGGGCGCGAAGCGAACTATGGTGCGCGGTTGCGCACCCGAGAATCTCGAGATTCCGGGTCTGGTGCTCCGGGCCGCGCTTTGCGCGTCCCATCCGCACCAGCCCGGAATGACCAGTCAGAGGGAGGCATGCCATGACCGGTCTTTCCGCGTCGATCAAACCGGCCGTGACGACGATGGATGAGCATTCCCCGGGCCTTGCGCTTCGTTCGCTCGTCATCGGCCTCACCGCCTTCCTGACCGTCGTCGATCTCTTCGCGACGCAGGCGATCCTACCCTCGCTGACGCGCCATTACGGCGTCACGCCGGCGGCGATGGGCTTTGCCGTCAACGCCAGCACCTTCGGCATGGCGACGGCTAGCCTTGTCGTCGGCTTCTTCAGCCCGCACATCAACCGGCGGACCGGCATCCTGCTCAGCCTCACGCTGCTGGCGGTCCCCACGAGCCTGCTGGCGACCGCGCCGAACCTTGCGGTCTTCACCGCCTTGCGGATCGCGCAAGGTCTGTGCATGGCATCGGCCTTCGCGCTCACCCTCGCCTATCTCGGCGAACAATGCAGCGCGATGGACGCCGGCGGCGCGTTTGCCGCCTACATCACCGGCAACGTCGCCAGCAATCTCGTCGGCCGGCTGATCTCGGCGGCGGTCGCCGACGGCCTTGGCCTCGCCTGGAATTTCTATTTCTTCGCGGCCCTCAACCTGGCCGGCGCGGCGCTGGTCTATTTCACCGTCAGGCGCGTGCAGCCGATGCATGCCATGACGCCGGCGGGCCCGCCGCTTGTCGCCGTGATCGCGCATTGGCGCAATCCGCGGCTGCGTGCAGCCTACGGCATCGGCTTCTGCATCCTGTTCGCCTTCATCGGCACCTTCACATTCGTCAATTTCGTGCTGGTCCGGCCGCCGCTGTCGCTCGGCATGATGGATCTGGGCCTCGTCTATTTCGTCTTCCTGCCGTCGGTCGTCACGACGTTGCTCGCCGGCAGGGTGGCCTCGCGGCTCGGGACGCGGCCGACGATATGGGGCTCGCTCGCGGTCGCCGGACTGGGCCTGCCGCTGATGCTGGCGCCGCATCTGGGCGAAGTGCTCATCGGCATGGTCCTGGTTGGTGTCGGCACATTCTTCGCGCAGGCGGCCGCGACCGGTTTCGTCGGGCAGGCCGCCACCGACAACCGCGGCGTCGCCAGCGGGACCTATCTTGCCTGTTACTTCTGTGGCGGGCTCGTCGGCACGGCCGTGCTCGGGCGGCTGTTCGACAGCTTCGGCTGGCCCGCCTGCGTCGCCGGTGTCGGCGTGGCCCTCGCGGCCGCAGCCATGCTCACATTCGCCCTGAA
>NZ_LBKA01000255.1:0-181343 GCF_028128955.1 Bradyrhizobium sp. CCBAU 11386
GCAGCCGCCTTGACTGCCGAGCACGATGCCGCACACTTACAGCCGATCGGCCCCCTTGACAGACAAGACGGTAGATCAGCGCTTCGCTTGTCCAGGACGACGTCGGAGGAAAATCGCGCCGACGTCTCTTACGTATTGAACCTAAAGTGCATCACGTCGCCGTCGGCGACGACGTATTCCTTGCCTTCGAGCCGCAGCTTGCCGACATCGCGGGCGCCGGCTTCGCCGCCGAGCGCGACGTAGTCGTCATACGCGATCGTCTCGGCGCGGATGAAGCCTTTCTCGAAATCGGTGTGGATCACCCCGGCCGCACCCGGCGCCTTGGTGCCGCGATGGATGGTCCAGGCACGCGCTTCCTTCGGGCCCACCGTGAAATAGGTGATGAGGTCGAGCAGCGTGTAGCCGGCGCGGATCAGGCGGTCGAGGCCGGCCTCTTCGAGACCCAGCGTCTCCAGGAAGTCGGCGCGTTCTTCACGCGAAATGGTGGCGATCTCGGATTCGATCTTGGCGGAGATGACGACGGCGACGGCGCCTTCCTTGGCAGCCTGCTCCTGCACCGCCTTCGAGAACGAATTGCCTGTCGCGGCCGAGGCTTCCTCGACGTTGCAGACATAGAGCACGGGCTTGGACGACAGCAGGCCGAGCATGCCGAAGGCACGCTCCTCCTCCGCCTTGCGCTCGACGAGGCGTGCGGGCTTGCCCTCGCGCAGCAGCACCAGCGTGCGGTTGACGAGGTCGAGCTGCTCCTTGGCGTCCTTGTCGTTGCCCTTGGCCTTCTTGGTGAGGTTGTCGACGCGCTTCTCGAGGCTGTCGAGGTCGGCGAGCATCAGCTCGGTCTCGATGGTCTCGATGTCGGCGAGCGGGGCGATCTTGCCCTCGACATGGGTGATGTCGGAATCTTCAAAGCAGCGCACGACATGCGCGATGGCATCGACCTCGCGGATGTTGGCGAGGAACTGGTTGCCGAGGCCCTCGCCCTTGGAGGCGCCGCGCACGAGACCGGCGATGTCGACGAAGGTCAGCCGGGTCGGAATGATCTGGCCGGACTTGGCGACCGCCGCGAGCTTGTCGAGCCGCGGATCGGGCACGGCGACTTCGCCGACATTCGGCTCGATGGTGCAGAACGGATAGTTCGCGGCCTGCGCCGCGGCCGTCTCGGTCAGCGCATTGAACAAGGTCGACTTGCCGACATTGGGCAATCCGACGATCCCGCATTTGAATCCCATGGTCGTCCTCTATCCGTATTCGTCATGGCCGGGCTTGACCCGGCCATCCACGCCTTAATGCGCGGAACGAAGATCGTGGATGCCCGGGACAAGCCCGGGCATGACGGAGAGAACAGCGACGTTATTCCTTGCCGTTCTCGTCCTTGGTCAAAAATCCCTTCGCCTGCATGGCAAGATGCACCCTGTTGGCGAAGGTCGCGTCCGTGCCCTTGGCGATCAGCGCGGCGTGCTCGGCGACCGCGTCGCAGAGCGTCGCCACCCAGTCGTTGTCAGCCTTGGCGAAGTCCGACAGCACGTGGCCGTGCACCAGTTCCTTGACGCCGGGATGACCGATGCCGAGCCTGACGCGGCGGTAGTCGTTGCCGATATGCGCCGAGATCGAGCGCAGACCGTTGTGGCCGGCGATGCCGCCGCCGACCTTCACCCGCACCTTGCCCGGCGGCAGTTCGAGCTCGTCGTGGAACACGGTGACGTCGCCTAGCGCGATCTTGAAGAAGCCTGCCGCCTCCTGAACGCTGCGGCCGGACTCGTTCATGTAGGTCATCGGCTTGAGCAGGATCACGCGCTCGGTGCCGAGCGCACCTTCCGAGGTCTCGCCCTGAAACCTGCGGCGCCATGGCGAGAAACCATGACGCCGCGCGATCTCGTCGACGGCCATGAAGCCGATATTGTGCCGGTTACGTGCGTATTTCGCGCCGGGATTGCCGAGCCCAACAAAGAGTCGCATGACGCGGCGCGCCCCTCGCTCGGCGCGCGATCAGGGACCGCGCGCCAGCTCTTTAAGAGATTACTTCTTCTTGTCGCCGCCGGCGGGAGCCTTGGCAGCCGCTGCCGGAGCAGCAGCAGCCGGAGCAGCCGCACCAGCCGCCGGAGCAGCAGCGCCCGCAGCCGGAGCCGCACCACCAGCCGCGGCCGCAGCAGCAGCCTTCTGCTCTTCGGCGTAGCCGGACGGCGGCACGATGGTGACGAGGGTCGCGTCCTCGCGGGTCAGCGCCTTCACGCCGGCCGGCAGCTTGACGTCCGACAGATGCAGCGAGTGACCGATTTCGAGCGAGCCGACGTCGGCCTCGATGTACTGCGGGATGCTCTCGACACCGCATTCGAGCTCGATCGCGTGGGCGACGATGTTGACGGTGCCGCCGCGCTTCACGCCCGGGGAGGCTTCCGACTTCACCACGTGCAAGGGCACGCTGATACGGATGGTGGCGCCTTCGCCGAGCCGCATGAAGTCGACATGGATCGGGAAGTCCTTGACCGGATCAAGGTGGTAGTCGCGCGGAATCACGCGGTGCTTCTTGCCCTCGAGGTCGATATCGACCAGCGTGGTCAGGAACCGGCCGGCGAGGATGCGCTGGCGCAGTTCGCGATCTTCAATCGAGATCGTCACCGGGGGCTGGTTGTTACCATAGATCACTCCGGGCACTCTCCCGGCGCGACGCTCAGCCCGGGCGGCCCCCTTGCCGCTCTTCGGACGTGCGGTCGCCTTCAATTCCTTGACGGTCGTCGCCATAACGTTAAGTCCTTGTTTTTGCAAAAGTTAATGGGCCGCAGCGCGGCCCATGGCATAGTTCGCAGCAAGCCTCCAGGGGTGCGGGGGCCGCGAACGTGGCGGGCTTTTACCCGGAAGACGCGGAAATGACAAGGAGAATGGGCCCCTGTCATGCCCGGGCTTGACCCGGGCATCCATCACCTAAACGGACCTTTCGAAGGGGATGGATGGCCGGGTCAAGCCCGGTCATGACGAGCGGAGGCAGCCCCCGCCGATCTTCACGCCGGCCCTACCCCCCCGAGCTTCGCCTCCAGCGCCACGATGCGCGCCTTCAGGGCCTCGTTCTCCTCACGCGCCAGGCGGGCCATGTCCTTGACCGCCTCGAACTCCTCGCGCTTGACGAGGTCCATGTCGCGCAGGAATTTCTCGGCCTGGGTCCGCATCACCGTGTCGAACTCGCGCTTGACGCCCTGGGCCGCACCGGCGGCGTCGTTCATCAGGCGGCCGATCTCGTCGAAAAACCGGTTGTTGGTCTGGGTCATTTCGGCCTCCTGGCGGCTCCGATAAACTTTGCGCGAACTCTCGGAAACACAATGGCAATCCTATTGGGCCGGTTCAAGGGCCGATCGGCGGTATCCTTGTCATGCCCCGGTTTCCTTGCAATCGTATTCAACGTCCCGGCATAAGAAGAATCACAAGGCGCACGAGATGATCGACCAGCAGATCGCGATTCCCACCAGGGACGGCCACACCGCAACCTTCATCACCCATCCCGAACGTGGGGGGCCGTTTCCGGTCATCCTGTTCTACATGGACGCGCCGGCGATCCGCGAAGAGCTGCGCGACATGGCGCGCCGGCTCGCGACATCAGGCTATTACGTGATGCTGCCGAACCTCTATTACCGCTCCGGCGTGATGGAGCTCGGCGCGCTGCCGACTGACCCGAACGCACCGGAGCGCAAGCGCATGTTCGCACTGATGGGCTCGCTTACGATCCCCATGATCATGGACGACACAAGCGCGCTGCTCACCTATGCGGAGGGCCAGGCCGCCGCGAACACGAAGATGGTCGGCACCGTCGGCTACTGCATGAGCGGCCGCTACGCCGTCAACGCCGCCACGCATTTCCCCGATCGCGTCAAGGCCGCCGCCTCGGTCTATGGCACGCAGCTCGCGACGGACCAGGACGACAGCCCGCATCTCGCTGGCGGCAAGACCAGGGCCGAGCTCTATTTCGCCTGCGCCGAGACCGATATCTACGCGCCCACGGAGATCATCGAGAAGGTCAAGCAGGGCATGAGCGGCGCCAAAGCCGAGGTCGAGATCTATCCCGGCACGCATCACGGCTTCGCCTTCCCCAAGCGCCCGGCCTATGACCGCGACGCCGCCGAGCGGCATTGGGAGCGGCTGCTGGCGCTCTATCGCCGCAATCTCGTCTAGACATAGAAGGCGTGATGCCCTTTCTGCTCATCGACTTTCCCGCCTTCAAGCCGATCGCACTCGAGATCGGCCCGTTCGCGATCCGCTGGTACGCGCTGGCCTATATCTGCGGCATCGTGTTCGGCTGGCTCTATGCGCGCTCGCTCCTGAAGAACGAGCGTTTATGGGGCGGGCCGGCGCCGATCTCGCTGGTGCAGGTCGACGACTTCATCCTGTGGGTCACGCTCGGCATCATCCTGGGCGGCCGCACCGGCTACGTGCTGTTCTACAATCTGCCCTTCTTCATCGATCACCCCGCCGCGATCTTCAGATTGTGGGAGGGCGGCATGTCGTTCCATGGCGGCTTCCTCGGCTGCGTCGTCGCGGTGATGTGGTTCGCCTATCGCAACGGCATCCCGATCCTGTCGCTCGGCGACATCACCACCGCGGTCGCGCCGGTCGGGCTGCTGCTCGGGCGCATCGCCAATTTCATCAATGGCGAATTGTGGGGCCGCGCCACCGATGCGAGCCTGCCCTGGGCGATGATCTTCCCCAACGACCCGACACATCTGCCGCGCCATCCGAGCCAGCTCTATGAGGCCGGCATGGAGGGCATTTTGCTGTTCACGGTGCTTGCGATCATGATCCGCCTCGGCGCCCTGAAGCGACCCGGCATGATCCTCGGCGCCTTCATCCTGATCTATGGTCTGACCCGGATAGCCGGCGAGCATTTCCGCGAGCCGGACGTCCAGCTCGGCTACCTCTGGGGCGGGTTAACCATGGGCATGCTGTTGTCGATCCCGATGCTTATTGTAGGCCTCATACTTATTGTATTGGCTATCAGGCGCGGTGCGCCGAGGCCCATCGGGGCTATCAGTTAATTCCTTTCGAGAAGATGGGCCGTGACCGAACAGCTGCTACTCAACGAGATCAAGGCGCTGATCAAATCCTCGGGCCCCATGCCGGTCTGGCGGTACATGGAACTGTGCCTGATGCACCCGCGCTACGGCTATTACGTCTCGCGCGATCCGCTCGGGCGTGAAGGCGACTTCACCACCGCGCCCGAGGTCAGCCAGATGTTCGGCGAGCTGCTGGGACTGTGGACCGCCTCGGTGTGGAAGCAGATGGGCTCGCCGCAATTTTTGCGGCTGATCGAGCTCGGCCCCGGCCGCGGTACCATGATGGCGGACGCGCTGCGCGCGCTCCGCGTGCTGCCGCCGCTCTACCAGGCGCTTCATATCCACCTGGTCGAGGTCAATCCCGTCCTGCGCGAACGGCAGAGTGCGATGCTGTCGGGCGTGCGCAACATCGCCTGGCACGACAGCATCGACGACGTGCCCGAAGGCCCGAGCATCATCCTCGCCAACGAATATTTCGACGTGCTGCCGATCCACCAGATGGTGAAGCGCGAGAACGGCTGGCACGAGCGCGTGATCGAGATCGATCCCAACGGCAAGCTTCAGTTCGGCGCAGCCGCCGAGCCGACGCCGCGCTTCGACGTGCTGCTGCCGCCCCTGGTGCGCGCAGCTCCCGTCGGCGCCGTGTTCGAATGGCGTCCCGACAGCGAGGTCATGAAGCTCGCCACGCGCGTGCGCGACCAGGACGGTGCGGCGCTGATCATCGATTACGGCCATTTGCGCAGCGATGCCGGCGACACCTTCCAGGCGATCGCGCGCCACACCTTCACCGATCCCTTGAAGGCGCCTGGCCAGGCCGACGTCACCGCCCATGTCGACTTCCAGGCGCTGGCGCGCGCGGCCGAGGATGTCGGCGCCCGCGTGCACGGGCCGGTGACGCAGGGCGATTTCCTCAAGCGCGTCGGCATCGACACCCGCGCGGCCGCCTTGATGCAGAAGGCGACGCCAGAGGTCGCCACCGACATTTCGGTGGCGCTGAAGCGACTGACCGACACCGGGCGCAGCGGCATGGGCTCGATGTTCAAGGTACTCGGCATCTCCGAGCCGCGGCTGTCAGGCCTTGCCGGCCTCAGCGATCTCGAACACGCCGGAGGGAACTGATGACTCTCGCTTCGTCACTGCTGTCGGCGGTGCCAGGCCTGCGCCATTCCTTCTTCACCCGTGAAGGCGGCGTCTCCGGCGGCATCTATTCCGCGCTGAATGGCGGGCTCGGCTCCCACGACGATCAGGCCCTCGTCGCGGAGAACCGCCGCCGCATGGCCGAGCATGTCGGCGTGGCGCCGGAACGCTTCCTCAGCCTGCACCAGATCCATTCGCCCGACGTGCTGGTTGCCGAGACGCCGTGGCCGAGCGGGCCGCGGCCGAAGGGCGACGCGCTGGTGACCAAGACGCCCGGCATCGCGCTCGGCGTCTCCACCGCCGATTGCGGGCCGGTGCTGTTCGTCGATCCCAATGCGCGCGTGATCGGCGGTGCCCATGCCGGCTGGAAAGGCGCGCTGACCGGCGTGCTGGAGGCGACGATCTCGGCGATGGAAAAGCTCGGCGCCACGCGCGGCGGCATCATCGCCGCGATCGGCCCGCTGATCCGGCAGGAGAGCTATGAAGTCGGCAACGAGTTCGTGGCGCGCTTCATCGAGGCGGACGCGGAGAACGCGATGTTCTTCATCCCGTCGGTGCGCGAGGGCCACGCGATGTTCGACCTCGCCGGCTTCATCCGGACGCGGCTGGAGGCCGCCGGCATCCTGATGATCGACGATCTCGGCCTCGACACCTACGCCGACGAGCGCTTCTTCAGCTATCGCCGCTCGGTGCATCGCAAGGAGCCGGACTACGGCCGGCACGTCCACGCGATCGCGCTCGAAGCGTGAACACAGAGGCAACACGCCGTCATTCCGGGGCTCGCGAAGCGAAAACCCGGAATCCATCATGCAGCAACTTATGCGGAGAAATGGATTCCGGGTTCGCACCAAGTGGGCGCGCCCCGGAATGACAGTGGGATGTGGCGCGCCCGCCCTAGACCTTAATCGATTTTAACGATATCGCTGCCCTCCATAATGAGGGACGCGTCATCCATCTTGCGCCGCGCGGGTTCGCGCGTGCTGGCGGTCATGCTGCTGGCAGCGGCGGCCGCACTTGGCGGCTGCGCCGGCGGCGGTGGTGCCGCCAATTCCTATGCGATGGCGCCAAGCGCCGGCTCCGGGGCGACGGTGGCCTTCGAATCGATCGACGGGCCGCCGCCGCAGGTGTTCGACCGCATGGTCGGCGTGCTCGACAGCGAATCCAAGCTGCGCAGCCTGTCCGTGGTCTCCCGCGAGGGGACGGCCGCCTATCGCGTGCGGAGCTACCTCTCCGCCCAGATCGTGCGCGGCAGGACCGTGATCGCCTGGGTCTGGGACGTCTACGACGCCAACCAGCAGCGGGCGCTGCGCCTCTCCGGCGAGGAACCGACCTCCGCCAAGGGTGGCCGCGATCCCTGGCAAGCTGCCGACGACCTGGTGTTGCGGAAGATCGCCCAGGCCGGATTCAGCGGACTTTCCAACATGATCAACGGCACGCCGGAGGCGCCGGGCGCCGCTCCCGGCCTGCGGGGACCTGCGGTGGCAAGCGTCACCCCGGAGGCTCCGGCACCCGAGATGCCGGCCTCGGCGCTCGGCTACGCCGAGCGATAACCCCCGCTAAACCACGGCCTCAAGTTGCGGCCAAACCGTTGGCCCGACTCAGGATTTTCAAAGGGAAAACGTAGCATCCCGGGTTGCCATTGCAGCCCCCGGCCTGATATTTCCTCGCCCGTCGTAACCGTGCTTCAAGTGGGTATTCCCAGATGTTGAACGTCCTATCCAGCAAAGCGCGGGAGGAAGCGTCCATGTCGGCCAAGAACGGCTCCATCAAGCTTGTCGCCGGCAACTCCAATCCGGCACTCGCCCAGGCCATCGCGCAAGGCCTCGACCTGCCGCTGACCAAAGCGGTGGTCCGGCGCTTCGCCGACATGGAGATCTTCGTCGAGATCCAGGAGAACGTCCGCGGCTCGGATGCCTTCATCATCCAGTCGACCTCGTACCCGGCGAACGACCATCTGATGGAGCTGCTGATCATCACCGACGCGCTGCGCCGCTCCTCGGCGCGCCGCATCACCGCGGTGCTGCCCTATTTCGGCTACGCCCGGCAGGACCGCAAATCGGGCTCGCGCACGCCGATCTCGGCCAAGCTCGTCGCCAACCTGATCACGCAGGCCGGCGTCGACCGCGTCATGACGCTCGACCTGCATGCCGGCCAGATCCAGGGCTTCTTCGACATCCCGACCGACAATCTCTACGCGGCGCCGCTGATGGTGCGCGACATCAAGGACAAGTTCGACCTCTCCAAGACGATGGTGATCTCGCCCGACGTCGGCGGCGTGGCCCGCGCGCGGGGCCTTGCCAAGCGCATCAACACTCCGCTCGCCATCGTCGACAAGCGCCGCGAGCGGCCGGGTGAGTCCGAGGTCATGAACGTGATCGGTGACGTCGCCGGCTACACCTGTATCCTGGTCGACGACATCGTGGACTCCGGCGGCACGCTGGTGAACGCGGCCGATGCGCTGATCGCCAAGGGCGCCAAGGACGTCTACGCCTACATCACTCACGGCGTGCTCTCCGGCGGCGCGGCCGCCCGTATCACCAACTCCAAGCTGAAGGAGCTCGTGATCACCGACTCGATCCTGCCGACGGACGCGGTGAGCAAGGCGCCGAACATCCGCACGCTGCCGATCGCCAGCCTGATCTCGGACGCGATCGCGCGCACCGCGGCGGAAGAGTCGGTGTCGAGCCTGTTCGATTAATCCATTTACGCCGTCACGATCGTAGGGTGGGCAAAGGCGCAACGCGCCGTGCCCACCTTTTTTATTGCCATGACGGTCATGGGCAATGATCGGGCACGCTTCGCTTTGCCCCACCCTTCCGGCTCGCGCTCCGACTGCGCCGCAGCACAAGCCCCACGGGTTGTTGCCAACCACGGCCCATGACATCATCCAGACGCCGAGTCATCTCTGCCCTCTGGATGCCCGATGCCACGCCGGAAATTTGCCTGGGAAAAGCTGTCGGATGAGCAGTTGCTCACGCAACGCCTCAGCAGCCTGAGGGTTACGGTCGAAGGTACCTGGCTCGAGGATTGCGTCGGCACGCTCCACGAGGAGCTGGAAGAGCGGGGCATCCGGCTGCGGCCGCACACATGGATCTCGAGCGAATGGTTCAGTCCGGGAGATGTGCCCGGCATCGCCATCCCGTTCTATCTCGCCCATCCCCGCCTGATGAAGCTCGAGAAGAGGATGATGTTCGACGTCGAGGGCGGAACCTGGCGCGAGTGCATGGCCATCCTCCGTCACGAGGCAGGCCATGCCATCCAGCACGGCTATCAGTTGCAGCGCCGCCGGCGCTGGCAGCAGCTGTTCGGCCCATCGTCAAAGCACTATCCGCGCTACTACCGGCCCAATCCGGCGAGCCGGCGCTATGTCCAGCATCTTCGGCTCTGGTACGCGCAGAGCCATCCTGACGAAGACTTCGCCGAAACCTTTGCGGTGTGGCTGCGGCCGCGTTCGAACTGGCGGACACGATATGCCGGCTGGCCGGCGCTGAAGAAGCTCGAATATGTTGACGAACTGATGGGCGAGATCGCAGGCAAGCGGCCGCTTATCACGACACGCGAGCGTGTCGACCCGTTGAGCAGGCTCGGCCAGACGCTCGACGACCACTACAAGAAGAAGCAGGCGTTCTACGCCTTCACGCCGCCGAAGACCTACGACCGCGACCTCTCGAGGCTGTTTTCCGCCGATCCACGGCACTCTCGGTCAAAGCCCGCTTCGAGCCTGATCAGGCGACACCGCGCCCAGATCAGGCAATTGGTCGCGCGGTGGACCGGCGAGAACCAGCTCACGCTCGATGCCGTGCTTGACGACATGATCTCCCGCTGCCGCGAGCTCGATCTGCGCGCCGTCGGCCCCGAACAGAAGCTCGTTCTCGATTTCACCGTCCTCGTGACCGCCAAGACGATGCACGCGCTGTTTGGCCCGTCTCGGCGCAAATGGATCGCGCTATGAGACGCTTGCGCATTCTGGTCCTGATGCATCCGGACTTCATGCCTCCGGACTCAAGCGACGGATACACCGCGCAGGAAATCAACGCGTGGAAAACGGAATACGACGTGGTGAGCACCTTGCGCGCGGCCGGCCACGAGGTGCGCGCCCTCGGCGCGCAGGACGAAATCAAGCCGGTGCGCGAGGCGATCGAAGAGTTCAAGCCGCACGTGGTTTTCACGTTGCTGGAGGAATTCCACAACAACGTCGCCTACGACCAGCACATCGCCAGCTATCTCGAGCTGATGAAGGTCCCCTATACCGGGTGCAATCCGCGCGGCCTGATCCTGGCGCGCGGCAAGGATTTGTCCAAGACGCTGGTGCATCACCGCCGGATCGCGGCGCCGGCCTTCGCCGTCTTCCCGATGCGCCGCAAGGTGAAACGCCCGACGCGCCTTGCGCTGCCGCTGATCGTCAAGAGCCTGAACATGGACGGGTCCTTCGGCATCTCGCAGGCATCGATCGTCGATACCGACGAGAAGCTCGCGGAACGGGTCGCCTTCATCCACGAGCGCGTCGAATCCGCCGCGATCGCCGAGCAGTTCATCGAGGGGCGCGAGCTCTATGTCGGCGTGCTCGGCAACAACCGGCTGCGCGTCCTGCCGGTCTGGGAACTGAAGTTCGGCAGCATGGGCGGACGCAGTTCACGGCACATCGCCACGGAGAAAGCCAAGCACGACACCGACTATCAGGAGAAGGTCGGCATCGTCGACGGGCCGGCGAAGGACCTCGCGCCCGAAGTCACCGCGCGCATCCAGCGCGCCGCGAAGCGCATCTACCGGGCGCTTGGCCTCGACGGCTACGCGCGTATCGATTTTCGACTCGCCGCCGACGGCACGCCGTATTTCATCGAAGCCAATCCCAACCCCGAGATCGCCAAGAGCCAGGAATTCGCCACGGCGGCTCAACATGCCGGGCTCAAATATCCGGATCTCCTGCAGCGCATCCTGACGCTCGGGATCAGCCGGGCGAAGGCGGGCGTGTCGTTGGGGTGACGGCAAGATGGCAGCGATCGTAGAGTAGCCCCTCATCCTTCGAGACGCTCTGCGCGCTCTTTGGGATGAGGGGTGATGGTCGTTGCGCTGCGTTACACAATCCCCGCCGCGACCTGGCCGCGCAAGCGCTCCAGACCGAGCAGCGTGTTGGCGCAGGCTTCTGCGACCTCGACGCCCTTGATCGCAAAATGCCTGCGGAAGAAATCGTAGTGCACCTCGGTCTCGTGGAATTGCTGCGGCGTCAGCACCGCGGAGAACACCGGCACCTCGGTGCGGAGCTGCACGTCCATCAACGCCTTGATCACGGTGTCGGCGACGAATTCGTGGCGATAGATGCCGCCGTCGACGACGAGGCCGGCCGCGACGATCGCGGTGTAGCGCCGCGTCTTGGCGAGGATCTGCGCGTGCAGCGGGATCTCGAACGAGCCCGGCACCTCGAACACGTCGACATGGGTGAGGTGGCGCGCCTCGGCCTCCTTCATGAAGGCGATGCGGGCCTCCTCGACCACGTTGCGGTGCCAGCAGGCCTGCACGAAGGCCACCCGCTGCGGCTTTGCAAAACGCGGATGCTCGATTGCCGGCGGGTCCACGGGAACCGGCGGTTGGGTTGTCTCGGCAGTTTCAGCTTGGGGATCTTGCAACATCTGATTCATGGCTTTCCTCAGTTAAGGACCAGAATCAGGGCATACGGAACGACAAACAGCCGCACCTTGCGATGCGTCTGCCACCGACCGTTCTCTTTCATCCGGACTTTAACCGTCGGCTTCGGAGTCGCACCGAATCTGCTGACCCTTCCCTCTCAAGGGGTCCCCGAGGGAATCCCTGTCAAGGAGAAGGCGCTCGCGGGCTTGGGCCTTTCGGCCCTTACCGCCGGTGGGGACTTCCACCCCGCCCTGAGAACTTATCCACCCGATATGGGTGGACTATTCCGAATTATGACGAACACGGGGACGGCCAGCAAGAACCTTCCTTATGGGTACTACGCATGTGCCTATGACGTCAGGGCGAAACTCTGCGAAAATCCTGCGGGGCAGAAAATCGAACAGGGCGGGACCGATCCGGACCCGCAAGGAGGGCACCGGCACATGGAACGCAGCAAGGCAGGTCGATCCGATTCCGGTTTGTTCTCCTCCGTTAAGAATTGTGGCGGAGATGAGCTGTGGACGAACGAGTCCTGACTTGTGGACGGACTCGGCAGCCAGTTGCGCAGATTCCGCAAATCACATCAGTTGATCCGCGACAAGCCCGCGCTGATCCCGGGATCGCGAGAGCGACTCCGAGGGGATCGCCTCAGCGATGTTGGGGGAGCGCGCGCCGGACCAACCGCGTGCGTATCAAAGACAACAAGAAGGCAAGAGGTCGAGACGGCATGTCCCTGCTCGAAGGCGCTATCGATTCCCGAAGTCATCCGCTCGCGGTGGTCGAGGATATCGCTGCCAGCAACAACTGGCCGTTCGAACGCTCCGGCGAAGACGAACTCACGATTGTCTCGAAGGGACAATGGACCGACTACCAGCTCTCCTTCACCTGGATGGGCGGGATCGAGGCGCTGCATCTGGCCTGCGCGTTCGACATGAAGATTCCCGTCGCGCGGCGGAGCGAAGTGCAGCGGCTCGTCGCCGCCGTCAACGAGCAGTTGTGGGTCGGCCATTTCGACCTGTGGACCAACACCGGCATGGTCATGCACCGCCAGGCCCTGGTGCTGCCGGGCGGGCTGACCGCCTCGACCGCGCAATGCGAGGCCATGCTCGCCGGCGCCATCCACGCCTGCGAGCGCTACTTCCCGGCGTTCCAGTTCGTGGTGTGGGCCGGCAAGACCACGGCGGAAGCAATGGACGCGGCGATGTTCGATACGGTGGGAGAGGCGTAAGTTCTCTCGTGACGTAAGGGAGCCGCCGCTCCCTCCCCACCGTCGTCCCGGCCGAGTGCGCAATTGCGTACGGGGAGCACAGGGACCCACCGCGTGATATCGCTTAGGGCACGCGGCTTGTTGCCAACACCTGCATCCACTAGAAACATTCGTGGTTATGGGTCCCGGCCTTCGCCGGGACGACACCGAATTTGTGGTGACCACAGTGGCGAACAGCACCCTTCAAAACATCACCGGCACCATCCTTCTTGCCGGCGCCGGCAAGATGGGCGGCGCAATGCTGACCGGATGGCTGGCGGGCGGGCTCGATCCGCGCCGTGTCGCGGTGGTCGACCCGCACATCGCGCCCGAGATCACCGCGCTTGCCGCCAAGGGCGTGGCGCTCAATCCCGATGTGAATGCGGCAGGCCAGGTCGAGACCATGGTCGTCGCGGTGAAGCCGCAGATGTTCCGCGAGGCCGGTGCGAAGCTGAAGTCCTTCGTCTCGGAGAAGACCTCCGTGGTCTCGATCATGGCGGGAACCACGATCGCCTCGCTCCAGGAGGTCTGTGGCGGCGCCGTGGTGCGCGCAATGCCGAACACGCCGGCCGCGATCGGCCGCGGCATCACGGTGGCGGTTGCGGCGAAGACCGTCAGCACCACGCAGCGCGCGGTAGCCGATGCGCTGCTGCGCGCCACCGGCTCGGTCGAATGGGTCGAGGACGAGAGCCTGATGGATGCGGTGACCGCCGTGTCCGGCTCGGGGCCGGCCTATGTGTTCCTGCTCGCCGAGGAACTTGCGCGCGCCGGTGTCGAAGCGGGATTGCCCGAGGCGCTGGCGACGAAGCTCGCGCGCGAAACCGTCGCCGGCTCGGGCGAGCTGCTGCATCAATCCGAGCTTCCCTCCGGCACGCTGCGCCAGAACGTCACCTCGCCCGGCGGCACCACGGCCGCAGCGCTCGGCGTGCTGATGGCTGAGCCCGGCCTGCGCGACCTGATGATCCGCGCGATTGCGGCCGCAACGCAGCGGTCCAAGGAACTGGCGAAGTAAACAGGTGCCGTAGATGCCGTAGGGTGGGCAAAGCGAAGCGTGCCCACCACATCTATCTCGCACGCGGAGCAATGGTGGGCACGGCGCTTCGCGCCTTTGCCCACCCTACGATTTCGAGCCCGCGGCGAGCCGCTTGTTGAACATCTCGACATTGACGAGCCCACGCGCGTGGCGGCCTTCGCCGAGCTTGCGCGTGCCCTCGAACGCCTCGACCTCGAAACGGATGACGCGGCGCTCGACCGCGACCACCTTCGCGGTGGTCCGCACCGTCGCGCCAACGAGGGCGGCTGCGAGATGGCGGATGTCGACCTCGGTGCCGACGGTGACCCAGCCCGGCTGAAGCGCAGAGCGGATCGCGTCGCCCGCGGTCATCTCCATCTCGAGGATCATCATCGGCGTCGCATAGACAAAAGGCATGCCGGGCACGAAGTGCCCGACCGTGCGCTCCACTGGGACCACCAGCGTGCGCTCCGCGCTCATGCCTGTCGTGATGAAGTCGCGTGCGTCCATGGTGCTTGCTCAGTGTCGTCCCGGACAAGCGAAGCGCAGATCCGGGACCCATAGCCACAGGGAGTAGCTTGGCGAAGACTCGTAGTTAGCAGCTCGCCCGCAACCGCTCCCTGTGGTTATGGGTCCCCGCGTTCGCGGGGACGACAGTTGTGATTGCTGCTGCGACTGTGGCTACCCGCGCCAGCCGAAACTATTTCTTCGCCGCGGCCGCGCGCTCCACGAAGGTCTTGCCGCCCTTCATCTTGTGGCGAAGCGGGGCTTCGTTGATCTGGATGACCACCGCGTCGGCGTCGACGCCGAGATTCTTCACCAGTGCCTGGGTGATGTCACGCATCATGCCGGCCTTCTGTTCATCGGTGCGGCCTTCGGCCATGCTGACGGTGATCTCAGGCATTGTCTTCTCCCTGCTGCTTCGTCATGGCCGGGCTTGTCCCGGCCATCCACGTTCTTTCCCATCAAACAAGACGTGGATGCCCGGGACAAGCCCGGCCATGACGGCCTGCCGGAATGGCTATCCCCACTTTACGTCATGGCGCGCCAGCACCTCGCGCACTTTTGCGACGAGGTCGGCTTCGCTGCATGAGAATTGCGCCGGGCGGCTCTCGCGCCATTCCTGGTTGGAGGCGATCGCGGCCGCCGCTTTCGCGCCCTCGATCAGATCCTTGATCTGCAGCTCGCCGCGCGCCTTTTCATCGGAGCCCTGGATGATGACGCAAGGGCTATTGCGGCGGTCGGCATATTTGAGCTGGTTGCCCATGTTCTTGGGATTGCCGAGATAGAGCTCGGCGCGGATGCCGGCGGTGCGCAAGGACGCGACCATCTTCTGATAGTCGGCGACGCGGTCGCGGTCGAACACGGTGACGACGACGGGCCCGAACTCGGGCCGCGTGTCGAGCTTGCCGAGCAGCGTCAGCGCGGCCTGCAGCCGCGACACGCCGATGGAGAAACCGGTCGCCGGCACCGGCTCGCCGCGGAAGCGCGAGACCAGGCCGTCATAGCGGCCACCACCACCGACCGAGCCGAACCGCACGGGGCGGCCCTTCTCGTCCTTGGTGTCGAGCAGGAGTTCGACCTCGAATACCGGGCCGGTGTAATATTCCAGACCACGAACAATGGTCTGATCGATCCGAACCCGATCCCGGCCGTATCCAGAATCCTCGCAGAGATTTTTTATCGCGAGAAGTTCCTGACCACCATCCTTGAAACGTTCATTGACGGCAAGTTCATCCCAATGCTTGGGCATCGTGAACAGGATATCGCGCGAGGGGTTCTCGGTTGGCTCGGCGGGCGCTACAAACTCCAGAAGACGATTTGCGTAGACTTCATCCAGACCTGCGCCTTTCGTGAAGTCTCCCTTGCCTTCCTCTCCGCCATCCCATCGTCCAGCACCTAAGAGCTTACGCACTTCAGCAGCCGGAAACTTATCTAACTTGTCGATGGCGCGAAGTACGGTGAGCCGCCGTGCAGCATTCTCATCACCACCGAGGCCGATGCTCTCCATGACGCCGTCGAGCACCTTGCGGTTGTTCACCTTCACGACATAGGAGCCGCGCGCAATGCCAAGCGCCTCCATCGTGTCGGCCGCCATCATGCAGATCTCGGCATCCGCCGCCGGCGTCGCCGAACCGACCGTATCGGCATCGAACTGCATGAACTGGCGGAAGCGGCCGGGGCCGGGCTTCTCGTTGCGGAAGACGTAGCCGACGCGGTAGCTGCGGTAGGGCAAGACCAGAGCGTCGGTCCCGTAGCGCTCGCCGACGTAGCGGGCGAGCGGCGCGGTCAGATCGTAGCGCAGCGAGATCCACTGCTCGTCGTCGTCCTGGAACGAGAACACACCCTCGTTCGGGCGGTCCTGGTCGGGCAGGAACTTGCCCAGCGCGTCGGTGTATTCCATCGCCGGCGTCTCCACCGGCTCGAAGCCGTAGAGCTCGTACACGGCGCGGATCTTCTCGACCATCTCGCGCGTCGCCCGGATCGCGGCGGGATCGCGATCCTCGAGCCCGCGCGGCAGACGCGCCTTCAGTTTCTGGGGTTTTTTGGGTTTCTCGGCCATGCGCGGCGTTTACCAGCCGACGCGCGAGGCGGCAACCGCTGCGGCATGCCGGGAGCCCCATGGCCTGTCCAGTTCGCCGTCATTCCGGGGCGATGCGCAGCATTGAACCCGGAATCTCGAGATTCCCCGGTGCGCAACTGCGCACCTGAGGTCTGGTCCTTCGGACCATCCCGGAATGACGACCCTACCTCTACGGCTGCTCCATGCGTGCCCGGAGCGCGTCGGCGTCCGCCTTTGGCAGCGACTTCAGCGTCGGCTTGATGGTCTCCCCGCCGACGATCTTGCCGTTGCGCATGAACATCCAGTCCGAGATGTCGGCTTCGCTGAACTTGACCTCGTCGCCTGCCCGCTGGCCGGGCAGATCGCGCGGCTGGTTGGCGAAGCGGCCCGAATAGGTCCCGTCGGGCTGCTTCTTCACCTCGGCGATCCAGATGTGCTCGCCGCCTTTGCGGGTGGAAAAGCGCACTTTCAGGGCGTGCCCGGCCTCCGACGGCTTGGGCGCCTCGTACGAGGCCCAGAAGGTCGGGAGCGTGCCGCGGGCGCGTGCGATCGCGGTGTTCATCTCGGGATCGGTGGTGCGCACGTCGACGATCGGCGAGCGGTCTTGCGCTGCGACCTCGTGCGTCGGGCCGATGGTCAGGATGCCGAAAACGCAGACGCCGGTGATGGCGGCGAAAACGACCCATTTCGCGGGTTGGGAGAGTTTTGTTGCCATGATCGCGATGTCCAGGATGCTTGTTGTGTCCTGGCTTTGTCGCGTGTCCGCAGCAGCACGTTCAGTGCGCAATAGGCCACAAACGTTGCGCATTTCCCCTCTCCCTCGTGAGAGAGGGGAAACGCTCTCATCGCGTATCAAAACACCTTGCGGATCCAGCTGTGCGGATCGTTGGTGCGGCCGTACTGGATGTCGACGAGCTGCTTGCGCAGGCCCATGGCGACGGGGCCGGCGGCGCCGCCGCTGATCTCGAAATCGCCACTCACCGAGCGCACCTTGCCGATCGGCGAGATCACGGCCGCGGTACCGCAGGCAAAAGCCTCCTTCAGCTTGCCGCTGGCTGCATCCTTGCGCCACTGGTCGAGCGAGTACGGCTCCTCGCGCACCGTCTTGCCGGCATCCTTCGCCAGCGTGATGATGGAGTCGCGGGTGATGCCGGGCAGGATCGTGCCGAGCGGCGGCGTCGAGAGCGAGCCGTCGTCGAACACGAAGAAGACGTTCATGCCGCCGAGCTCCTCGATGTAGCGGCGCTCGATCGCGTCGAGGAACACGACCTGATCGCAGCCGTGCTGGATGGCCTCGGCCTGTGCACGCAGGCTCGCGGCATAGTTGCCGCCGCACTTGACGGCGCCGGTGCCGCCGACCGCGGCGCGCGTGTAGTTCTCCGACACCCAGATCGACACCGGCGCAGGCCCGCCCTTGAAATAGGAGCCGACGGGCGAGGCGATCACCGCGAAGATGTATTCGGACGACGGCTTGACGCCGAGGAAGGTCTCGCTCGCGATCATGAAGGGCCGCAGGTAAAGGCTGCCCTCGCCGCCCGGCATCCAGGCGCGATCGATGCGCACGACCTGCTCGACCGCCTCGATGAAGACGTCTTCGGGCAACTGCGCCATCGCCATGCGGTCGGCCGAATCCCTGAAGCGCCGCGCATTGGCGTCGGGGCGGAACAGGTTCACGCCGCCGTCATCGCGCTTGTAGGCCTTGAGGCCCTCGAAAATTTCCTGAGCGTAGTGCAGGACGGCACCGGCCGGATCGAGCTGGAAGTTGGCGCGCGCCTCGATCCGCGCCTCGTACCAGCCGCCCTTGGCCTGGTTGTAGCGGACGATCGCCATGTGATCGGTGAAGACCCGCCCGAAGCCGGGGTCCACCAGCTTGGCGACGCGATCCTTCTCTGGAGTAGGATTGGATGCGGGCTGGATGTCGAATTTCATGCTCATGTCCTTGGCTCCCGCTGCCGGTAGCGGCGCTGTTCTGGCGCCCGCCTGCCCTGTTTCGGGTCCGGCTGGCTTGATTAGAGTTGTGGCCGGGCCACCGCCAGCCTTGTTACGGCCGGTTTCCGTGGCCAGCATGTCGTCGAGGACATGCTTTTGCGGAAGGCGGAAGTCCAGTATGTTTTGTCGAAATGCCGCTCGACAATCGCACGGTAGATCTGATCCGGCCGTCGCCGCCTGTCCGGCTCTCTCCGGCCGCCTCTGCTTCGATGCCACCCGACGCGAAACGATCTAAAATTTCGTGCGGGTCGATCGTTTTGTAACATTGAACCCAAGATACGTCAATATGCCTGACATAAATTTCGCGACTCCCTCTCAAGACGCTGCCGAGCACCGGCCGGTCGCAGGCGAAGGAGGCAATTTGCGCTGGGATATCATCGAGCTGCTGTTCTTCGCCTATCGCGACTTCGTCGGCGATCCCGACCAGGAGCTGGAGGCTTTCGGCTTCGGCCGGGCCCATCACCGCGTCATGCACTTCGTCTACCGCTATCCCGGGCTGAAGGTCGCCGATCTCCTCGACGTCCTGCGCATTACAAAACAGTCGCTCGGCCGGGTGCTCAAGCAGCTCCTGGACGAGGGCTATATCGTGCAGAAGACCGGCGACAATGACCGCCGCCAGCGCCTGCTCTACGCCACGCCGAAGGGCGAGGCGCTGGTGCAGAAGCTCGCCGGGCTCCAAACCACGCGGATCACCAAGGCGCTCGCCGAGATGGCGCCGCAGGACGCGGAGACGGTCAAGCGCTTCCTGCGCGCGATGATCGATCGCGACGATCCGGACAAGGTGCTGGAGACGATCTTCGCCTCCGTCAATCAAGACGCAAAGGAGTGACCGTGCCGCTCGCTGCCACGCTCGCCCGTCCGCCGGTGCAACCGGCCGATGATGCCCCGCATCTCCTGCTGGTCGACGACGACCGCCGCATCCGCGATCTGCTGTCGCGCTTCCTCGCCAGCGAAGGCTATCGCGTCTCGACCGCGGCCAGCGCCAGCGATGCGCGTTCGAAGCTCATGGGCCTGCATTTCGACCTCTTGATCCTCGACGTCATGATGCCCGGCGAGACCGGCTTCGACCTCGCCCGCTTCATCCGGACCTCCTCCTCGGTGCCGATCGTGATGCTGACGGCGCGCCATGAAGCGGAAGCCCGCATCGAGGGCCTTCAGATCGGCGCCGACGACTATGTCGCAAAACCGTTCGAGCCGCGCGAGCTCGCGCTGCGCATCAACAACATCCTCAAGCGCGCCGCCCCGCCGCCGCAGGCGGCGGTGGTGGAGAAGATCGCGTTCGGCCCCTACGTCTACCATCTCGATCGCGGCGAATTGCGCCAGGGCGAGGAGGTCATTCACCTCACCGACCGCGAGCGCGAGATGCTGCGGATTCTCTCGGAGACGCCGGGCGAGACCGTGCCGCGCAGCGCACTGACCGGCAATGGCAGCGTCAACGAGCGCGCCGTCGACGTGCAGATCAACCGCCTCAGGCGCAAGATCGAGACCGATCCCGCCAATCCGCTGTTCCTCCAGGCGGTGCGCGGCATCGGCTACCGGCTGGTGGCATCACCATAAAGCAGTGAAGCGCGACCGATGAGCACGATCGATACCGGCCTGACGCTGCTGAAGAGCGCCGCCGGCCGCGTATCCGCCGCCAATGGCTGGATGGGCAACGCGTTCAAGGGCTGGATGCCGACCGGCCTCTATGCCCGCGCGCTCCTCATCATGATCGTGCCGATGGTGATCCTGCAATCGGTCGTCGCCTTCGTGTTCATGGAGCGGCACTGGAACACGGTGACGCGCCGCCTGTCGGCCGCGGTGGTGCAGGACATCGCCGCGCTGATCGACGTCTACAAGGGCTATCCGCAGGACAAGGACCGCGACCAGATCCGCCGCATCGCCCAGCAGCGTTTGGGCCTCGTCGTCGATTTCCTGCCCGCCGGCGACATGCCGCCGCCGGGGCCAAAACCGTTCTTCTCGCTGCTCGACCAGACGCTGTCGGTGCAGCTCGGCCGCCAGATCGGGCGCTCGTTCTGGATCGACACGGTCGGCCGCTCCAACCTCGTCGAGATCCGCATCCAGCTCGACGACGCCGTGATGCGGGTGTTCGCGCAGCGCAGTGCGGCCTACGCCTCGAACTCGGAAATCTTCCTGTTCTGGATGGTCGGCACGTCCTCGATCCTGCTGATCGTCGCAGTGCTGTTCCTGCGCAACCAGATCAAGCCGATCCTGCGTCTTGCCGATGCCGCCGAAAGCTTCGGCAAGGGACGCGAGGCACCGAACTTCAGGCCGCGCGGCGCGCGCGAGGTGCGGCGCGCGGCGGTCGCCTTCCTCGAAATGAAGTCGCGCATCGAGCGCACGATGGAGCAGCGCACCGCGATGCTGGCCGGCGTCAGCCACGATCTGCGCACCATCCTGACCCGCTTCAAGCTCGAGCTGGCGCTGATCGGCGACAGCCCGGAGCTCGAGGGCATGCGCAAGGACGTCGACGAGATGTCGATGATGCTGGAAGACTACCTCGCCTTCGCCCGCGGCGATTCCGGCGAGCAGTCGCAGCCGACCGACATGGCGCAGGCGCTCGAGGAGTTGCGCAGCGATGCCGAACGCCACGGCCACGCTGCGACCGTCGCATTCAACGGACTGCCGGTGGTGACGGTGAAGCCGGCCTCGTTCAAGCGCTGCCTCGCCAACCTCGTCACCAATGCGGCGCGCTACGGCAAGAGCATCGCCATCACCGGCCAGCGCGATCACCGTTATCTGACCGTCACGGTCGACGACGACGGCCCGGGCATTCCCGCGCATCTGCGCGAAGAGGTGTTCAAGCCGTTCCTGCGGCTGGACAACGCCCGCAACCAGGACGAAGGCGGCACGGGCTTAGGCCTCGCCATCGCCCGCGACATCGCCCGCTCCCACGGCGGCGACATCACGCTCGGCGACAGCCCGATGGGCGGATTAAGGGCGAGCGTGCGAATACCGGTGTAGCTGTTCTTACCTCTCCCCGCTTGCGGGGAGAGGTCGGATCGCCCCCGGCGATGCGAAGCATCGTCCGCCGCGATCCGGGTGAGGGGGTACAGGTCCCTCGACGATCGCGCCTGTGGAGAGAGGCCCCTCACCCCAACCCTCTCCCCGTAAGAACGGGGCGAGGGAGCGCACCGGTTTCGCGGTGAGCCTACTTCGGCAGCAGGTTCTTCAGCTTGTCGACGTCGCGCACGTTCATCTTGAAGCCGCCGGGCATCACGATGTCGCCGGGCTTCTGGTCCGGCTTGCAGGCGCCCAGCCATTTCGCTTCGAGCGTCATGGTGGTGTCGCGCCCCGCGGTGCCGGCGGCGCCGCCTTGCGCGTGTGACGAGGTCTTCACCGTATAGGCCGAGTTGAAATCGCCGGTGATCTCGGCATGCGAGGTGGTGCTGATGCCGGCGACGCTGCACTCGGAATCGCTGACATAACCGGTCGCGGTCTTCTTGATGTCCTGCTTGGCGCAGATCTGCTTGGCCATCGGGGAGACGTTGTTGTTCATCTCCTTGTCGACGGTCTCGTCGGTGCAGTGCTGCATGGTCATTTCCGGCATCGCAGAGCCGCTCCTGACCATCTTCAATTCCCACAGGCCGGCCTTGCGCACCGGCAGATCGTCGGCGCAGGCGCTGCCGGCCGACAACACGAAGCAAACGGCCGAGCCGAGCAAAGCAAGTTTGCGCGTCATGTGGGATGCTCCCGGCTGAGAGATCGCTGCGCTACGGAAACGCCTCAGTACAGCGTGCGGATCGGCTGATCGGCGGCGCCATAAGGCACCCAGCGGCAGGAGAACGAGATGTATCCGCCCTCATAGGCCTGCACGCCGAGGAATTTGACGACCTTGCCGTAGCGCGCGCAATGATCGACCGCGACCTGCCGCGCATCGACCTGATTGGCCATCGAATAGGCGATGATGCCGCCGGTGTCGTTGCCCTTGAACGGAGGCACCGGAAGGATATCGGCGCGCGCCGACTGGCTCGCCATCATACCCAGGGCAAGAAGGCCGGCGGCCGCAATGATTCGCATTCCCGTTACTCCAATTGGTTGGCGCCAGTTTACGGTGCCGGGACGGAAGTGAAAAGAACTGAAGCCCTGTCGAATGCGACGTTATGGTCAACTCCTGGCCAAGTGTTGCCGCGCTGCACTTGACCTCACCCGCCCTTCGCGGCACCGTCCGACCTTCGCAGATCATGCTGTCTGGATTGCCCATGCGCGCCTCGACCTCCCTGAAATCGCTCCGCTTTGCCGCCGTGCTCGGCCTCCTGTTCGGGGCGCTGTCGCTCGGTGAGGCCAGGGCGGCTAATCCGCTGGAGCTGAACTTCTGGCTGAGCGGACCGCGCTATGACGGCAGCGTCGCCGATTGCGACAAGGCGCTACCGACGATCGCCACCCAGTTCTGGGAGAAGGAAAGCGCCTTCTGGAATTCCTCGTTGAAGATCACCGGCTTCTCCGCCGTGCGCGAGGCCGCGTTCCGGCCCTGGCAGTCCGACAACATTCCGCGCCGCTATTGCACCGGCGAGGCCATGCTCAACGACGGCAAGGTGCGCAAGGTGCATTTCTCGATCATCGAGGACGGCGGCTTTGCCGGTTACGGCAATGGTGTCGAATGGTGCGTGGTCGGGCTCGACCGCAACTGGGCCTACAATCCGGCTTGCCGCGCCGCCAAGCCCTAATTCGACAAGCCCTGATTCGGACCTAGCCCAGCGGCCTGACGGAGGCCGCCCGAATTTTGTTCTTGAAATGTTCTTATCGCCTGCTAGGCTCGATTGCACAGTCTAGTTGAGGGGCGTCGCCATGTTTCATTCCAGATTGCACTCATTCTCCCGCCTGATGATCTCGCTGGTCCTTGCCCTGCCCCTTGCCGCCGGGCTGGTCTCGCTGGCGGGCGTCGCGCAAGCCCAGGACAAGCGGCAGAACGCGCCCGGCGAATTCGATTTCTACGTGCTGTCGCTGTCGTGGTCGCCCTCCTTCTGCGAGGAGGCGGCCGAGCGCGGCGGCCGCTCCCAGATCCAGTGCAGCGGCCGGCCCTATGCTTTCGTGGTGCACGGGCTGTGGCCGCAATATGAGAACGGCTTTCCGGAATATTGCCAGCGGCCGGCGCCGCGGCTGAACCGCAGCATCGTCTCCTCGATGCTCGACCTGATGCCGGCGCCGGGCCTGATCTTCAACGAATGGGACAAGCACGGCACCTGCTCGGGGCTCGCCGACCGCAGCTATTTCGAGACGATCCGGAAAGCGCGCGCCGCGATCAAGATTCCGGCCGAGTATCTCGACCTGTCGCAGGCCAAGACCGTGGCGCCGGCGGAGGTCGAGGAGGCCTTCATCAAGGCCAATCCGGGCCTCGGCAGCGCCGCCGTCTCGGTCACCTGCAACCGGACGCGGCTTTCCGAGGTCCGCATCTGCCTCAGCAAGGACCTGCAATTCCGCGCCTGCGAGGAGATCGACCGCCGCGCCTGCCGCCGCGACCAGGTGACGATGCCGCCGATCAGGGGTGGGTAGACGGGCTCTCGTGCCCCGGATGCGGTGCAATGCGCCGCGAAACGCGGCGTGGTGCACCGCTGATCCGGGGCCCATCACGAACGAAGAAGCTGGGTCCCGGCTCAGCGGCGCAGCGTTACACGCTGCACCGCGTCCGGGACACGCATTAGTGCCTCTTTGCTCAGGCCGTGACGTGGCGTAGTGCTCTTTCCATGAACTACCGTCACGCCTTCCATGCCGGCAACTTCGCCGATGTCATCAAGCACATCGTGCTGGCGCGCATCCTCACTTACTTGCAGGACAAGCCGGGGGCGTTCCGCGTCATCGACACCCATGCCGGTGCCGGCCTGTACGATCTTGAAAGCGACGAGGCGCGGCGCGGCGGCGAATGGCTGACCGGCATCGCGCGGCTGATGCAAGCGCGCCTGTCGAACGAGACCGCCGCGCTGACCAAGCCTTATCTCGACATCGTCCGCGCCTTCAATCCGAAGGGCGAGCTCAAGGCCTATCCGGGTTCGCCGCTGATCGCGCGCGGCCTGCTCAGGCCGCAGGACCGCCTCGTCGCCTGCGAGCTCGAGCCGAAAGCACGCAAGGCGCTGATCGACGTGCTGCGCCGCGACGAGCAGGCCCGCGTGGTCGATCTCGACGGCTGGGTGGCGCTGCCGGCCTTCGTGCCGCCGAAGGAACGGCGCGGGCTGGTGCTGATCGATCCGCCATTCGAGGCAAAGAACGAGTTCGAACGGCTGGGCGAAGTCTTCTCGGAGGCTTTCGCAAAATGGCCGACCGGTATCTATGTAATCTGGTATCCCGCCAAGAGCCGGCGCGCCACCGACACGCTGACGCAGCTCGTGGCGCGGCTCGCAGCCGCAGCAAAGCCGCCGGGCAAATGCCTGCGCCTCGAATTCAGTGTCGCGCCGCAAGCCGACGGCGCCGCCCTCACCTCTACCGGACTGCTGATCGTCAATCCCCCTTACACGCTGCATGGCGAGCTCAAGACGATCCTGCCCGAGCTCGAAATGCCGCTCGGCCAGGGCGGCGCTGCCAGATTCCGATTAGAGGTGCCGAGGCCGTAACACTCCGGCATTTAGGAAAAAGATGCAGGAGCGGTAGTCAATCTGCAAAGAACCGTATTATGCTATTTCCGTGACTGGCTTTACGTTCCGCTTCCGCGAATGGTTGCGGCGGAGTGAAGGCCTAAGAAAGATCCGGCCGGACCGAAAGGTCCGCCCAAGGATGGCCAGCTCCCGGGCTCCGTAAGGCCCGGTCATGTCGTGACGTGAGTCTGCGTCGCGGCGGAGGAGCAATGAGGGGGAGTTTCCCGATGGCCATGACGGGAACGGTCAAGTTCTTCAACGGCGAGCGCGGCTACGGCTTTATCAAGCCGGATGACGGCGGTCGCGATGTCTTCGTTCACATCACTGCTGTGGAGCGAGCGGGACTGAAGGACCTTGCCGAAGGACAGCGTATTACTTTCGAAGTCGAACCGGACAAGAAGGGGAAGGGACCGAAGGCGGTCAATTTGGTCATCCTCTCCTAGCGGGCCTGACTCAAAAAACCTGGCGCAAAAAAGTCCCGGCCGCGAGCGGCCGGGAGGTTATTGTCCGGTATTTTCTTATTTGGCTATCAGAAGTGATAGTTCACGCCTGCGCGCACAACGCTGGCGCTATAGCCGTTTGACACGCCTGTAATTGCGAACTGACTCGTCGACAGATCGATGTAGAGATATTCGAGCTTGGCGGTCCAGTTGGGCGCGAAGCCCACTTCCGCACCGGCACCGATGGTCCAGCCGGCGCTGGTGTGCGACTCGGTCCAGCCGAAGGTCTGCGCGCGCAGCTCGCCGAAGGCGAGGCCGGCGGTGCCGTAGAACAGCACGTTGCTGAAGGCATAGCCGGCACGGCCGCGCAGGGTGCCGAACCACGGATTGGAGAACTTCCACGGCGCGAAGGTGTCATCAGCGCCGGCGGCCTGGATATCGCCCTCGACGCCGAACACCCATGGACCGTTCTGGAAATTATAGCCGGCCTGAATGCCGCCGACGAAGCCGGAGGGCTTTACGGGTGAGTTACTCACCGACCCCCACTCATAGCCGAGATTGGCACCAAGATACGGACCAGCCCAGCTATAGGCATTGAGCGGCTGATTGACGGTATAGGGCGCACGCTGCCCGTAACTGAGATCGGCGGCCTCTGCCGAAGCTGTCCAGCCGGCGGCAACCAACACGGCTGCGCCCACAACGAGCCTCTTCATCACACACTCCAACGCAACTGCCGTAAACCGGTGCGATGCCTGCGCCGCCGCGCCGGGCCATGTCGCATGGTTACGGAACCAAGACCTTTTCGCGTAAGATTTATCGAGAGTTTTAAGTTAAAGGGCTGTTAAGACCCGTTACCGCGCGCTTAACAGACTTAAGGAAGCGTTACCGGGAACTGCGCCGCCATCCTGTGCGTGCAGCATGGCCGGAACTTCAAATCGGCATCCCCAGCGCCTAAATTCGTCCCATGGTTCACGATTCCACCGACGATCCGGACGACGCCCGCGCGCGCAAATCCAGGCGCGGCATGGCACCGGACGCCCCGTCCCAGGAGACGGCACCGCCGGACCTCGATCCCGCCACCACAGGCGGCGACGACGAGGACGACGCGCTGCTGCCTGACATCCTGGAAGAGAGCGGCGCGGTCGGCGAAGAGCCGCTGGCGACGGGTCATGAGGCGATCGAGCGCGCGGTCCGGCTCGCGCCGACCTCGCCCGGCGTCTATCGCATGCTCAATGCGAATGCCGACGTGCTCTATGTCGGCAAGGCCAAGAACGTCAAAAAGCGCCTCTCCAACTACGCGCGCCAGAATGCGCCGCAGCCGGCGCGCATCCTGCGCATGATCGCCGCCACTGTGACCGTGGAGATCGTCTCGACCAACACCGAGACCGAAGCGCTGCTGCTGGAAGCCAACCTCATCAAGCAGCTGCGGCCGCGCTTCAACGTGCAGCTGCGCGACGACAAGTCGTTTCCCTATATCCTGATCACCGGCGACCATTGGGCGCCGCAGATCCTGAAGCACCGCGGCGCGCAGACCCGCCCCGGACGCTATTTCGGCCCGTTCGCTTCCGCCGGTGCCGTCAACCGCACCATCACGGCGCTGCAGCGCGCGTTCCTGATCCGCTCCTGCACCGATTCCTTCTTCGAGAGCCGCACCCGGCCCTGCCTGCTCTACCAGATCCGCCGCTGCGCCGGTCCCTGCACCCGCGAGATCGATTTCCCCGGCTACACGACCCTGGTGCGCGAGGCGACCGACTTCCTTTCCGGCAAGAGCCATGCGGTGAAGCAGGAGCTCGCCGGCGAGATGGAGAAGGCGGCCAATGAGCTCGAATTCGAGAGCGCGGCACTCTACCGCGACCGCCTCGCCGCGCTGTCGGCGATCCAGTCGCAGCAGGGCATCAATCCGCGCACGGTGGAAGAGGCCGACGTGTTCGCCATCCACCAGGAGGGCGGCTTCTCCTGCGTCGAGGTGTTCTTCTTCCGCACCGGCCAGAACTGGGGCAACCGCGCCTATTTCCCGCGGGCGGAGAAGACCTTTACACCCGAAGAAGTGCTCGGCTCCTTCCTCGCCCAGTTCTACGACGACAAGCCGCCGCCGAAGAACATCCTGCTCTCGCATGAGATCGAGGAGAGCGAGCTGCTTGCCAACGCGCTCTCGATCAAGGCCGGGCACAAGATCGAGGTCACCGCGCCGAAGCGCGGCGAGAAGAAGGAGCTCGTCGCCCACGCGCTGACCAACGCGCGCGAGGCGCTGGGCCGCAAGCTCGCGGACACCGCGACGCAGGGCCGCCTGCTCGACGCCATGGCGACGACGCTGAGCCTGCCGCATGCCCCCAAGCGCATCGAGGTCTACGACAACAGCCACATCCAGGGCACCAACGCGGTCGGCGCCATGATCGTCGCCGGCCCGGACGGCTTCGTGAAGAACCAGTACCGCAAGTTCAACATCAAGTCGGAAGGGCTCACGCCCGGCGACGACTACGGCATGATGCGCGAGGTGCTGGAGCGCCGCTTCAAGCGTCTCATCAACCCGCCCGAGGAGGGCGCCAAGGTCAAGGACGACGATTTTCCGCAATGGCCCGACCTCGTGATCATCGACGGCGGCCGCGGCCAGCTCAATGCCGTCCGGGAGATCTTTGCAAATCTCGGCCTGACCCAGGTGTCGCTGATGTCGGTCGCCAAGGGGCCGGACCGGGATGCCGGCCGCGAGACCCTGTTCATGCCGGAGCGCGAGGCAATCAAGCTCGAGCCGCGCGACCCCGTGCTCTATTTCATCCAGCGCCTGCGCGACGAGGCCCACCGCTTCGTCATCGGCTCGCACCGCAAGCTGCGCAAGAAGGACATCCGCGAGGCCGGTTTGCAGGAGATTCCGGGCATCGGCCCGTCACGCAAACGTGCCTTGCTGCATCATTTCGGAACCCTGAAGGAGATCGAACGGGCCTCGATCGCCGATCTCGGCAAGGTTCCGGGGGTGAGCGCCGAAAGCGCCCGCAGGATTTTCGAGTATTTCCATCCCCAGCCGGGGTGAACTAAAGGGGGCCGTGGTCATATGGTCGTCGCATCCCGCACCCCATTTGGGGAGCGGAACGGTTGACCTTCGGGCCACAGCGGTATTGGTAGGACGGATGAACATCGCCACGACACGAGGGACGACCAGCCGCGCGATGTCCCTCCCGAACATCCTGACCTATGGCCGGATCGCCGCGATCCCGGTCGTGGTCGGGTGCATCTACGCACAGTCGATTCTGGATCAGCCGCTGTGGCTGCGCTGGGTCGCGGTCGCCATTTTCATCGCGGCAGCAGTCACCGATTACCTCGACGGCTATTACGCGCGGATCTGGAATCAGCAATCGGCGTTCGGCCGGATGCTCGATCCGATCGCCGACAAGCTGCTGGTCGCCTCCTGCCTGCTGATGCTGGCCGCCGACGGCATCATCCATGGCTGGTCGCTGTGGGCCGCCATCGTGATCCTGTGCCGCGAGATCCTGGTCTCGGGCCTGCGCGAATATCTCGCCGCGCTGCGCGTCAGCGTGCCCGTCACCAAGCTTGCCAAGTGGAAGACCACGGTCCAGCTCGTCGCCATCGGTTTCCTGCTCGCGGGCGAGGCCGGCGACCAGGTCGTGCCTGTCGTGACCCAGATCGGCCTGTTGCTGCTGTGGGCCTCGGCGATCCTCACCATGTACACCGGCTACGATTATTTCCGCTCCGGCATCCATCACCTCATCAAGGAGGATGAGGTATGAAGGTGAAGTATTTTGCCTGGGTGCGCGAACGCGTCGGCAAGGCCGAGGAGACCATCGAGCCGCCAGCGACCGTGCGCACCGTGGAAGAGCTGATCGCCTGGCTCTCCGGCCAGAGCGAGGCCTATGCCTACGCCTTCGAGAAGCCGAAGGTCATCCGCGCCGCGATCGACCACGCCCACGTCAAGTCGGACGCCGCGATCGCGGGCGCCCGCGAGATCGCGTTCTTCCCGCCTATGACCGGCGGCTAGGCCCATGACTTCCCCTGCGACCACCGGCCCCGTCACCATCCGTATCCAGGAAGACGATTTCGACATTGCGCGCGAGATCGCGCTCCTGACCAAGAGCCGGACCGACATCGGTGCGGTCGTGAGCTTCTCCGGCATCTGCCGCAGCGACGAGGACAGCGCGAAGATCGCCGCGTTGACGCTCGAACATTATCCCGGCATGGCCGAGGAAGAGATCAAGCGTCATGTCGACGAGGCGACCACGCGCTGGCCGCTCAACGGCGTCACGGTCATCCACCGCGTCGGGCGGTTCATGCCCGGCCAGAACATCGTGCTGGTGCTGACCGCCTCGCAGCATCGTCAGGCGGCGTTCCAGGCAGCCGAGTTCCTGATGGACTATCTCAAGACCAGCGCGCCGTTCTGGAAGAAGGAAGAGAGCGCCACCGGCACCGGCTGGGTCGAAGCCCACGCCCGTGACGACGAGGCCGCCGCACGCTGGACCAAATCCTGATGGCAAGAGCTTCAAAAAAGACGGCGCGCGGCCGCGCCGCGCCCAGGCTTGCGAAGGTCGGCCGCGGCGAGCTTGTCACGCTCATCGACTTCGTCCGCTATGCCGTGAGCCGCTTCAACGAGGCCAAGCTCGCCTTCGCGCACGGAACGACCGATCCGGTGGCAGAAGCGGCCTTCCTGGTCTGCGAGGCCCTGCATCTGCATCCCGACCAGTTCGAGGCCTTTGCCCACGCGCGCGTCACGGCTGCGGAAGGCAAGACCATCCTCGATCTCATCCATAAGCGCGTGACCACGCGCAAACCGGCCGCCTATCTCGTCAACAAGATCTACATGCGCGGCCTGCCCTTCTATGTCGACGAGCGCGTTATCGTCCCGCGCTCCTTCATCGGCGAGCTCCTGGATTCGCATTTCGGCGGCGACGGCGAGGCCGGCTCGCTGATCGACGACCCCACGGCCGTCGAGCGCGTGCTCGACCTCTGCACGGGATCGGGATGCCTTGCCATCCTCGCCGCGTATCACTTCCCGAATGCAACGGTCGATGCCGTCGATATCTCCAGGGGCGCGCTCGAAGTCGCCGCGCGCAATGTCGGGGAACACGGGCTCGATGAGCGGGTCACGCTCCATCGCGGCGACCTGTTCGCCCCGCTCGGCGACAACAGATACGACCTCATCATCACCAATCCGCCTTACGTCGATGCGGAAGGCATGGCGGCATTGCCGCCGGAATGCCGGGCCGAGCCGAAGCTCGCCTTCGATGGCGGCGCCGACGGTCTCGACGTGGTGCGCCGGATCCTGCGCGACGCCCCCGATCACCTGACGCCGGATGGCGGGTTGATCTGCGAGATCGGCCGCGGCCGCGAATTGGTCGACGAGGCCTTTCCGGAACTGCCGCTGCTCTGGCTCGACACCGAAGACTCCGAAGGCGAGGTGTTCTGGATCGCGGCCGCCGATCTCGGCTGATCGGTCACCGCGGCGACGCTCCGCGCGGAACAAGTCAAATCCCGTCACGTTCATCCCCGACGAATGTCTCGCTCTCGGAGGATGTCCGCATGCTCGCGCCATCGGGCGAATTGCTGCGCGCCGGCATGGCGCTGAAACTCAACCATCTCAGGCGCGCCACCCGGTCTTACTTGCGTGACCGCACCAGCCAGGCCACGGGACGGGCGACGTCCTATGCGGTCGCGGCCGGCCTGTTCGCAGTGGCCGGGCTGTTCCTGATCGCGGCCTTCTTTGTCGGTCTGGTCGCCCTGTACCGCTGGATCGCAATCATCTACGGACAATTCTGGGGTTTTGGTGCCGTCGGCGCGGTCCTGCTGGTCCTGGCCGCGTGCTGCGCCGGCGCGGCTCTGGCTCAAATGAAGCGTCGGGACAAGCCGATCGTGCCGCTGGCCAGCCGTCTGCGCGTTGCGATCGCCTCCCCGCGGATTCCACGCGGAACGGTCAAGCAGGCGGTGAAAGAGGTCGCGACGACGATTCCCCTGGCGCCGCTCGCGCCCGGCGAACGCAGCCATGGCGGCAACACCCGGCCCGTGCGCGCCAACCGTCCCGTGCAACTGGGTCTGATGCTCGCAGCCGTCGGGCTGCTGGGCTTCACGGCCGCGCGTCGGAGACGGCACGGGCACAAATTGGAGGCGTGAGGTGGCGGCGCGGCGCTCAGGGCAGCTCGACTCCTGGCTGCTGGTCGCCGCCACCGCCGTCTTCGTGCTGACCGCCGAACGCTACTTCCGGGACCCCGGCGTAATCCGGCCGGGGCCTCCGCAAGACCACCGCAACAACGAAGCAAGCTCTCCGGAAACGAGCGCAACCCGTGCCGCGACGCAGCCCGGCCGCGGGCGCCGTTCCAAAAGCCCCTTCGCGATCCCCTGGGCCGGCTGGAAGGATATCTTCTGGCGCACCTATCAGCGCATCGACGACGATCGCTTGCTCGCGACCGCCGGCGGCGTCGTGTTCTTCGGGCTGCTCGCGGTCTTTCCGGCCGTCACCGCGCTCGTTTCGTCCTATGGGCTGTTCGCCGATCCCGCCACGATCAGCGCCAATCTCCAGACCCTCGCGACGATGCTGCCCGAGGGCTCGTTCCGGATCGTCGAGGACCAGGTCGCGCGCGTGGTGTCGAAGGGCAATACAACGCTTGGTGCCACCTTCCTGCTCGGCCTCCTGCTTGCGATCTGGAGCGCCAATGCCGGCGTCAAATCGATCTTCGACGCCCTCAACGTCGCCTATGAGGAGCGCGAGAAGCGCAGCTTCATCCTGCTGAACTCGGTGTCGCTGGCCTTCACGGTCGGCGGCATCGTGGCACTGCTGCTGATGGTGGGTGCCGTCGTCGCCTTCCCGCTCGCGCTCAATCATCTCGGCATGGCGCCCGAAAGCAAGTTGATCGTGGCGCTGGCACGATGGCCGCTCCTGTTCCTCATCCTGCTCGCGGCGCTCGCCGTCCTCTACCGCTTCGCACCCAGCCGCGACGCGCCGCGCTGGCAATGGCTGAGCCTCGGCGCGGTGACGGCCGCCCTGCTCTGGATTGCCGGCTCTGCCTTGCTGTCCTGGTATCTGTCCGAGTTCGCCAATTACAACGCCACCTACGGCTCGCTCGGGGCGGCGATCGGGCTGATGATGTGGATGTGGATGTCCGCGATCGTCGTCATGTTCGGCGCCGAGCTGAATTCGGAGATCGAACGGCAGACCCTGCGCGACACGACCACCGGGCAACCCAAGCCGCTCGGCAGCCGCGAGGCGGTCGCCGCGGATACGGTCGGCGCCGCCGCGCCGTCCTGACCTCGCCGCAAACGGACCACTATCCCCTCGAATCAACAATGATGTTAGGGTCATGCGGCTTGGGGGAGCATGAGGCGTGACGGGTTCGCACAGTAACCCGTGTTTTCCCGGGTGAGGCAGTCAGCTCTTGAGGCGTAACGCGCGGCATGATTCGCATTTCGACGATCTTCATCGCCATCTGCATGGTTCTGGTCGCGGCCTCGCTCGGGCTTGTGCTCTACGCGGTCGCCGGCATCAGCGGAACCGAATCCGCGATCGTGGCGCTGACCGCGCTGACCTTCCTGATCCTCTACAACGCGGTGTCGATGCGGCTGCGCGACCGCAGCGACGTCGGCGGCCAGATCGCCGACCTCTCGCGCGGCACCGCCGACCTCGCCCGCCAGGTGGCCGAATTCGGCCGCCGGTTAGCTGCGATCGAAGGGCGCATCGCCTCGTCCAATTCGACCAATTCCGACCGCATCCAGTCGGTGGTCGGCGAGATCAACGAGCTCGGCGGGCTGGTCAGGCAGCTGGCTTCCACCGTGTCGACCCATGAGGACCTGCTGGCTGGTGCCGCGCCTGTAGCTGCGGCGGCTCCGGCCGCGAGGCCTGACCCGGAAACGCCGATCGACCTGATCGCGCCGCTCGAGGAGCGGCCGGTGCCGCCGCCACCGCTTCCCGCGACTCCCCCGCCTCCCGCAGCGCAGCCGCGGCCGGCACCGGCAGTTCAGGCCCAAACCGCCCATCCGGTTCAGACCGTCAACGGACGCAACCAGACCCAATTGCTGGCGACGCTGCGCAACGCGATCGACGAGAACCGCATCGACATCTTCCTCCAGCCGATGGTGACGCTGCCGCAGCGCAAGGTGCGGTTCTATGAGGCGGTGACACGGGTCCGCGACGAGCGCGACCAGTTGATCGCCGCCGAGGAGTTCATCAGCATCGCGGAGGCCTCGGGCCTGATCGGGCGCATCGACAACATGGTGATGCTGCGCTGTGTGCAGGTGCTGCGCCGCCTCATGGTCCGCAACAAGGACGTCGGCGTGTTCTGCAACGTCGCGGCCTCCACGCTCGGCAATTCCACCACCTTCGCGCAATGCCTCGACTTCCTCGAAGCCAACCGGGCGCTGGCGCCGTCGCTGGTGCTGGAGTTCAAGCAGTCGACCTTCCGCAATCTCGGCCCGGCCGAGTCCGAGAACCTCGCCGCGCTCGCCCAGCGCGGCTTCCGCTTCTCGATCGACCATGTCACGGATCTGCGCATCGAACCGCGCGAGCTCGCCGACCGCGGCGTGCGCTTCATCAAGGTGCCGGCCACGCTGTTGCTCGACCCGAGGCAGGCCTCGACCTCAGACATCCACCCGTCCGACCTCTCCGACCTGCTCGGCCGTTTCGGCATCGACCTGATCGCCGAGCGGATCGAAGGCGAGCGCGCCGTGGTCGACTTGCTCGACTATGACGTGCGGTTCGGCCAGGGGTTCCTGTTCGCGCCGCCCCGGCCATTGCGGCCGGAGGGGGCATCTGCTACCGGCGGGGCCTCGCCGAACCAGGCGCAGGACATTCAGGGATCCAATGGCTCCGCTCCACCCAGCCCAGGCGCGACGTCAGCCGCACCTGCGGCACAACGCATCACCGGCAACGCGGCGCTCGCGCGCCGAATCTGATCGGCCGCGCGCATCATGACCACGCTGCATTTCGCCGAAAGCCTGCATGAGCTCGTGGGCGATGTGGACGTCGTGCTCAGCGACATCTGGGGCGTGGTTCACAACGGCCTGGAATCTTTCCCCGAAGCCTGCGAAGCGCTGCACACCTATCGCAACCGCGGCGGTACGGTGATCCTGATCACCAATGCACCGCGCCCCGCCGACTCCGTGCAGCGGCAATTGCGCAAGCTCGGCGTCGCCGACGAGACCTATGACGCGATCGTCTCGTCGGGCGACCTGACCCGGCTCTATGTCGCCGATCATCCCGGCCGCAAGATGTTCTGGCTCGGCCCCGAGCGCGACAACTCGATCTATCGCGGCCTCGATGCGGTGACCGCGCCGCTGGAAGAGGCCGACTACATCGTCTGCACCGGCCTCTATGACGACGAGACCGAGACGGCGGAAGACTATCGCGGCATGATGCTGAAGGCGCGCGAGCGCAAGCTGACGCTGGTCTGCGCCAACCCGGACATCGTGGTGGAACGCGGCGACCGGCTGATCTATTGCGCCGGCGCGATCGCCGAGCTCTATCGCGAGCTCGGCGGCGAGGTGATCTTCTACGGCAAGCCGCACCGGCCGATCTACGAGCGCGCGATGGCGCTCGCCGGCGAACGCCAGGGCCACCAGATCGACCGCAGACGCGTGCTGGCGATCGGCGATTCCGTCCGCACCGACCTCACCGGCGCGCGCGAATTCGGCATCGACTGCCTGTTCGTCACCCGCGGCATCCATGCCGAGGAGTTCGAAGGTCTCGACCAGCTCGACCCGGCGTCCGTGATGGAATTGTTCGGTCACCCCCCGAAGGCGCTGATGCGCGAATTGAAGTGGTGATCTTCTAGATTCCGGGTTCAGTGCTGGCGCATAGCCCCGGAATGACTGGCCCAACACGGAAAAGCCCGGGACGAGCGCCCGGGCTTTCCAAATTCACCTGATGGATTCGAAAGCGCGCTTACGCGCTCGCCATGTCCGGGAAAACCGCCTCGATCTTGGTCTTCAGCGTCGCCGCGTTGAACGGCTTGACGATGTAGTTGTTCACGCCGGCCTTCTTGGCCGCGATCACGTTCTCGGTTTTCGATTCCGCCGTGATCATGATGAAAGGCGTGGTGGCGAGGTTCGGATCCGCGCGCACTTCGCGCAAGAGGTCGTAACCCGTCATCGGCTCCATGTTCCAGTCGGAGATCACGAGGCCGTACTTCTTGCCGCGCATCTTGTTCAGCGCCGCCGAACCGTCGCTGGCATCGTCGATGTTCTCGAAGCCAAGCTGCTTCAGCAGATTCCTGATGATACGGATCATGGTGCTGTAGTCATCCACCACCAGAACCGGCATCGACAAATCAACCGCCATCTCGACTCCCCCAACGCAAACCCAGGAATATTACGATTGGAGCTGCCAGGCCTGAGGCCCGTGCAGTTCCACGTTTCAAGGACTAGCATCAAGGCGTTAAACAGCGCGTTAACTGGGACCGCCCCCGAAGAATTGAAATCGCGTTCAATGCCGCCGCCTCCCCCCGCTTGACTTCGCCGGGCGGGTCAAGCCACGGTCCCGGCCGGTCCCGCCCGGCTCGAGAATTCCCCTGATGGCCCCGCATTTTACCGTTATCCGCGACACCACGCCGGATTCCGCTATTCCCCGGGGCGCCGTGGTCGCCATGGGCAATTTCGACGGGGTTCATCTCGGCCATCGCGCAGTGATCGCAGCGGCCCTGGAGATGGGCCGGGCGCATGGCCGCCCTGCGCTGGCGTTGACCTTCGAGCCGCACCCACGGCGGTTTTTCAGCCCCAACACCCCGCAATTCCGCCTGACGGACGAGCGGGCCAAGCTGCGGCTTCTGGCCGGGACCGGGCTCTCCGGCGCCGTGGTCATGACCTTCGACAAGGCAAGAGCCGGCACCAGCGCGCAAGATTTCATTCACCATGAGCTGATCGGGCGTCTCGGCGTCAGCGCAATCGCGGTCGGCTACGACTTCCATTTCGGCAAGGGACGGGTCGGCTCGCCGAGCCTGCTGGTCAACGAGGCGCCCCGGCTCGGCATCGAGGTCGACGTGCAACCGCATGTCGATTTCGACGAACGGCCGGTCTCCTCCAGCGCCATCCGGATTGCGCTCGCCGAAGGCCAGCTGGACGAAGCCACCACCATGCTCGGCGCCCCCTGGTTCATCACCGGCGAGGTGATCCATGGCGAGAAGCGCGGCCGCGACCTTGGCTACCCCACCGCCAATATCCGCCTGGACGCCAATTGCGGCCTCAAGCACGGCATCTATGCGGTACGGGTCGGCCGCGGCGCCGAGCGCCTGGACGGGGTCGCCAGTTTCGGCCGCCGGCCGACCTTCGACAATGGCGCCCCTCTCCTGGAAATCTTCCTGTTCGACTTCAAGGGCGACCTCTACGGGCAGGTGCTCGACTGCGCCTTCGTCGGCTTCATCCGCGAGGAGCTGAAATTCGAGGGCATCGAGGCCCTGATCCGCCAGATGGACGACGATTCCGCCCGCGCCCGCGCCATGCTGGCCGCCGCCCCGGACGCATTTCCGCGGCTTGGCGTCATCGATTGAGGCCGAAAACCGGCCTGCCGGACCTTTGCGCTTCCTCCGCCCGGCTGCTATGGAGAGCCCATGTTTGCGCGGCGCATCATAGGGATTAGCGGCCCGGCTTCCGCCTGAGCCTTTGGCTCGGCGCAAGACCGGGATGTCGTCGTTTCACCCCCGCGATTCCGCATCGCCATCCGTTTTCCCGCGCCCTTCCGAGCCAGTCAGCCTCATGTCCGAAAAGCCGCAAAAGTCCCAAAAGTCCGAAGTCAAAGACTATTCGAAAACCCTGTTCCTGCCGCAGACCGAATTCCCGATGCGCGCCGGCCTGCCGCAGCGCGAGCCGGAAATCCTCAAGCGCTGGTACGAGATCGGCCTCTACGAGAAGCTGCGCGCGGGCGCCAAGGGCCGCGACAAGTTCGTGCTGCATGACGGCCCGCCCTACGCCAACGGCAACATCCACATCGGCACCTCGCTGAACAAGATCCTCAAGGATCTCGTCACCAAGAGCCAGCAGATGCTCGGCTTCGATTCCAACTACGTGCCCGGCTGGGACTGCCACGGCCTGCCGATCGAGTGGAAGGTCGAGGAGGAGCACTATCGCAAGAAGGGCAAGCAGAAGCCCGACTTCCGCGACAGTGCCGCGATGATCGATTTCCGCAAGGAATGCCGCGCCTATGCCACCCATTGGCTCGGCGTGCAGCGTGAGGAGTTCAAGCGTCTCGGCGTGATCGGCGACTGGGACCATCCCTACGCCACCATGAGCTTCCCGGCCGAAGCCCAGATCGCGCGCGAGCTGATGAAGTTCGCCGCCAACGGCACGCTCTACCGCGGCTCCAAGCCGGTGATGTGGAGCGTGGTCGAGAAGACCGCGCTGGCCGAAGCCGAGGTCGAGTACGAGGACTACACCTCCGACATGGTCTGGGTGAAATTCCCGGTGACCTCGCCGGCACATGGCGTGCTGGCCTCCGCGAGCGTCGTGATCTGGACCACCACGCCCTGGACGCTACCCGGCAACCGCGCCATCTCGTTCTCGCCGAAGATCGCCTATGGCCTCTACAAGGTCACGGATGCGCCCGCGGACAATTGGGCCAGGACCGGCGATCTCCTGATCCTCGCCGATGCGCTCGCCGAAGAAGTGTTCAAGCAGGCGCGTGTCACCGCCTATGAGAAGGTGCGCGACGTCCCCGCCGACACCATGGACGCAATCGAATGCGCCCATCCCCTGAAGGGTCTTGCCGGCGGCTATGAATTCGTCGTGCCGCTCCTGCCCGGCGACCACGTCACCGACGATACCGGCACCGGCTTCGTCCATACCGCCCCCGGCCATGGCCGCGAGGACTTCGACGCCTGGATGGCACATGGGCGCGATCTCGATGCGCGCGGCGTCAACACGGCGATCCCCTATACGGTCGACGAGAACGGCGCCTACACCGACCATGCCCCCGGCTTCGTCAGCAAGCGCGTCATCAACGACAAGGGCGAGAAGGGCGATGCCAACGAGGCCGTGATCAAGGCCCTGGTCGAAAAGGGCATGCTGCTCGCGCGCGGCCGGCTCAAGCATCAATATCCGCATTCCTGGCGCTCCAAGAAGCCGGTGATCTTCCGCAACACGCCGCAATGGTTCATCGCGATGGACAAGGATGTTGCCACCGATGGCAAGACCAAGTCCGGCGACACGCTGCGCGCCCGCGCGCTGCACGCGATCTCGGTGACGCAATGGGTGCCGCCGTCCGGTGAAAACCGCATCAACGGCATGATCGAGGCGCGCCCCGACTGGGTGATCTCGCGCCAGCGGGCCTGGGGCGTGCCGATCGCCGTGTTCGTGCGCGAGAAGGCGGACGGCTCCGCCGAGATCCTCCAGGACGAGGCCGTCAATACCCGCATCGGCGACGCCTTCGAAAAGGAAGGCGCGGATGCCTGGTACGCGAAAGGCGCGCGCGAACGCTTCCTCGGCCCGCGCGCGAGCGAAGGCTGGCAGAAGGTCGACGACATCCTCGACGTCTGGTTCGATTCCGGCTCGACGCACGCCTTCGTGCTCGAGGACCCCGTGCACTTCCCGGGGCTGTCAGGCATCAAGCGCAAGGTCGACGGCGGCACCGACACCGTGATGTATCTGGAAGGCTCGGACCAGCATCGCGGCTGGTTCCACTCCTCGCTGCTGGAGAGCTGCGGCACGCGGGGACGCGCCCCTTACGACATCGTGCTGACCCATGGCTTCACGCAGGACGAGCACGGCCGCAAGATGTCGAAGTCGCTCGGCAACACCATCGAGCCGCAGGCCGTCATCAAGGAATCCGGCGCCGACATCTTGAGGCTCTGGGTTGCCGCCTGCGACTACACCGACGACCAGCGCATCGGCCCCGAGATCCTGAAGAACACCGTCGAGACCTATCGCAAGCTGCGCAACACCGTGCGCTGGATGCTCGGCACGCTGCATCATTACAAGCCGGCTGACGCGGTTCCGCCGGCCGAGATGCCCGAGCTCGAGCGGCTGATGCTGCACGAGCTCGCGATGCGCGCCGAGCTGATCGGCAAGGCGTACGAGACGTTCGACTTCAAGAGCGTGGTGGCAACGCTGTCCGCGTTCCTGAACAGCGAGCTGTCCGCGTTCTACTTCGACATCCGCAAGGACACGCTCTATTGCGATCCGCCGTCCTCGCCGACGCGCAAGGCGGCGCTGACCACGATCGACCTGTTGTGCGCCTCGATCCTGAAATGGCTGGCGCCGATCCTCAGCTTCACCGCTGAGGAAGCCTGGCGCATGTACCGGCCCGACGCCGAACCGTCGGTGCATCTGACGCTGTTCCCGACCAATCTCGAAAGCCTGCGCGACGACAAGCTCGCCGAGAAATGGGAGGCGATCCGCAACGTCCGCCGTGTCGTCACCGGCGCGCTCGAGCTCGAACGCGCCGCCAAGAACATCGGCTCGTCGCTGGAGGCCTCGCCGGTCATCTATGTCGCCGACCGCGGCATGCTGGCGACGCTGTTCGACACCGACCTCGCCGAAGTCTGCATCACCTCGAACTACGAGGTGCGCGAGGGCGAGGCGCCGGCTTCTGCGTTCCGCCTCGATGCCGTGCCCGGCGTTGCCGTCGTGGTGGAGAAGGCGGTCGGCACCAAATGCGCCCGCTCCTGGAAGATCTCGCCGACAGTCGGCGAAGACCCCGAATACCCCGACGTCACCCCGCGCGATGCTAAGGCGCTGCGCGAATGGAAGGCGCTGGGGGTGCAGACCTAACCTGTGTCGTCCCGGCCTAGTTGCGCAATTGCGCACGGGAGCCGGGACCCATAACCACCGCCGCCAATTGCAGCGAAGGCTGATGACCGCGAGTCCTTCAAACAAATACCGCCTCGGAGTGTCGCGACGAGCGCATAGCGCTCGCGCGGAGGTCCCGGCCTTCGCCGGGACGACGGCGGAAAATGGGGCGACGGGATTGGCATGACCCCCCTCCGCGCCGGCATCGTCTCGGCCATCGCCACGGTCATCCTTGACCAGGCCTCGAAGCTCTGGCTGCTGAACGTGTTCGACCTCGCCCGTCGCGGCGCGGTGAAGGTGACGCCGTTCTTCGACCTGGTGCTGGCCAAGAACGTCGGGATCAGCTTCGGCTGGCTCCAGAACGACGGCCAGGCGGCGCAGCTCGCGCTGATGGCCGTGAAGGTCATTGCTGTGGTCGCCTTGGCGATCTGGATGGTCCGGTCGCACACCCGCCTTGCGACCGTCGCCTTGGGGTTGATCATCGGCGGCGCGATCGGCAACGGCATCGACCGGTTCGCCCATGGCGCAGTGATCGATTTCGCCCTATTCCACATCGAGATCGGCGGAAATACCTATAATTGGTATGTGTTTAACCTCGCCGACGTGGCCATCGTTGCTGGGGTGGCGGCGCTATTGTATGATTCCTTCCTGGGGGTACCCGCCGCAAAAGCGCCCTGATCCCGGCCGATACGGACCGGCAGGTGGAACCCGCTTTTTGCGAGAATTTGAGCCGCGTGCGAGCGGCAATCTGCCACAATATGGAACAGGTACACTGATGCGCAGCTCGAAGACCAGCGGTTCGATGGTTCGAGACCCCCGGTGGGAGTTCTGGCGGGCGTTGAAATTGTCCACTGTCGCGCTCGGCATCGGTCTCGTCATGGCAGCAGGCGCGGCCCGCGCCGGCGATGATGACGAAGACGATCGGACCTTCGAGGAAAAGATCATCGATAATTTGATGTCCGGTCTCGGCGCCAAGAGCATGGAAACGCCCGGAATTGAATACCGCGAACGTTCGCCGCTGGTGGTGCCGCCGAAGCTCGACCTGCCGCCCCCGGCATCGTCCGCCGAGGCGGCTCCTCCGAACTGGCCAAATGACCCGGATGAAAAGCGCCGCAAGGAGGCTGCCGCTGCCAGGAAGAAATCCGGCACCAAGTTCGTGAACCCCTGGGAAGCGGCCCGACCACTCACTCCGGCCGAATTGAACGCCGCCAAGACCAGCGGCAACAGCCGCACGTCGAGCAACGACTCTGTCCAGCCGGGCGGGAACAATCCAACCCTGAGCCCCAGCCAGCTCGGCTATAAGGGAGGTCTGCTCGGCCTCTTCAAGGGTGACAGCGAAGAATCCAAGCAATTCACGTCTGAGCCGCCGCGGGCATCCCTGACCGAACCACCGCCCGGATACCAGACGCCCTCGCCCAATTACGCCTATGGCGCCGGGGGACCGGATAAGTCCAAAAGGACCTATTTTGACGTGCTCAGTGGTAAGGAAAAAGAGAAATAGCGCTCTTGCCGATTGGCGTCCCCATACGGAACTGCCGCAATCGCCCGGTGTAGGCCGGACGAAGCACATGACTTATCTTTAACTTCACGATGACGGCGTTCTCTGCTTCGTGACGCGAAGCCTCAGCCGCACGGTGTAGCATGCCGTGCCGCCGAGCCGGACATCCGGACCTCGGCCTTTCACTAGGGATCATGATGTCCTCTTACCGATCGGCTGCCTGCCTCCTTGCCGCGCTGCTTTCGACGAGTGTCCTCTCAGCCAGCGCGGCCCTCGCCCAGACCACGGTGACATCGGCCCCGCCCGCCAGCTTCACGCTCAGCAACGGCATGCAGGTCGTGGTGATCCCGGATCACCGCACGCCCGTGGTCACGGAGATGATCTGGTACAAGGTCGGCTCGGCCGACGAGACGCCGGGCAAATCCGGGCTCGCGCACTTCCTCGAGCACCTGATGTTCAAGGGCACCTCGAAGCATCCGGTCGGCGAATTCTCCCAGACCGTGCTTCGTGTCGGCGGCAACGAGAACGCCTCGACCTCGGTCGACTACACCAACTACTACCAGCGCGTGCCGCGCGAGCAGCTGCCGACCATGATGGAGTTCGAGGCCGATCGCATGACCGGCCTGATCCTCAAGGACGAGAACGTGCTGCCCGAGCGCGACGTCGTGCTCGAAGAGTACAACATGCGCGTTGCCAACAATCCGGACGCGCGGCTCAACGAGCAGATCATGGCCGCGCTCTATCTCAACCATCCCTATGGCCGGCCGGTGATCGGCTGGCACCAGGAGATCGAGAAACTCGATCGCGAGGATGCGCTGGCCTTCTACCGTCGCTTCTACGCGCCGAACAACGCGATCCTGGTGATCGCCGGCGACGTCGAAGCCGCCGACATCCGTCCGCTGGTCGAGCGCAATTTCGGCGCCATCCCCGCCCAGCCCGCGATCCCGGCACGCCGCGTCCGCCCGCAGGAGCCGGAGCCGGCGGCACCGCGCACCGTCACGCTGGCCGACCCGCGCGTCGAGCAGCCGAGCCTGCGGCGCTATTATCTCGTTCCCTCGGCGACCACGGCTGCGGCCGGCGAAAGCGCGGCCCTGGACGTGCTCGCGCAGCTGATGGGCAGCGGCAGCAATTCCTATCTCTACCGCGCCCTCGTCGTCGACAAGCCGCTCGCGGTCTCCGCCAACGCCAGCTATTCCAGCATCTCGCTCGACCCGACGCAGTTCGCGATCTCGGCCGCGCCGAAACCCGGCGTCAGCTTCGCCGAGGTCGAGCAGGCGGCCGATGGCGTCATCGCCGACATCGCGCAGAACCCGATCCGCGCCGAGGATCTCGAGCGGGTCAAGACCCAGCTCATCGCGGAAGCGATCTACGCCCAGGACAACCAGGCGGTGCTGGCGCGCTGGTATGGCGGCGCGCTGACCACGGGCCTGTCGATCGAGGACATCAGGAGCTGGCCCGACCGCATTCGCGCGGTCACCGCCGAACAGGTTCGCGCTGCTGCGCAAAAATGGCTCGAGAAGAAGCGTTCGGTGACGGGCTATCTGATCAAGGACACTGCGACCACCAAGCGCGAGGAGAAGCGTTCGTGACCTATCCCTTCCTTCGCGCAAAACACTTCCGACGCACAAGGCACTTCGCGCTGTCCTTCGTCACTGGCGCGGCGCTCGCGCTCGCCGCGGTCTCGCCGTCGCAGGCCGCAGCAAAGATCCAGCGCCTGATCTCGCCGGGCGGCATCGAGGCCTGGTTCGTGCAGGATGCCACCGTTCCGCTGATCGCCATGGAATATTCCTTTGCCGGCGGCTCGGCTCAGGATCCCAAGGACAAGTCGGGCGTCGCCAATCTCGTCGGCGATCTCCTCGACGAAGGCTCCGGCGATCTCGACTCCAAGACCTTCCACGAGCGGCTCGACCGCCGCGCCATCGAGCTTTCCTTCAGCGCCACCCGCGACGCCTTCCGCGGCAGCTTGCGCATGTTGCGCGACAACAAGGACGAGGCCTTCGACCTGCTGCGGATGGCATTGACCTCGCCGCATTTCGACACCGCCGACGTCGAGCGCATCCGCTCGCAGGTGATCTCGGGCCTGCGCCGCGAGACCACCAATCCGTCGTCGCTGGCGAGCCGCAAATTCCTGGAGGTCGCCTTCGGCGATCATCCCTACGGCCGGCAGACCAACGGCACGCTGGACACCGTGCCGACCGTCACCGTCGCCGACATGAAGGACTATGTCGGCCGCGTGCTCGCCAAGGACACTTTGAAGGTCGCAGTCGTCGGCGACGTCGATCCGGCGACCCTCGGCAAGCTGCTCGACCACACCTTCGGCAGCCTGCCCGCCAAAGCCAATCTCGTGCCGGTCCCCGACATCGAGGCGGCCAAGCCGCCGCAGCGCGCCTTCATGCCGCTCGACGTGCCGCAGACCGTCATCACCTTCGGCGGCCCCGGCGTGAAGCGCAGCGACCCGAACTTCATGGCGGCCTATGTCGTCAACCACATCCTCGGCGGCGGCGGACTGTCCTCCCGGCTCTATCGCGAGGTCCGCGAGAAGCGCGGGCTGGCCTATTCGGTGTTCGAATCCTTGCTCTGGATGGAGCATTCGGCGGTCTTCATCGGCAATACCGGCACCCGCGCCGACCGCGCCGGCGACACCATCGAGGCCATCGAGAAGGAGGTGCGCCGGATCGCCGAGGAGGGCCCGACGCAGAAGGAGCTCGATGAGGCCAAGTCCTACCTCAAGGGCTCGCAGATGCTGGCGCTGGATACGTCCTCGAAGCTCGCCCAGGCGCTGCTGCAATATCAGCAGGACAAGCTGCCGATCGACTATATCGAGAAGCGCAACGCCATCGTCGACGCGGTGACGCTGGACGACGCCAAGGCGGCCGCCAAGCGCCTCTGGGGCCAGGGCCTCCTGACCGTCGTCGTCGGCCGCGCCCCGCAGGCCGCCGCGCAGCCGGCGGCAGCGGCGCCCAAGTCGAACTGAGGTCTTCCATCCGCGGTGTTAAATGGCCGGGCTTGCCCCGGCCATTTGCGTTTCGCATGAGCGCCATTGCCGAACGTGGACGTCCGGGATATGTCCGGTCATCACGAATGGTGCCATCATGCTGCGGATATCCCGCGATCTCGTCATCGACGAGGACGACATCGAGATCGGCTTCGTCCGCGCCTCCGGCCCCGGCGGGCAGAACGTCAACAAGGTCGCAACCTCGGCCCAGCTGCGCTTCGACACGCGCAAGCTGACCCTGCCGGAGGATGCAACGATCCGGCTCGCCCGCATCGCCGGCCAGCGCATGACCAAGGACGGCGTGATCGTGATCCACGCCCAGCGCTTCCGCACCCAGGAACGCAACCGCCAGGACGCCATCGACCGGCTCGTCGAGATCCTCAGCGAGGCGATGATACGGCCGAAGCCACGGCGCGCGACACGGCCGACCCTTGGCTCCAAGCAGCGCCGCCTCGACGGCAAGAAGCGTCGCAGCGACGTCAAGGCCGGACGCGGCCGGAGTTTCGACGATTGAATGGGCAAAGACCTCCGGCCGCCGAGCGACCGGAGGTTTGCAGGTTCACGTCTCGGCGTCAGTAACGCTTGCCGGTAGCGGGACTGCCCGAAGCGGAATCGTCGACCGCCCCCTTGTGTGCTGCGCTTCCCGTTGTGCCGACCGCGCCCTTCGTTCCCTTGGTCGACTTCATGCCCACCTTCTCACCCGCAGCGCCCTGCTGCGTGCCGAGATCCTCATCTTCGCTGGCTGACGCGCCCCCCTGCATGGGTTTGCTTTGCACGGTGCCGCCGGGCTTGGTGCCAGCTGACGTGCCTTGCGCGAAAACGGGCGTCGCAATGAGGGCCGCAAGAGCGCATGCGATTGCAGAAGTCTTCACCAACTTCATCCATTTCTCCTGGATTTTTTGCGATGACCGGGTCGGCTGCGTCCTGCGCCGTCCGCCTGCACCGGACCGGTTCATCGCATAGAGAGTTCGAACGGCGCAATCGCGATGCAAGCCGCCTCATGTGGTGATCGTTTAGGGATTTCGAGGCGGTTTCGCGGAATTGTCCTCCGCATATGCGGCAGCGCGGAACACGTTCCCCGCGTGCATAAGAAGTACGCGAGGTTGGACGCGCCCACATTTGCCATGTGGGAAGCTCGACCTTCCCCATGCATTTGTGCCCCCGAGGCATTAGACTGGGATATTCGCCGAGTGAGCCCATGCCCGTCCGCCAATTGCCAGAGCAAGTCGTCAACCGCATCGCCGCCGGCGAGGTGGTCGAACGGCCCGCGAGCGTGGTCAAGGAACTGGTCGAGAACGCGATCGACGCCGGCGCGAGCCGGATCGACGTCTTCACCGATGGCGGCGGCCGGCGGCGGATCGGCATCACCGACGACGGCAGCGGGATGACGGCGAAGGATCTCGCGCTCGCGGTGGAGCGCCACGCGACCTCCAAGCTCGACGACGAGGACCTGCTCCAGATCCGCACGCTCGGGTTCCGCGGCGAGGCCCTGCCCTCGATCGGCTCGGTGGCGCGTCTGTCGATCACCACGCGCCATGCCGGCGAGCCGCACGCCTGGGCGCTCACCGTCGAGGGCGGCGAGAAGTCCGAGATCATGCCGGCGGCGCTGGCCCACGGCACGCGCGTCGAGGTCAACGACCTCTTCTACGCCACGCCGGCGCGGCTGAAGTTTTTGAAGACCGACCGCACCGAGGCCGAGGCGATCCGCGAGGTGGTGCGGCGGCTCGCAATGGCGCGACCGGACGTCGCCTTCACACTCGCGGGCGAAGAGCGTGCGCCGGTGACCTGGGCCGCGGCGCTACCCGGCGCCGCCGGACGGCTGACACGGCTCGGCGACATCCTCGGCGCGGAATTCCGCAGCCATGCCATCGAGGTCCATGCCGAGCGCGAGGGCGTCGTCGTTTCCGGCTATGCCGCAGCCCCTGCGCTGACGAAAGCCAACGCGCTCGGGCAATATCTCTTCGTCAACGGCCGCCCGGTGCGCGACAAGCTGATCTTAGGGGCGGTGCGCGCGGCCTATTCCGACTATCTGCCGCGCGACCGTCATCCGGTCGTGGCGCTGTTCGTCACGCTTGATCCGCGCGAGGTCGACGCCAACGTGCATCCGGCCAAGACCGAGGTCCGCTTCCGCAACGCCGGCCTCGTGCGCGCGCTGATCGTGCATGGATTGAAGGAAGGGCTCGCGCGCGAGGGCAGGCGCACCGCCGCCAACAGCGGCGAGAGCGCATTGTCCTCGTTCCGGCCCGCGTTCACGCCGCGCCCGGCGAGCTGGGACTGGCGGGCCTCGCCATCCGCGCCGGTCGCACCGATGCCGTCATTCGACGGGGCGGCGGCCCCTGCCTTCGCCGAGCGCGCCCAAGCCGCGTTCGACGTCGGCGCGCCCAGTGCGGACGTGCGGTTCGAGACGCAGCCCGTCGGCGACCTCGTCGATCGCCCGCTCGGCGCCGCGCGCACGCAGATCCACGAGACCTACATCGTCTCGCAGACCCGCGACGGCCTGATCATCGTTGACCAGCACGCGGCGCATGAGCGCATCGTCTATGAGCGGCTGAAGGCCTCGCTGGCCGCCAACGGCGTGCAGCGGCAGATCCTGCTGATCCCCGAGATCGTCGAGATGGACGAGGCCACGGTGGAGAGCCTGCTCGAGCGCAGCGAGGAGCTTGCCTCGTTCGGGCTTGCGATCGAATCCTTTGGCCCGGGCGCGGTCGCCGTGCGCGAGACGCCGTCGCTGCTCGGCAAGACCAACGCGGGCGGGCTCTTGCGCGACCTCTCCGAGCATATGGCCGAGTGGGACGAAGCGCTGCCGCTCGAGCGCCGCCTGATGCACGTCGCCGCCACCATGGCCTGCCACGGCTCGGTGCGCGCCGGCCGCAGGCTCAGGCCCGAGGAGATGAACGCCCTGCTGCGCGAGATGGAGGAGACGCCGAACTCCGGCCAGTGCAATCACGGCCGGCCGACCTATGTCGAGCTGAAGCTGTCGGATGTGGAGAAGCTGTTCGGGCGGCGGTGATTTCGTAGGGTTCGTAGGGTGGGCAAAGGCGCGTAGCGCCGTGCCCACCATCTCTCCGAGAGAGCAGCAGAAGTGGTGGGCACGCTTCGCTTTGCCCACCCTACGGCAGCAAAGCTACGGCCTCTTCAAAAACACGAACTCCGTGTCGTCATAAGCCCGCCGCTCCAATTCCTCGAAGCCATCAGGCGTCGCGAACTGCGCGGCCTTCGCCTCTTCCACCACCAGCAACGCGCCCGGCGTGAGCCAGCCGCCGTCGCGCAAGCTCACAAGCGCCTTCTCCGCAAGTCCCCTGCCATAGGGCGGATCGAGGAATACCAGCGAGAACGGCTCGACGGGATGCGCCGGGCCGAGATCGGTCGCATCGCGGCGATAGACTTTTGTCACCCCGCCGAGGCCGAGCGATTCTACATTGTTGCGCAACAACGCCCGCGCCTCCGCACCGTTGTCGACGAACAGCACGAACTTCGCGCCACGCGAAGACGCCTCGATGCCGAGCGCGCCGGTGCCGGCGAAGAGATCGAGCACGCGCGCGTCCTCGATCGGATCGTCATAGGCGTGGACGAGGATGTTGAACACGGACTCGCGCAGGCGATCCGCCGTGGGGCGGATGTCGCGCGAGGACGGTGAGGCGAGATTACGCCCCTTCAATCGACCGCCGACGACGCGCATCTAGATGTCTCCGTCATGCCCGGGCAAAAGCGCGAAGCGCGTCTTCGCGCAGATGTCCCGGGCATCCACGTTCTTCAACCATGGACCCGAGCAAGACGTGGATGGCCGGGTCAAGCCCGGCCATGACGATCCGTTGCGGAGTGTCAGGGTCGCTTGAACCATTCGACGTTACTCGCCGTCCCGCGGCGTCAGGTCGCGCTTGCCGTGATAGCCGCGCTTGGGACGGCGCGGCGGGCCGTAGCCGCTCGCCTCCGCCTCGTTGCGCTCGCGCGCTTCGTCGCTGCCGGTGCGCTGCACCAGAACGCGGCGGCCCTTGCGGTCGTTGATCACGGCGCGCTTGCTGGCGGGCTTCTTCTCGCGCGGCACGCCGTCGTCGGTCGAAGCGGCCTTCTGCGGCACGTCGAACTCGGCGCCCGACTTCTCGATCACCTTGTCGCCCAGCTGATCCCGCAGCACGCGGGACCTGACCTCCTCGACCTGCCCCTCGGGGACTTCGCCGAGCTGGAACGGGCCGTAGGAGACGCGGATCAGCCGGTTCACCTCGAGCCCGAGATGGGCGCAGACGTTGCGCACCTCGCGGTTCTTGCCTTCACGGATCGCGAACACCAGCCAGACATTGGCGCCCTGGTCGCGCTCCAGCGTCGCATCGATCGGACCGTATTTGACGCCCTCGACCTCGATGCCACTCTTGAGCTCGTCGAGCTGTGCCTGGGTGACGTCGCCATGGGCGCGGACGCGGTAGCGGCGCAGCCAGCCGGTGTCCGGCAGCTCAAGCGTGCGCGCGAGGCCGCCGTCATTGGTGAGCAGCAACAGGCCTTCGGTGTTGAAGTCGAGCCGGCCGACGCTGATCAGGCGCGGTAGACCTTCAGGCAGATTGTCGAACACGGTCGGACGGCCCTCGGGGTCGTCATGCGTGGTCATGAGGCCGCGCGGCTTGTGATAGAGGAACAGCCGCGTGCGCTCGCGCGGCGGCAACGGCTTGCCGTCGACAGCGACGACGTCGTTCGGCGTCACGTCGAGTGCGGGCGAATTGATGACGCGGCCGTTGACGGTCACGCGGCCCTGCGTGACCATCTCCTCGGCGTCGCGGCGCGAGGCAAGCCCCGCACGCGCCAGCGCCTTGGCGATGCGCTCGCCGGCCTTCTTCGGCTTCGGCGCTTCTTCGCGGCGCGGCCGCCCCTCGAAATCCCGATCGCGCTCGCGATAGGCACCGCGGCCGCCGAAGGCCGGGCGCTTCTCGAAGATCCTGCTCTCGTCCTCGTTTTCACGGCGCGGACGATCACCGAAGCGACCTTCGCTGCGCGGATGCTCGTGCCAATCGGAGCGGCCTTCCGAGCGCTCGCGCGGGCGATTGAATTTCGGACGGTCGCCGCCGCGCTCGCTATCGCCGTCACGACGGGGGCGATCGAATTTTGGACGATCATCGCGCGGGCGATCGAACTTGGGGCGATCAAACTTGGGCCGCTCGCGGAACGGACGATCGCCCGACGGACGATCGTCGCGCGAACGCGAGAACCGGGGGCGATCCTCGCCGCCTTCGCGCTTCTGCCAGGGCTTGTCCTCGCCGCGGTCGCGGCCGCCGAAATCCTTGCGCGGACCCTTGCCAAAATCCTTGCGCGGCGGCCGGTCGCCGCGCGGACCCGCATCGCGCTTCTGCCACGGCTTCGAATCGCTGCGCTCGCCACGATCGCGCGGGCGGTCGCCGCGGTCCGGTGCGCCGCGCGAGAATTTCCGTTCACCGTCGAACTTGCGTTCCGGACGGTCGCCACGCGGCGCGTAGGGCCGCTTGTCGCCGAACTTTTTGTCGCCGGTCCGGCCGGCCGGACGGGAGTCGTCGCGATCCCGGCTGCGCGGCGGACGGTCGTCACGGCCGTAGGACGGGCGATCACCGCGCGGCTTGAACGGCCGCTTCTCGCCATCGCGCGAGGTGCGATCGGAAAACGGACGGTCGCCACGCGGCTTGAAGCTGCGCTCCTCACCGCCGCGGTCGTCGCGCTTGAAGCGCGGGCGGTCGCTGAAATCGCGGCGCGGCGCATCGCCCTCCTCGCGGCGGCGGAACGGACGGCTGTCGCGGTCGCCGCGGGGCGGGCGGCTGTCGCCCTTGCCCTCAGGGCCGCGCTTGGCGAACTTCTTCTCGGGGCCGCGCGGCTTGCCGGACCGGCCCTTGGCCGGGCCACGATCACGCCGGCCGCGGGAATCGTTGTCTTTGTCGCTGTCGCGAGGCATGAATAATCTCACTCAGGGGGTGGCCAGAAAGCAGTGTGCGCGCTCGTTCCGAGCCGCATGCTCAGGCAAAACCGGTATTCACTCTTGCTGAAGGCGGAGCTACTAGCAGGTTTCTGGCGATGATACGAGGCTTGAAAGCCCCCTCTTTCATGGATTTGGCGCTCAAAACGGCCGAAAATGCCGGAAAGGCGGGCGAAGTTCCGATCGGATGCGTGGTCGTCCGCAACTACGAGGTCATCGCCACCGCGGCGAACCGGACGCTGACCGACTACGACCCCACGGCCCATGCCGAGATCGTTGCGCTGCGCGAGGCCGCGAAAAAGATCGGCAGCGAGCGCCTGGTCGACTGCGACCTCTACGTGACGCTGGAGCCCTGCACCATGTGTGCGGGCGCGATCTCTTTTGCAAGGGTCAGGCGACTCTATTACGGCGCCGCCGACCCCAAGGGCGGCGCGATCGAGTCCGGTGTGCGGTTCTTTGCCTCACCGACCTGCCATCACGCGCCGGACGTCTATTCCGGTGTCGGCGAGAGCGAAGCAGCGCGGCTGCTCAGGGAGTTCTTCCGGGAGCGGCGTTAGCCCGCGAGGAAGAACTCGCGCAGCGCCTGCGCGGTGACGTCGGGGTTCTCCTCGGTGAGGAAGTGGCCGGAATCCACCGGCATGCCGTCGACATTAGTCGCCCATTGCTTCCACGTATCCAGCGGTGTCGCGGCGGCCTGCGCGACGCCGGCGTTGCCCCACAGCGCCAGCATGGGAATGGTGATCTTCTTGCCGGCCTCGAAATCGGCCTTGTCGAGGTCGTAGTCGAAATAGGCGCCGGCGCGGTAGTCCTCGCACATCGCGTGCACACGGGCGGGATCGCGGAACGGGGCGATGTAGTGTTCGAGCGCGCGCTCGTCGATGGCGTCGAGCGTCTTCGATTTGGTCTGGCTCGCCATCTTGAAGCGCAGGAAGAACTCGCCATTGCTCGAGATCAGCGTCTCCGGCAGCGGCGCGGGCTGCGCCAGGAAGGTCCAGTGATAGATCTTCAGCGCGTAGGCGCGGTTCATCCGCTCCCAGTAATTATAGGTCGGCAGGATATCGAGCACGGCGAGCCGCGACAGCCGGCCGGGATGGTCGAGCGCGAGGCGGTAGGAGACACGGCCGCCGCGGTCGTGGCCGGCGAGCGCGAAGTGCACGTGGCCGAGGCGCTCCATCGCCTCCACCATGGCCTTGGCCATCGCGCGCTTGCTGTAGGGCATGTGCAGCGCGTCGCTTTCGGGCATGTCGGACCAGCCATAGCCCGGCAGGTCGGCGATGATCAGCGTGAACTTGTCGGCAAGCTGCGGCGCCACGCGGTGCCACATCACATTCGTCTCGGAGAAGCCGTGAAGGAGCAAGAGCGGCGGTCCCTTGCCGCCGACGCGGGCAAAGATGCGGCCGAAGGAGGTGTTGATCCACTCGGAGGCGAAGCCGGGGTAGAGGTCGGCGAGATCGGACATCTTTCTGCATCCTTGTCTGGTCAGTCCCGGAGCGGCTCCCAACAAAAATGTCGAAAACAACCCCATGCACAGTAGCACGCGTCCTCGGCGAAGGGCGCTAAGCCCAACAGCCGACTACGCATTTTTGAAATGTCGATGTGGCGGCGCGATGGCGCAAGGTTCCGTGCGCGCGCAGCGGAAAAAAGCCTGTCAGCCCCTGGCCTTCTCGGCTTCCACCGCCTGCCAGCCGATATCGCGGCGACAGAAGCCTTCCGGCCAGTTGATGCGGTCCACGGCCTGATAGGCGCGGCCTTGCGCCTCCGTCACGGTCGCCCCCAGCGCGCAGACGTTGAGCACGCGGCCGCCATTGGCGAGGATTGCGCCGTCCTTTGCGACCGTGCCGGCGTGGAAGATCTCGACGGTATCGACCTTGGCGGCCTCCTCCAACCCCTCGATACGTGTGCCCTTCTGATAGTCGCCGGGATAGCCCTTCGCCGCCATCACCACGGTGAGCGCGGATTCCGGATACCAGCGCAGATCGAAATGCTTCAACTCCCCGTCGCAGGCGGCGATAAACGCCGGCACGATGTCCGACATCATGCGCAGCATCAAGACCTGGCACTCGGGATCGCCGAAGCGGACGTTGAACTCGAACAGCTTCGGACCCTGCGTGGTCAGCATGATCCCGGCATAGAGCACGCCGCGGAACGGCGTGCCGCGCTGCTTCATGCCGGCGACCGTGGGCAGAATGATCCTGGCCATGATCGCGTCATGGATCGCCGGCGTCACCAGCGGCGTCGGCGAATAGGCGCCCATGCCGCCGGTGTTCGGGCCGACGTCGTGGTCGAACACGCGCTTGTGGTCCTGCGCGGAGGCCAGCGGAATGGCGGTCTCGCCGTCGCACAGCGCGAAGAAGCTGATCTCGCGGCCCGGGAGAAACTCCTCGATCACGACTTCAGTGCCGGCTTCGCCAAAGGCGCCCTCGAACATCATGGCAATGGCGTCCTCGGCCTCACGCACGGTCTTGGCGACGACGACGCCCTTGCCGGCGGCAAGACCGTCGGCCTTCACGACGATCGGCGCGCCCTGACTCTGGACATAGGCGCGCGCGTCATCGGCGTTGGTGAAGCGCTTGTAGGCGCCGGTCGGAATGCCGAATTCGGTGCAGAGCGCCTTGGTGAAGCCCTTGGAGCTTTCGAGCTGGGCGGCGGCCCCGCTCGGCCCGAACGCCTTGATGCCGGCGGCGGTGAGATCATCGACGATGCCGGCGGCCAGCGGCGTCTCCGGGCCGACCACCACCAACTCGACCGCGTTCGTCTTGCAGAAGTCGATCACGGCGGCATGGTCGGCGACATCGAGCGCCACGCACTCCGCTTCGCGCGCGATGCCGGCATTGCCAGGCGCGCACCAGAATTTGGTCACCAGGGGGGAGGCCGCGATTTTCCATGCGAGGGCATGTTCGCGGCCGCCGGAACCGAGCAGGAGAATGTGCATCGAAGGCTCGAAAAGAGGGGTTTGCTGGGGGCGGAGGTCGCACGAATCGCGGCGCGTCTCAAGGGGGCGCCATTCCAATTCCCCGTCATTCCGGGGCGCGCGTAGCGCGAGCCCGGAATCCATTGGCCCGCAGCGTTGGTAGTGAAATGGATTCCGGGCTCGCGCCCAAAAGGGCGCGCCCCGGAATGACGGCGAAGAGAGCGGGACGCCCCGGAATGACGGGGAGGTCAGACCTGCTTGCCCGCGATGATCTCCTGCAAGGTCGCGACATGGCGCGCGAAGGCGCCGCGGCCGGTAGCGGTGGCGGTCACCGTGGTCTGCGGCTTCTTGCCGACAAAGGCCTTCTCCACGGACACATAGCCGGCCTTGGCCAAGGTCTCGATATGCGCGCCGAGATTGCCGTCGGTGGCGCCGGTGAGCTTTTTCAGCCGCGCGAATTCGAGGCCAGCGGACACAGGCAGTGCGTTCAGCGCCGCCATGATCTTGAGCCGCAGTGGCTGGTGGATGATGTCGTCGAGCTCGGCCATTGGCTAGATCCGCCGCATCCAGAGGCCGCCGAGGATCAGCCCGCCGCCGTTGACGCAAGCCATCCAGAGCGGGAACGCCTCGCCGATGGTGAAGAAGCCGATCAGCGTCAGCGCGGAGATGCCGAGGCCGATCGCCACGAAGGCATAGCCGAACCAGAGTCCGGCCAGCGTGTAGAACAGCATGAAGTAGAGCGGCCAGAACGCGCCCAGCTGACGCGGGCCGAAATGGCCGATCACGTTGGTGCAGAGATAACCGAAGGCGAAGAACAGCACGAACACCAGGAGCAGCCTGACGTCGAAGCCGGCACCATGGGGATGATGCGGCGGATTGAGCAGGCGTAGCGCAACCAGACCGCCGACACCGAGAACATCGACCGCGACCCAGGCATAGACCGCGTAGATCGGCCAGAGCCAGGTCACGAGATTGCCTGCGAACACCAGTACGCCCCACCAGACGGCCGCATAGCTTGCGAGCTCATAGAGCTGCGATTGCTTCACGCGCTGAACGATATCGTCGATGTCGGCCAGCGCGGCGGACGCCTCCTTGCTGTCGATCATGACTGCCCGCTCCCGCGCGTTGCCACGTCCTCGGCGATGGCCGAGATCGCCTTCGGGCTGGTGACGATGCCCATGTGGTTGATGCCGTCGATGATCTTGACGTCGACCGACGGTTTGATCGCCTGTACCGTCTCCGCATATTTGTCCGAGATCATCATCTCGTCCTCGGCACCGCCGAAGATCGTGATGGGGCGCGTCGTCGCCGCGAGATCGAGACGATAGCCGCGCGTCGCGAAATTGCGCATCAGGCGATCGGAATAGGTGGAGACGAGATACTTCGCCGAATTCGCAGGCACGGCGAGAGCAAGCACCGGAAGCTGCGAGCAGCAGTCGATGCCGAGCTTGCGGAGGGCGGTGAGGCCGAGGAGGCGGGGAACGTCGGCAATGGCCCAGCCGCCGGCATGCGGCTTGTTGGTCGGCGCGTCGTAGCCGAGATAGGGCGCGAGCAGCACGGTGCGCACGAACATGTCCTGCATGATCGGCGTCGCGGCAACGCGCAGCGAGAAGCCGGCGCCGGCGGAATGGCCGATCAAGGTCAGCGGCAGATCGGGCGCAGCCTTGCGGACATGAGCGACGAAGTCGACCAGATCGTCCTCGAGCTGACCGACATAGCCGATATCGCCGCGCGTGCCCGAGGCGCCGTGGCCGCGCATGTCGAGCGCCCAGGTCTCGACGCCGCGCAAGGCGATCGCATGGGTCAGCGCGTGGTTGACGGTGCCGCTGGAGCCGGAGGAGCCGTGGATGAAGATCGCGCCACGGCCGCTCGCCGACCCGTTCGGGACGTAGTGGCGAAAGCCGAGCCAGGTGCCGTCACGGGCCTGAAAACGCTCGAGCGGCGGCATGGTCGAGAAGTCGACAAGCTTCACCGACTCCGAGACCGACCGCATCTCGGGCGGCCGCTCCGGTGGCGTTGCGATCATCGCGACCAGGATCAGCGCCACGGCGCCGACTGCGCACAGGGCCCATTTCAGTCCGTTCAACACGCCGCGCAGCAGCTGCTTCGCCATGGCTCAACTCCATTGAACTCACCATCAATAGATAACTCTATAATACAGAGTACTCTTCCGATCAATCCCAGGATTGGCGCCGCGCGGCGAAAATCCTTAACGTCGGGCCTGACCCCAAAATGCCGAATCGTTTGCCGATGCCGCCCGCGGAACCCCTGCTCAACGCCCCCGAATTCACCGTCTCCGAGCTCTCGCAGTCCCTGAAGCGGACGGTGGAGGATGCCTTTGGCCATGTCCGGGTCCGCGGCGAGATCTCGGGCTTTCGCGGCGCCCACTCTTCCGGCCACTGCTATTTCGCGCTCAAGGACGAGAGCGCCAAGATCGAGGCGGTGATCTGGAAGGGCGTGCACGGCCGCATGCGCTTCAAGCCCCAGGAGGGGCTCGAGGTCATCGCCACCGGCAAGCTCACCACCTATCCGGGCTCCTCGAAGTACCAGATCGTGATCGAGGCGCTGGAGCCGGCCGGCATCGGCGCGCTGATGGCGCTGATGGAAGAGCGCAAGAAGAAGCTCGCCGCCGAGGGCCTGTTCGACGAGGCGCGCAAGCAGCTGCTGCCGTGGCTGCCGGAGGTGATCGGCGTCGTGACCTCGCCGACCGGAGCTGTGATCCGCGACATCCTGCATCGGCTGGAGGACCGCTTCCCCCGCCATGTGCTGGTGTGGCCGGTCAAGGTGCAGGGCGAAGGCTCGGCCGAGCAGGTCGCGGCCGCGATCCGCGGCTTCAACGCGCTGCCGGAGGGCGGCAAGATTCCGCGCCCCGACGTGCTGATCGTCGCGCGCGGCGGCGGCTCGCTGGAGGATCTCTGGTCCTTCAACGAGGAGATCGTGGTGCGTGCAGCCGCGGAGAGCATGATCCCGCTGATCTCCGCGGTGGGGCACGAGACCGACATCACGCTGATCGATTTCGTCGCCGACAAGCGCGCGCCGACGCCGACGGCCGCCGCCGAGATGGCGGTGCCGGTGCGCAGCGATCTGTTCGTCGAGGTCGCCGATCTCGCCCGCCGCACCCGCGCCTATTGGCAGCGTGCCCACGAAAGCCGCCGCAACGAGCTGCGTGCTGCTGCGCGCGCACTGCCCGCGGCCGGCGATCTCCTGGCGATCCCGCGGCAACGGCTGGATTCGGCAGGCTCCGCCCTGCCCCGCGGCCTCAAGGCCAACACGCATGCGCATTTCCGCAGGTTCACAGCCGCCAGCGCCAAGCTGACGCTGCGCGTGCTGCACGGGCAGATATCGCAGGCCGATCACCGCCTCACCGTGTGCGGCGAGCGGCTGGGCCTCTCCGCACGCTCGCTGCTGCGGCAGCGGCGCGACCGTTTTGCCGGGCTGGAAGTGCGACTGCGGGCCTCAAAACTCGCCAACGCGCAGGCGCAGCGCAACGCGATTCTCCGCCAGCGCGAGCGCACGCAGCGTCTTTCCGAGCGGGCTAACCGCGCTCTCGTCACGTTGCTGCAGCGGCTCGATGCCCGCGTCGAGAACAGCGGCAAGCTGCTCTCCGCGTTGTCGTACCGTGGCGTGCTCGCGCGCGGCTTTGCGCTGGTACGCGATGAAGCTGGCCATCCCCTGCATTCGGCAGACAGCGTCGGTCCCGGCGCGCGCGTCGAGATCGAGTTCGCGGACGGACGTGTCGGCGCGACAACGGACACGGATCGCCCGGCGCCTCCCGCAAAGCGCGCACAGCAACCGAAGCCGGCCGCACAAGAGACCAAGCCCGCCCCGAAGCGCGTCGGCAAGCCGGTGGATCAGGGCAGTTTGTTCTGAGGGCGGTGACGGCGCTGCTCCGCCCTCAGTGTCATTCCCCGCGAAAGCGGGGAACCCAGTAGGCCGCGGCTTCTCAGTAAAACCACGGACGTCTCGGAGTACTGGATCGCCCGGTCAAGCCGGGCGATGACAGCGCGTGTGTGGCGTGCACGTGCAGCTCCAACCTCGTCATTGCGAGCGCAGCGAAGCAATCCAGACTCCCTCCGCGCAAAGATTCTGGATTGCTTCGCTGCGCTCGCAATGACGCTGTGGATGCAGCCCGCCTTACCGGCAGGACAATCCCGCGTCGATCGTGGTCCAGAAGCCGCAATGTTCCGGCGCGAGCATTGGCGCGCCGGCATGGGCTTCGAACAGGAAGACCGCGACGGTGAAGACGATCAGTGCGGAGGCGAAGAGAGTGATGCGGTTGCGCATGTGAGATGCGTTTAACCGACATCGTGGTCGAACTATGGCACCGCCACATGCTGAAACCGCAGCCGCGCGCGATCCGTAGATTCACAGTCGGCCATTATCCGTGCAGGGCGGTGGTCGATGCGGGGCTGTCCGCCTCAAATTGTTCCTCGGGCGGCCCCGCTTGGGAATCCGTCGCCCCGTAGCCCGCATGAGCGAAGCGATATGCGGGAACTGTCTTCCCGGATATCGCTTCGCTCATCCGGGCTACTGGATATTCATCACCGCGCCAGCCACTCCGCGACTTGCTTCTGCGACTCCGCGCGCGCGACCGCATCGGTGCCGAGATGGCCGTGCTCGGGCGCGGCGGCGTCGCTGCTGCCGGCAGCGGCGTGCAGAGGCGTGTTGGCGCGGTCGAAATCGTGATAGGCGCCGGGATAGACCACGATGCGCGCGAGCGCGCTGCGGCCATGCGCACCCTCGACCATCTGGCGGCAGGCCGACGGCGACGACACGTCGTCATCGGCGCCGATCAAAACCAGCGTCGGCACCCGCGTGCTCCAGCCGAGGCCGGCGGAAATCCGGCAATCCGGATAGAACGCAATCGCCGCTCGGAAATCCGGCCCTGCGTCGCGCGCCGCATTCTGCGGACGCACCGCCCACAGCAGCGTGCTCGCGCCGTTGGCCCAGCCGATCAGGCTGACGCGGTCGCGTGCGACCCAGGCCTGCTTCATCAGCCAGGCGCGCGCGGCCGCAACATCGGCGACACGCTCGCGCCGCGCCTTGACGTGCGTCTCCTTGACGCGGCATTGCGGCCCGAGCTCACGCGAGCCGTAGCTGTCGGGCAGCAACACCGCGTTACCAGCCTTGAGCAACCGCTCCGCCCAGTCGCGATAGCGCGGCAATACGGGATCGCCATGGCCGCCAAGGCCGCCGCAGCCATGCAGCGCGATCACGGTCGGAAACGGCCCCGCGCCCTCGGGCTTGTAGAGCTGCGCATGCAGGACGCCGGACGACAGCGGAATCTCGACCTGCTGCGGCGCAGGCGCGGCGCGCGCGGCCGACATCAACAGCATCAGGAACAGGGCGGTCAGTCGCAGGCGCATCGGACTCTGCCGTATCAGGTGCCGGCCGCGGGCGCCGGGACGATCCTTCGCCCGAAGCACTATCACGCGGAAACAGCGGCAAAACATCACAAACCGGTGGGTTTACCGGGCGGACAGGCCACCCTATCTATGCTACATCCCGTTCAACACATCGTGCCCTCCAGGTTTTCTACGGAGAGGCCTTCCACGGAGACTTTCGACCGTGCTGAACAAGTTCGGCTCTTCCGGCCATGGCGAAGCGCAGGTGCAATATCTCGACGGCGATTTCCGCGTGATCTCGCCGGGAACCTATGTGCGCTGCGCGATCACCGACACGCGGATCCCGCTCGACGAATTGAAATACTGGAGCGTGGACCTGCAAGAGGCCTACGCCACGCCGGCCGCCGTGCTGCAGCGGCATTTCCCCGGCGCACCGAAGCCGCAGCCGTGAGGCCGCGCCCGCGCCTCTATTGCTGCTCCGTGGCATTCTCGCCCACGCAGGTCTTGATGAAGGTCTTCCTGGGCTCGCCGACGACCTTCTGATCGATCGCCTGCTTCAGGCAATCGACTCGCGCCTGCGCCATGCAGAGCTGCAGCTGGTCGCGCTTGTCCTGCCCCTTCAGGTTCTGCGTCGAGCTTAAGCATGTGACGCGCTTGGTCGCGGGAACCGGCACCGTGCCGGTCGAAGCGGCGGGCGGCGTCGTTTGTGCAAACACGGGCGCAACAATCAGACACACAAGGCTGGCGGCGACAGTCGCGGACGGCAGTTTCATCGAATTCTCCTGATCGGTCCCAGACCGATAGGCGTTTTGCGATGAATGTCGCGTGAATGATGTCGTCGCGCTGGAGAGCACCTCCCGGACTCTATCGCACGGTGATCCGAGAGGAGTGGAGCGATTTCGTCGCGCAGGGAAGCACGAGCAATGCAGCCTATCGCGAGACATGGGGATGGATGTGTCGGCGTCTCAACTTGCGGGTCTCCGAAATGATCTCCCTCGTGCCGATCCGCGTTGCATCGCGTAGTGCTTGCACTTCGTAGTTAGTCATTTCGCGCTGTGGTTGGATTCTTTGTTGCGGATCGGCGCCCTTAAGTTGTTTGACGAAGTCTTGGTGAAACAGAGGGCTGCTATGCTGCATCTTAGGTAACTGGCCCTGCTCTTTTTATCGCACAGACAATCAAGTCAACCAAACGGCCATTGAGCTTTGGAATTGGCGCAGTCTGTGAACGGGCTCATATCGAAGAGCCATCCGGCGGGTTACGATCACCTCGAAAATTTGCGGTGGAATGTCTGTAAATCGAAAGCCAAACGATGGGGGTGATCATGCCCACCATACTGGACCTGCTCTATCGTGAATATTGCCGCGCCCGCCTCGCTGAAATGCGGAAACAGCTTCTGATCGCAGCTGAACGCTCTGAAGCTCTCGAAGCGCATTATCATCCTGCAGATCAGGGTGACGATGAGAGGACGGACGCACAAGACAAGACCGGTCGCGGCGTGCCGAATTGAAGCGGCCCCAAGACCGGCGATCTCTCCCGCGTAGCAGTGACCAAGCAATTGGCAGCAGTTTGGGAGGCAGCGATGAATACACCCGAATGCTATACTGTCATGGTGGCCTGCGTCTCGTGCCTGACCATCATCGGAATGATGGCCGTTGGAACGTGGTGAGCATGACTGATTGCTGAACCGCGATCGCAATCCGCTACCTGGGTCGCAGGCAAGCACGTTCACTCGGACATACGGCGCCGGACGCAGCACGTGCCGTCCCGCATCGTCCGTCAATGGACGCCGGAAGGCCTTCGCCTCACCTCGGTTTGCAGAACTGATTCTTGCTGTGACGTGAGCGTTGCCGCCGCTGGACCCTCCTGCGGCGGCATCGCTCGAGATCCGGATGTCAGCCTCCGGGCGGAGTATACGAAGGACGCAGCTTCGCCGCGTTCTGGCGGACCTGCTTGATCTCGTCCTGCGTGAACAACCGAGTCAGTTTCACGTCCTGCAGAGTGCCCGCCGCGACGGTCAGGCCGGAAATCGCCGGAGCCGCACCCGGATCAGGCACATCGAAAATCACCAGAACGCCTGGGCCGTCGGCCGCAACGCTGTACATCGAAATCAGCTTGCCGCCGGCCGCTTCGATGAGTTTTCTCGCCGCCTCCTGGCGATTGGTCGTGGGGTTTTCCAAAATGGCGTTGAGCGCGCGTGGTGTGTATTGTCCGGTGAGGCAAAAATGCATGGCATGTTCTCCTCTGTGCTTTTGACAATAATTCTGCCTGCCGTTCCGAACTGGTCGTTACGGCCGCCGCATTTGAAATGATGAAGGTACACTGCCCGCCGTGGACATAAACGCCGCCGATGATTGCCAGGAGTTCGGCACGTCCCGGTGACGGCTCTCATGAAAGGCTACATCAACTCCCGAACGTGCGGAAGAGACTTCATCAGCCGCGACATGTCGCCCCGATCGATTGTCACATATCGCATGGCGCTGGACTGTTTTTCCGTCCCCCGCTCTTTGGGCTACGCGGAGCCGCTTTGCCATCCCTACGCGATCATCGCCTGCCGAACCGCCGCTCGCGCGCCTTGTAGAGATGGTCGCTGATCAACTGCCGCAGCTTTGCGGGCTCGTCGAATTCGAGCTGAACCGCGAACGGCACGATGCCGTCGGGCACGCACTCGCTGCCACGCAGGCGCGCGAGGTCCTTTTCCGTCGTCACCAGCGTGAGCTGCTCGCGCTGGGCGTCCGCCGCGAGCGCGGCAATCTCCTCGGGCGAGAACACGTGATGATCGGCGAAGGAACGCGTGCGCGCGACCTCGATGCCGCTGGCGCGCAGGGTGCGGAAGAAGCGTTCGGGATCGCCGATGCCGGCGAAGGCGAAAACCCGCTTGCCGAAGATCTGCGCGACCGAGGCAGCGACCGGCTTCAGGCGCGCGCGCAGCTCGGGCTTGTTGCGCTTGGCGAGCTCGGCGGCGACGTCGTTGGCGGCACGGCCGTCGCCGATCAGCACCAGCGCGTCGGTGCGCGCGAGCTGCGCCTTCAGCGGCGCGCGCAGGGGACCGGCGGGAAACACCTTGCCGTTGCCGATGCCGCGCTCGCTATCGATCACGATCAACGAGGTATCCTTCAGCAGGTGCGGGTTCTGGAAGCCGTCGTCCATCAGGATCACGGTGGCGCCTTGTGATTTGGCGAGCGCGACGCCGTCGAGGCGGTCGCGCGCGACGACGACCGGAACGTCGCGCGCCATCATCAGCGGCTCGTCGCCGATGTCGGCTGCGATGTGACGCGCGCGATCGACCATGACAGGGCCGTTCAGGCGCCCGCCATAGCCGCGGCTGAGCACGACAGGCGTCTCGCCGAGCTCGCGCAGGAGCTTCGTCAGCGCCAGCACGGTGGGCGTCTTGCCGGCACCGCCAACATGATAGTTGCCGACGCAGATCACGGGGATGCCGGCATCGAAACCCTTGAGCGCCATGCGACGCGCCGTGATCGCGCCATAGAGCGCGCCCAGGGGACGGAGGATTTGGGACTCTGGGGAACGCGGCCGGTACCAGAAGGCCGGCTCACGCATTGGCGGCTCCCATCTCGATCCGCAATTGCAGCAGATACGGCTCGAGCGCGGTCATGGTGCGCTCCAGCGCGCCGCCGAGCTGCTCGACCACGCTGCTGCCTGCGTGCTGCAGCTTGTCGCGCACGGTGGGATCGGCGAGCAACTGGCCGAGCTGCTTGACCAGAAGCTCCTGCGTGTCGGCCTGGCGCGCGCCGCCGCTCGCATCGAGCGCTTCGTAGACGTCGGCGAAGTTGAAGACGTGCGGACCGTGGACGATGGCAGCACCGAGCTTGATCGCCTCGATCGGATTCTGGCCGCCATGGCGGATCAGCGATCCGCCCATGAACACGATCGGCGAGAGGCGGTAGAACAGGCCGAGCTCACCCATGGTGTCGGCGACATAGACATCGGTGGTCGCCGTCGGCAGCTCCTCGCGCGAGCGCAGCGCCGGCTTCAGGCCCGACGCGGTGATCAGGCCCGAGATCGAGGAGCCGCGATCCGGGTGGCGCGGCACGATCACCGTCAGAAGCTGCGGGAAGAAACCGACGAGGCTGCGATGCGCCGCCACCAGCATCTCGTCCTCGCCCGGATGGGTCGAGGCCGCGACGATGATCGGCCGCCCGCGCGTCATCGCCATCAGCCGTTCGAGCTTGGCGGGATCGGCCGGCGGCGCCGGCACGTCGAGCTTGAGATTGCCCGTGGTGAGAACGTCGCGGCCGCCGAGCGCGGAGAAGCGTTCGGCGTCGGTCTTGGACTGCGCGAGGCAGATGTCGAAGCGCGACAGCAGCGCCGAGATGGTGCCGTACATGCGCTGCCAGCGCGGGAAGGAGCGCGGCGACATCCGCCCGTTGATCAGCACCATCGGCACCCGTCGCGTTGCGCCCGCCAGGATCAGGTTCGGCCAAAGGTCGGATTCGATGAACAGCGCCAGCGACGGCTTCCAGTGGTCGAGGAAGCGCGCGACATAGCGCGGGGAATCATACGGCACGTATTGATGGATGACGTCGGGCGGAAAACGCTTGGCCACCACCGCGGCCGAGGTGACGGTGCCCGACGTGAGCAGGATGCGCAAATTGAGATCGCGCAGGCGCTCGATCAGCGCCGCCGCGGCCAGCACCTCGCCGACGCTGGCGCCGTGGATCCAGACCAGCGGACCATGCGGCCGCACGTCCCGGGACAGGCCACGCCGCTCGCCGACGCGCGCGGGGTCTTCCTTGCCCTGCTTCAGCCGCCGCTTGATCAGCGCAGGCGCGAGCGGCACCAGGCCGGAGGCTAGGCGTTGATACATCCGCAGCGTCATCGGGAGCGTGTTAGGCATCTTCCGGCCCCGGGCGGCCGAGCTGCGCATAGGCGCGGCGGGTCGCCTCGTTCAACGTCTCCTCCAGCTCCAGCCGCAGCGCTTCCATCATGGCGGCGTCGGCGTCCGGCGGAACGTGGATTTCCTTGATGCCGACCAATGCGCCCCGCCCGAATGGCAAATGGATGGTGGTGCGGTCCCAGTTCTTGAGCCGGATGAAGCGGCTGGTCGCCATCGCAAAAGGCATGATCGGCCGCCCCGATTCCCGTGCCAGCATGATGATGCCGAGCCCGGCCACGCGCGAGCGCTTGGGGACATCGGCGGTCAGGGCGACATTACAACCGTCCTGAAGCGTCCGCACCATTTCCTTGAAGGCGCCGACGCCGCCCTTGCGGTGGAAGGCGCCGCCATGGTCGCCGGAACCGCGGATGGTGCCGATGCCGAGCCGCTCGGCGGCGATCGCGTTGAACTCGCCGTCGCGATGCCGCGAGATCAGGACCCTGGCCTTGTACCAGTCCTTGTTCTTGATGAAGGGGGTGAGGAAATGCTGGCCGTGCCAGAAGGCGAAGATGGCGGGGATCTGCGGCTCGACGCGTTCATAGACGTCCGGCGGATCGAACGTGAATGTGTTGGTCCGCCAGACCAGACGCAGATATTCGGCCGCCAGGACCCCGACGGCACGCTGAACGAAGCTGCTCCGCAGCGTATTGCGAAGCAGCCTTTTCAACGCGCCTTCGTTTCTTGATTCGGGTCGAGCAGCCGGTGGAGATGGACGATGAAGTAGCGCATCTGCGCGTTGTCGACCGTGCTCTGCGCCTTGGCGCGCCAGGCGACGTGAGCGGACGCATAGTTCGGATAAAGGCCGACGATCTCGACGTCGTCGAGGTTCTTGAAGGTGTTGTGCTCGAGATCGAGCAGTTCGCCTCCGATGACGAGATGGAGCAGTTGTTGCGGGGCACTATCTGGCATGGGTTCTCTTCCTAACGGGCTGCCCGGCAAAGCAGTGTTCGACAAGCACAGCGAAAGCGCTCAGGGCAAGGGACGATTTCGAAAATGCGCGACAATGCTCGCATGACGATCGCGACCCGCTGCCACCAGCACTCCGTGCGCCACTTCCCGGCGGTTATAGAGGATGGGATCTCCGGAGAGGTCACTCATCCTACCATCCGCTTCCTGCACGATCAAATCGGCCGCCGCAAGGTCCCAATCATGGCTGTTGCCGCCCGCAAAAGCCGCATCCAGCGCGCCATGGGCGACCCGGCAGAGCCGGAGCGCGAGCGAGCCGATTCGCGGGTGCAGCTTGATGTCGCCGCCGGAGCTGTTGAGCCGCTCGACCATCGGCTTGGGGCCGGCCATGCGGGAGAAATCGAGCGTGGACCCGGACGTCGCCCGCACCGGCTTGTCGTTGAGCAGCGTGCCCTGGCCGCGGGCCGCGAAGAAGAACTCGCCGCTGGTCGGCGCGAACACCGCGGCCAGCACCGGCGCGGCATCCGCGACCAGCGCCACGCTGACGCACCAGTCGTCGTGGCCGCCCAGATAGTTGCGCGTGCCGTCGATGGGATCTACCACCCAGACGAGCCGCCGCGACAGCCGCGTGGCGTCGTCGGCGCTCTCCTCCGACAGCCAGCCATAGTCGGGCGTGGCACTGCGCAGGCGCGCTTCGAGCAGGTCGTTGACGGCGATGTCGGCTTCCGACACCGGCGAGGACGCGCCCTTGGTCCATTTCCTGAGCTCGGTGCGGAACATCGACTGCGCGAGCGCGCCCGCTTCCCGCACCGTGTCCTTCAGCAGCGCTGCGTCGCGGGTCAGGATCGTCGCGTCGAGAGAGTTCGCGTCAGCGTCCGCCAAGCGTCAAACCCTCGATGCGCACCGTCGGCGCATTGATGCCATAGCGGAACTCGAGATTGTTGGCGGGCTGCATCGACTTGAAGATCTCGAACAGGTGGCCCGCGATCGTCACCTCGCTGACGGGATAGGTGATCTCGCCGTTCTCGATCCAGAAGCCGGAGGCGCCGCGGCTGTAATCGCCGGTGACGCCGTTGACGCCGGAGCCGATCAGGTCGGTGACGTAGAAGCCCTGCTTGATGTCGGCGATCAGCTCGGCCGGCGTCGGCGTGCCGGCCTCGAGATGCAGATTGTACGGCCCGGGCGAGGGCGAGGACGAGACGCCGCGATGGGCGTGGCCGGTGGTGGCAAGGCCCAGCTCCCGCGCGGTGGCGCAATCAAGCAGCCAGGTCGTCAACACGCCCTCGTCGATCAGCGCGGTCTTCTTCACCGCGACGCCTTCGGCATCGAAGGTCTGCGAGCGCAGGCCGCGCTTGCGCAGGGGATCGTCGATGATGCGGATGTTCTTGGCGAACAGCTGCTGGCCGAGCTTGTCCTTCAGGAAGCTGGTCTTGCGCGCGATCGAGGCGCCGTTGATGGCGCCGACGACGTGGCCGACCAGGGAGCCTGCAACGCGCGGATCGAACACGACCGGGACCTTGCAGGTCTCGACCTTGCGCGGATTGTAGCGCGCCACGGTACGCTCGCCGGCGGAACGGCCGACGAGCCCCGGCGACAGCAGATCGGCCCCATGCGGCGCCGAGGTGAAATCGTAATCGCGCTCCATGCCGGTGCCCTCGCCTGATATCGCGGTGGCCGAGATGCCCTGGCTGGAGCGCAAGTAGGAGCCGTGAAAGCCGGTGCTGGTGACGAGCACCATGCCGCCGATGCCGGCGGAGGCCGAGGCACCGCCGGACTTGGTCACGCCCTTCACCGCGAGCGCCGCAGCCTCGGCTTCGAGCGCGCGGCGCTCGAGCTCCCCGGTAGCCGGCACATCGGGATCGAGCAGATCGAGATCGGGGAAGTCGCGCGCAAGCAGCGCGGGATCGGCGAGGCCGACATATTTGTCGCTAGGTGCGACGCGCGCCATCGCGACCGCGCGTTCCGCGAGCTTGGTCACGGCATCGCCGCTGACGTCGTTGGTCGAGACCACCGCCTGGCGCTGGCCGACCAGAACGCGCAGGCCGACATCGTCGCCCTCGGACCGCTCGGATTCCTCGACACGGCCGTCGCGCACCTCGACGCCTTGCGAGACGCCGCGCACTGCGACCGCATCGGCCGCATCCGCGCCGGCGCGCCTGGCCGCCTCGACCAGCCGCTGCGCGAGATCGGACAGCGCGGACTGATCGAACAGGTCGCGATTGGCTTTGGGCGAAAGCGTCGAGCTTGGTGAAGGGTTCACAAACGAAATCCTGTTGGGGGGCGGGGGTTCGGGACCGGAACCCACAGATGTGCCCTGATAGCGCGGACTTCAAGCATTTTCAGCCCGCCAAAAGCTCAGATTCGCGACTTCGGCGCAACGTCTCGTCAATCATGCGCGCCAAGGTCTTGTCAATCATGAGCCGCGGTGACGCTGGGTTAACCAGCCTTTTTAAGCGGTTTCGGAAGCCGCCGCGCTAAGGTCCTCGCATCGACCGGGAACATAATCCTGGCGGGGAGAACTAAAGCCGTGAGGCGTCAAACAGCAACAAGCGGGATCGCTCCCGCCGGGTCGGGCCGCAGCTTGCGGCTCGACCCCCTTTCCCTTCCGGTCCGCTTCGATGCGCATGACCCGCGCGCCGACGGATACACAAGGCAGATCGAGCTTCATCGCGAACGCGTCGTGCTGCGCCGTGCCGTCCGCGGCATGCAGATGGCGATCAACGTACGCGTCAGCGACTTCACCGGCGTCGCGCTGCGCGGCAACGACGAGGCGCAGGCCCTCGTCCTCGTCCATCGCGACCCCTCGCTCTCCGTTCCGCTGCTGGTCGGCGCCGATGGCGACGAGCTCACCGAAGCCTGGGCGGTCTGGAGCGAGATCTTCGCGCTTCCGCAGCTCGACGAAGGCGCCCGCAAGCCCGCACCGCGCCGCCGCCGCGCCAACGCGATCCGCGCCCGCCGTCCGAAATTCCTGATGCGCCGGCGCACCGCCATGGCGCGCGAGCTGTCGGTTCATCACGGCGAGCGCGAGATCATCGCAAGGAATTGAGCGGCACTCGCAGTGCCGTAGGGTGGGTTAGCCGAAGGCGTAACCCACCAAGATCTATCCGCGCGGAAAGAAAGTGGTGGGTTACGCTTCGCTAACCCACCCTACGAAACTAACCGGCCCGCAGCACGGCGTCGGCGAGCAATCCCGCAAACAACAACAGCCCCGCATCGCGGTTCGACTTGAACAGGCGCAGGCAAAGCGCGGGATCATCGATCCGGAGCCGCATGACCTGCCAGGCCAGATGGGCGGCGAAAGCGGCAAGCCCGAGCCAGGCGGGCCAGCGCACATCGCCTGACGCCAGCGCGACGCCGATCAGCATCACCGCGAGCCCATAGAACAGGATCAGCGCCTGGTGCGTGTGCGCGCCAAACAGGCGCGCGGTCGACTTGATGCCGATCAGCGCATCGTCCTCGGCATCCTGATGCGCGTAGATCGTGTCATAGCCGATCACCCAGGCGATTGATCCGCCATAGAGCACGAGTGCGGTGACGTCGATGCGGCCGAAAGTGACGGCAAAGCCCATCAGCGCGCCCCAGGAGAAGGCGAGCCCGAGCACGATCTGCGGCCACCAGGTGATGCGCTTCATGAAGGGGTAGATCGCGACGATCAGAAGCGAGGCGATGCCGGTCAGGACCGCGAAGCGATTGAATTGCAGGAGCACCACGAGACCGATCAGGGCCTGCGCGACCATGAAGGCCAGCGCCTGCTTCGTGGTCACCTGCCCCGACGGCAGCGGCCGCGAGCGGGTGCGCTCGACCTTGTCGTCGAGGTCGCGGTCGGTGATGTCGTTCCAGGTGCAGCCTGCTCCGCGCATGACGAAGGCGCCGATGAAGAACAGGACGATGGTGAGCGGCAGGCGGCTTACGTCGTGCGCAATGCCGGCGGCAAGCGCCGCCGACCACCAGCATGGCATCAGGAGAAGCCAGGAGCCGATCGGACGATCGAAGCGGGACAATCGCAAATAGGGCCGCGCCCATTGCGGCGCGAGCGTATCGACCCAGTTGCCGGTGGAGTCGGCAACGCGGGTGCTCGTGTCGCTCATCGGGTGAGGACGTTGCCGTTGAGCGTGTCGAAGGTGCTGCCGCCCTTCTTGCCGGCGTTGGCCTCAGGCGCCGAGCCCGACCCCAGCACCTCGCTCAGCGACGGACCGGCCGGACCGCGCGGCTGCTGCTGCATCTGCTGCGCGACCGTACAGACCTTCTTCTGCATGGCCTCGGTGTTCTTGTGGCCATCTTTCATCTGCGCGCCGATCTGCGGCGGGATTCCGCATTTGGCGCCATTCGCCTCGACATACTTGATCATCTTGAGCTCGGCCTGGCTGAAATTGCCGATCAGCTTGCAGGCCTCGTCCGGCGTCGCATGACGGTCGCTCGCGGCCTTGATCAGCTTGCCGCGCTTCTCGGCCTCTTCGCGCAACGGGACGAACCCCTTCATGCAGTCCTCGCCCGGCGCTTGCGTCGGCGGGGCTGCGCTGAAGGCGCCGGCGCCACCGATCGGCGCAGCGCCGTTGGCGGGAAACGAGGATTGCGGCGCCGTGCCGACGGACGCGGTCGGCGCGGAGCCGTTCACGGGCGGAAATGCCGAGCTGCTCGCGGCCTGGTTCGGCAGCGGCGCCGGGAAGGCGCTTTGCGCATAGGCGCCCGCGGCCCCCATGGCGACCATGGCGGCGGCGATCGGAACCATCAAATGACGGATCATCAAGGCAGTCTCTCCGGCAGGAGCTTACGGGGTTCGGCGTCTTCCCAATTGAAGCGCAACCAGCGTGTTCGCGTTTTTACGATTCCCGCCGGCGCTTAACAACCCGTCGAATAGGGCAAGAGCGCGGCGCGCCGACGCACCGGTTTGGCAATATTTACCCCCGAAACGGCGGCTTTCGGTTAATAACGGCGACAAATCGGACCTTTGAACGATGCCCTCCCACGATTTTCGCGCCCCCCGCCTGTTCGTCGATGCCCCCCTCGCCCAGGACGCCAGGGTTCCGCTCGACCGCGACCAGAGCAATTATCTCGGCAATGTGCTGCGGCTGGCCGCGGGGGCCGAGGTGCTGGCCTTCAACGGCCGCGACGGCGAATGGCAGGCCGCCATCGAAGGCCGCAAACGGCCGGACGGCCTGGTGATCCTCCAGCTGACCCGGCCGCAGGACCGGCTGGCGGACCTCACTTACGTCTTCGCCCCGCTCAAGCACGCCCGGCTCGATTACATGGTCCAGAAGGCCATCGAGATGGGCGCTGCCGGCCTGCAACCGGTCCTGACCCGGTTCACCCAGGCCTCCCGGGTCAACACCGAGCGGATGCGGGCCAACGTGGTCGAGGCGGCCGAGCAATGCGGCATCCTGAGCATCGCGACCGTCGCCGAGCCGGTGCCGCTGGAGCGCTTCCTCGGCCAGCGCGCCGCGGGTCGCCTGCTCATCTTCTGCGATGAGGCCGCGGAGGTCGAAAACCCCGTTCAGAGCCTGCACGGCGCGCGCGAGGCGGGACAAGGTATCGACGTGCTGATCGGCCCCGAAGGCGGCTTTGCCGAGGAAGAGCGGGCGCTGTTGCTGCGGCAGCCGAAGATCCTGCGGCTCGCCCTGGGGCCCCGGATCATGCGGGCCGACACCGCCGCGGTGGCGGCGCTGGCGCTGGTGCAGGCGGTGCTGGGCGATTGGGGCGGCAAAGGCCACCTAGCGTGATCACATTTGAGAACGCCGGAAGTCGTCATGCCCGGGCTTGTCGGAGGGCAAGGTGTGGATGGCCGGGTCATGGGCGAGCGGAAGCGACGCCGTCCTTCGGACGGCTATGCCCGGCCATGACGATGGAGTTGGCCGGCCGTTAAGCGATTGATCCTTTGGAGGTCGAAACCGCTTTCCGGCCATGCTAAGGGCTGCGCCAACTGCCTTGCCTCCCCTTGCCTCCCCTTGCCCTGCCCGGTTCCGCCGGGACGATGGACCCCTGAGATGACCGCGACTGCCACCTCAAATGCTGCCGGTTCCGCCGCCTGGGCGGATACGCTGCTCTTGTCGTTCGCGCAGGCCGGCTATGTCAGGGCCGAGCCGGCGATCCTGCAACCCGCCGAGCCGTTCCTGGACCTTTCCGGCGAGGACATCCGCAAGAGCCTGTACCTGACCACGGACCTCACCGGCGAGGAGCTCTGCCTGCGCCCGGACCTGACCATACCGGTGGCGCGCGATTACCTCGCCTCCAGCCGCTCCGGCCAGCCGGCCGGGTTCAGCTATCTCGGTCCGGTATTCCGCTACCGCAGCGGCCAGGCCAGCGAATTTCTGCAGGCCGGCATCGAATCGTTCGGCCGCCAGGACCGCGCCGCGGCCGATGCCGAGATGCTGGCGCTGGCACTGGAGGCAACCAGCGCCTTCGGCGTCCGCGACGTCGAGATCCGCACCGGCGACGTGGCGCTGTTCAACGCACTGCTCGACGCGCTCAACCTCTATCCGGTCTGGCGGCGCCGCCTGGTCAAGGACTTCAACCGCAAGATCAGCCTGGAGCAGGATCTGGAGCGGCTGGCGGCCGCGGCGACCGCCACCCGCAGCGAATATGAGGGCGTGCTGGCAGCCCTCGCCGGCTCCGACCGCAAGGCGGCGCTCGCCTTCGTCACCGACTTGATGTCGATCGCCGGGACCACCAATGTCGGCGGCCGCACCACCGCCGAGATCGCCGACCGCTTCCTCGAACAATCGACGCTGAAGGGCGGCGCGCTGCCGCGCGAGGCGATCGCCGTGCTCAAGCGCTTCCTGTCGATCACAGGCAATCCCGACGACGCCATCGCCGAGCTGCGCGCGCTCACAACCGACGCCAGGCTCGACCTCACGGCTGCGATCGATCAGTTCGAGAGCCGGGTCGGCTTCATGGCTGCGCGCGGCATCGACGTGAAGCAGACGCGCTTCTCCACCGCGTTCGGACGCGGGCTCGACTATTACACCGGCTTCGAATTCGAGCTGCATCACCGCGGCAACGGCGCCGAGCCGCTGGTCGCCGGCGGACGCTATGACGGGCTGATGACCCAGCTCGGTTCGGCCGAGCCGATCGCCGCGGTCGGTTTCTCGGTCTGGGTGGACGCGCTGACCCGGATCGGCCGCAAGGTGGGAGCTTAAGTCATGAGCGCGCCATTCGTTCTGGCCGTTCCCTCCAAGGGCCGCCTCCAGGAAAACACCGAGGCCTTTTTCGCCCGCGCGGGCCTCAAGCTGTCGAAGGCCGGCGGCGCACGCGACTATCGCGGCACCATCGCGGGCCTCGACAATGTCGAGGTCGCCTATCTCTCGGCGAGCGAGATCGCCGCGCAGCTGTCGCGCGGCTTCGCCCATCTCGGCGTCACCGGCGAGGACCTGGTGCGCGAGAACATCGCGGACGCCGACAAGCACGTGTCCCTGATCGAAGGGCTCGGCTTCGGCTATGCCGACGTCGTGGTGGCGGTGCCGCAGGCCTGGATCGACGTCCGCACCATGGCCGACCTCGACGACGTCACCACCGGCTTCCGCGAGCAGCATCACATGCGGATGCGGGTTGCGACCAAGTTCGTCAATCTCACCCGCGCGTTCTTCCAGAGCCACGGCATCACCGATTACCGCATCGTCGAAAGCGCAGGCGCGACCGAAGGCGCGCCGGCGGCCGGCAGCGCCGAGCTGATCGTCGACATCACGACGACCGGCGCGACCCTCGCCGCCAACGGCTTGCGGGTGCTCGACGACGGTATGATCCTGCGCAGCCAGGCCAATCTGGTCGCCTCCAGGGATGCCGACTGGTCGCCGCAGGCGCGGGAGACCGCGCGAATCATCCTCGACCACATCGCGGCGCGGGCGCGTGCCAACAAGTACCGCGAGGTCCGGACCCGATTCCGGCAGTGCGACGCCGCCCTGCTCGGCGAGGCCCACAGCCGTTTCGGCGTCGAGGCCCCGTTCGGCGGGCCGACCTCGTCGGGCATGCTGACGCTGCACTGCCCGCCGGGGCAGCTCTATGCGCTCGCGAGCTTCCTGCGCGAGCACGGCGCCGAGACCGTCTCGGTGGTCTCGCTCGACTACGTGTTCGACCGGGAGAACCCGCTGTTCGCCAAGCTCGAGGCGTTCCTGCGGCGGTGAGCCTCAGGTCCGTTCAGCGTAGCGACAGCAAACGGCAGCTATCATATGCTGTTGAGATGACCTTGAACGCCCTCTGGAACCTTGATCGATGACGCTGGGCTCTGACGTTTCCGGCCTGACGACCACCGCGGCGAACGCCGCCGCGAAGGGGTTGTCGATCGTCGTCCCCGTCTACAACGAGGCGGCGGGCCTCGCCGCCCTGCACCAGCGCATCTGCGATCTCGCTAAGACCCTGCGGCAGCGCTATCGCCTCGCTTGCGAGGTCGTCTACGTCGACGACGGCAGCGCGGACGCGACGCTGTCGATCGCACGCAGCCTGCCGGCCGACGCGATCGACGTCCAGGTGGTCTCGCTGTCGCGCAATTTCGGCAAGGAGGCGGCGCTGATGGCCGGCCTCGACCATGCCCGCCTTGGCGCCGTGATGTTCATGGACGGCGACGGCCAGCATCCGCCGACTCTCGTCGAGCAGCTCGTGCGACACTGGATCGATGACGGCTATGACGTCGTCTATACGGCCAAGGCGCATCGCGACAACGAAACCTTCCTGCGGCGGCTCGCCGTGCATGGCTTCTACGCCCTGATCAACTGGGGTGCCCGCCAGAAGATTCCGGAAGATGCCGGCGACTTCCGCCTGCTTTCGCCGCGCGCGGTCACAGCGCTTCGGCAACTGCCGGAGCGCAACCGCTTCTTCAAGGGCCTGGCAAGCTGGATCGGCTTCCGCCAGATCCGTGTCGACTACGAGCCGGCGCCGCGCGCCCATGGCGTCACCACCTTCAACGCCGCGCGCCTGCTCGGCCTGTCGATCGAGGGCCTGACCTCGTTCTCGGTGGCACCACTGCGCTTCGCCAGCCTGCTCGGCGTCGTGCTCGCCGGCATCGCCTTCCTGTTCGGCCTCTCCATTCTCTGGGAGGTCTTCACCACCGGCAAGCAGGTCCCCGGCTATCCCTCGCTCGTGGTCGGCCTGATGACGATCGGCGGCGTGCAGCTCATCATGATCGGCATCGTCGGCGAATATATCGGCAAGATCCTCTCCGAGCTGAAGGCCCGCCCGATCTACTTCGTCGCCGAACACAGTGAAAAGCACTTCGAGACCGACAAGGCCGACGACGCCTCGAAGAGGACGGCGGCCGAATGATCGCGGCGGCGCCGCCGCGGCGGATCTGGCTCTGCGCCGACGATTACGGCATCAGCCCGGGCGTCAACCGCGCCATCCGTGACCTGATCGAACGCGGCCGCCTCAACGCCACCTCGGTGATGATGGTGGGCCCAACGATCGCTCGCGGCGAGATCGAGGCGCTCCAGGCCGCAGCGAAGACGAGCCCGCGCTGCGCGATCGGGTTGCACGTGACGCTGTCCGCGCCGTTCCGGCCGCTTACCATGCATTTTCGCCCGCTCGACGGCGACATGTTCATGTCGTTTCCGAAGCTCTTGTGCGCGGGTGTTTTGCGGCGGCTCGACCGCGAATTCTTTCGCAATGAGGTGAAGGCGCAGCTCGCGGCCTTCGCTGACGCTTTCGGCCGCGCACCAGACTTCGTCGACGGACATCAGCATGTGCAGCTCTATCCGCAGGTGCGCGACGGCTTTGTCGACGCGGTTGCCGAAACCGCGCCAAACGCCTGGGTACGCCAGGGCGGCCGCGACCTGCCGCTGAAGCAGCGGTTGGCCTCACCAAAAGCCATGGTGCTCGACATCCTCAGCGCGCAATTCCGCCGCCGCGCCGCTGGTGCCGGCCTCGGCTTCAATCCCGGCTTCGCTGGCGCATATGACTTCAGCCGCGCCGCCGATTTCGGCGAAATGATGCGGCAATTCCTGGACGGCCTGCCGGATGGCGGCCTCGTGATGTGCCATCCCGGCTTCGTCGACGACGTCCTTGCCGCGCTTGATCCGATGACCGACGTGCGCGAACGCGAGTATGCCTACCTCGGGAGCGATGAATTCGTGCGGCTGCTGGCGCAGACCAACGCGACACTGGGGTGAAATCCGGCGAAAGCGCAGGCCCGGCGAGGCGGCTTGTCGCATACCGAAATTTAATCCGGCCGGCACTGTTGAGGCCACAATGGAACCCTACATCTCCTGCGCGCTTGGTTTGCGCGAGGGAGATTGATCATGACGCCGCAGGAACGCCAGCTCGTCGACGAGCTTTTCGACCGGCTTTCGAAACTGGAAAATGCACCGCGCGATCCCGACGCGATCGCCGCGATCTCCGACGGCCTGCGCAAGGCGCCCGGCGCGATTTACGCGCTGGTGCAGACCACGCTGTTGCAGGACGAAGCGCTGAAGCGCGCCCATAACCGCATCCAAGAGTTGGAGGCGGCCCATGCGCCCGAGCCGGCGCAATCCGGCGGCTTCCTGGATACCATGCGCGAGACGCTGTTCGGCGGAGGCCCCTCGCGCGGCTCGGTTCCGAACGTGCCACCGCGTGACGCGCGGCCGGTGTGGAACAGCGGCCAGGCGATGCAGCAGTCGCAGCCGGGTTACGGCCAGCCGCCTTACGGACAGGCCTACGGCCAAGGTCCAGGTCAAGGCCCAGGTCAGGGCTATGGCGCCCCGCCGGTCGGCGGTGGCGGCGGCTCGTTCCTCGGCACGGCGGCGGCGGCCGCGGCCGGCGTCGTCGGCGGCTCGCTGCTGCTCTCCAGCATCCGCGGCATGATGGGCGGATCGCACCAGCAGGCCTTCGGCGACACCAACGCCCTGGGCGACCGCAGCGCTGGTGGAAGTCCTTGGGGCGGCAGCGACCAGTCCGGCGGCTCGCTCGCGCGCGATGCCGGCCTCAACGACATCGGCTCGAGCCGCGACCGTGGCGGCGATTCCCGCCAAGGCTTGGTCGACCAGGCTTCGAACGACGACCAGAATTACAACGATCAGAACGACAATGACGACAACGTCGACATGGCCGACGACAGCGATTTCGGCGGCGGCGACGATGGCGGCAGCGATTATGCGTAAGGCTGCTCGATAACGCGCAAACAAAAACGGCCGCCCATGGGGCGGCCGTTTTCATTTCGAAGCTCGGACCTCACATCACCACGACCTTGGTGCCGACATTGACGCGGCCGTAGAGGTCGATGACGTCCTCGTTGCGCATGCGGATGCAGCCGGAGGAGACGTTGGTGCCGATGGTCCAGGGCTCGTTGGAGCCGTGGATGCGGTAGAGCGTGGAGCCGAGATACATCGCACGCGCGCCGAGCGGGTTTTCCGGACCGCCTTCCATGTGCCTCGGCAAGTCGGGGCGGCGCGCGATCATTTCGGCCGGCGGGGTCCAGTCCGGCCATTCGCGCTTGGCCGTGATCGACTTCACGCCGGACCAGGTGAAGCCGGGACGCCCCACGCCGATGCCGTAGCGCATCGCCCGGCCGTTGCCCTCGACGAGATAGAGGAACTTGTTCGGCGTATCGACCACGATCGTGCCGGCACTTTCCTTGCCGCTATAGTCAACGAGTTGTTTCTCGAATTTCGGATCGAACGAACGCTGCCGCGGATCGACCGCCTCCTGCTGGAGACCTGCGCCTTGCTGATATCCACCCTGCATCTGCGGCTCGCCCATCGGCGGCAGGCGGCGCGGATCGTTGTAGCCCGGCTGCTGCTGATACACCGGCGGCGGTGCGTAGGCCGGACCGCGGCCGGGCCCGTCGCCGAACAGGAACTCGATGAAGCCGCCACCCATGTTCGCATTGGAGGCCACACGCACCGGCGCCGGCGGCACTTGCGGCTGGTAAAGCACCGCGGGCGGATCGTTCGGCACGGTATTGTCGAAGGCGCTGGCGCTGGTTGCGCCGGCAACGAGGGTGCAAGCGCCGCCGAGCAGCGCGACAGACATTTTCTTGAACATCGACGTACTCTGTACTGTTTCGTCTAGATCACATGCGTCGTGCAGAGCTGATGGCTGATCGGCGTCCGCGACGTGGTCAATAAAAAGCAAAAGGCGTTTTGTTTGGTAAACGGAAGCGACGTTTCGATTCACCACGTCGCGAGCGGGGCTGCAATTTGGAGATCAGCGTTTATTTTCGATGAACGCGGCGCGCCCATGGTTAATCGCTCCTTTGCGGGCCGTCGCGCACGGCCGCACAACAGTTCCTGCTGTGAACTTCGTGTTAAATCGCTTCTGCCTACAAAGACGCGTGAGTGAGGTGGGGGGAGTTCCTGATGGCTGTTCACCGCAAACGTTTTCGTGTCGAAGAGGCTATTGTCGGCGAGATGCCCAGCCCCGAAATGATTGAGGAGGCTGCGCCGATGCATAGCGAGATCATGGCGGAGCTGCGCGCCATCCGCGCACAGATGGCCAAGGGCATTGCGCCCGCACCCTTGTCCAGCAGCGCGGCCATGGCGGCGATCGACGCCTCGACGGCGCATGAGCTCTCCGAAGCGCGCACCATGCTCGACACGTACCGGGCGCAGATCGAGCAGTGCGAGAAGCTGAAGGTCGAGCTCGACCTCATCCACGACGCCATCGACCGCACCAAGCGCGAAATCGCGACGCTGCACGGCAAGAGCTTCGACGGCGGCGAGATGGCCAAGGTCAATGGCGAACTCGGCGCGGTCGTCGGCGGCACCGAGCAGGCGACCCAGCAGATTCTCGAAGCCGCCGAGTCGATCGACCAGGCGGCCAGCGCGATGTCCAAGGTGCAATCGGCCGACCAGCAGAAGCGGCTCGCCGACGACATCCAGGAACGCGTCATCTCGATCTTCGAGGCCTGCAACTTCCAGGACCTGACCGGCCAGCGTATCAGCAAGGTCATGACCACGATGAAGTTCATCGAGCAGCACATCAACGCGATGATGGAGATCTGGGGCGGCGTCGACGCGATCAAGGCCCATGTGCCGGCGCCGGTCGACGCGCGCAGCGACGACGAAAAACTCCTCAACGGTCCGAAGCTCGCCGGCGACGTCGGCCACGCCTCGCAGGACGACATCGACGCGCTGTTCGACTGAACGGACGCGAGATCGCGGAAAAGCAAAACGCCGGCGCGAGCCGGCGTTTTTGTTTTTGGGGCCATCCCCTCCGTTGTCATCGTCCGCCTTGTGCGCAATTGCGCACTGGGGCGGACGATCCAGTATTCCAGAGACGACAGTGATTGAATCGAGGGGCCGCGGCGTACTGGATGCCCCGCCTTCGCGGGGCATGACGTGGGGAGGAACTACGCCCTCGGGGCGCAGCGGACGTAGACCATGTTGCCGTAGCGGGTGGCGGCGTCCTTGTCGATGAAGCGGGTGATCAGGACGCGGCCGTCGAAGGACACGATCTCGCGGTCCTGCTCGCCGGGGGTCGGACCGGCCGGCCCGATATAGTTCTTGCCGCTGGGCGAACCCTTGAGGCGCAATTCCTGCGGCGTCGCCTGGTCGGCCAGATGCATGACCACGCCGCCGGAGGTTCCGGCGCCGATCACGTAGGGATTCTTGCACTGGGACCGCGCCGCAGCCTCGGTGCGGGCGCGGTCGGCCGGGTTCTGGAACGAGGCAAGACCCCAGCGGCCGACGATCTCGTCGGCGCGGATGCTCGCCGGCATTTCCGGGCCGGTACCGGGCTCGGCTTCGGGCGGCGGAGACGACGACGAGAAGGACGGCAGGCTCATGCCGCCGCCGCAGGCGCCCAGCAACAGCGCCAGAAAAGACGCGGCCGCCAGATTGGCTACCGTGCGCGCGCGAGCTGAACTGATCATGGCATTCCCCCGAACAAGACCATGGCCGCACCCCTCCCGCAGCCAAGCGCAAAACCGACGCCGGGGCAATGACGTCCTTTGATACGCCGGCGCCCCGAACACGTTTCCAATGCCACCATCCTATATCCGCCTCACCAATCGCTTAACCACCTTTGCTTGACAGGATCGCGGCCAAGCCATATTTCCGGGCGCACTATTAGCACTCGGAAAGCCCGATTGCTAAGCGCGCCGTTCGATCCTCGGGACGAGGATGGACGGAAGCGCCGCCCCACCCACTTCCACTACTTCCGAAGCGAGCCTCCAAAGGGAAACGTCATGGCTAAATCCAAATTTCGTCCGCTGCATGACCGTGTCGTGGTCAAACGTATCGACGCCGAGGAAAAGACCAAGGGCGGCATCATCATTCCGGACACCGCCAAGGAAAAGCCGTCCCAGGGCGAGGTCGTCGCCGTCGGACCCGGCGGCCGTGACGAGACCGGCAAGCTGATCCCGATCGACCTCAAGGCGGGCGACCGCGTGCTGTTCGGCAAGTGGTCGGGCACCGAGGTCAAGATCGACAACGAAGAGCTCCTGATCATGAAGGAGTCGGACATCATGGGCGTTCTGGCCTAAGGCCATCCGCCTGAACGGCCGCTGAATACTCCACCGTCATGCCCGGGCCTGACCCGGGCATCCATCGTTCTTCGTATGAGGATGGATTGCCGGGGCGAGCCCGGCAATGACGAAAGGAGAACGCGGCTGACGCAGCACGAAACAAGACACATCACGAAACACGAGGAATTGCAGAAATGGCTGCCAAAGACGTCAAGTTTTCCGGAGACGCGCGCGATCGCATGCTGCGCGGCGTCGACATTCTCGCCAACGCCGTCAAGGTGACGCTCGGCCCGAAGGGCCGCAACGTCGTCATCGAGAAGAGCTTCGGCGCGCCCCGCATCACCAAGGACGGCGTCACCGTCGCCAAGGAGATCGAGCTCGAGGACAAGTTCGAGAACATGGGCGCCCAGATGGTGCGTGAGGTCGCCTCCAAGACCAACGACCTTGCCGGCGACGGCACCACCACCGCGACCGTGCTGGCCCAGGCCATCGTGCGCGAAGGCGCCAAGGCGGTTGCCGCCGGCATGAACCCGATGGACCTCAAGCGCGGCATCGACATCGCGGTTGCCGCCGTCATCAAGGACATCGAGAAGCGCGCCAAGCCGGTTGCCGCCTCCTCCGAGGTCGCCCAGGTCGGCACCATCTCGGCCAACGGCGATGCCGCCATCGGCAAGATGATCGCGCAGGCGATGCAGAAGGTCGGCAACGAGGGCGTCATCACCGTCGAGGAGAACAAGTCGCTCGACACCGAAGTCGACATCGTCGAGGGCATGAAGTTCGACCGCGGCTATCTCAGCCCCTACTTCGTCACCAACGCCGAGAAGATGACCGCCGAGCTTGAGGATGCCTACATCCTCCTGCACGAGAAGAAGCTCTCGGGCCTCCAGGCCATGCTGCCGGTGCTCGAAGCCGTGGTGCAGTCGGGCAAGCCGCTCGTCATCATCGCCGAGGACGTCGAGGGCGAGGCACTGGCGACCCTGGTCGTCAACCGCCTGCGCGGCGGCCTCAAGGTCGCCGCCGTCAAGGCGCCGGGCTTCGGTGACCGCCGCAAGGCCATGCTCGAGGACATCGCGATCCTCACCGGCGGCCAGCTCATCTCCGAGGAGCTCGGCATCAAGCTCGAGAACGTCACGGTGAAGATGCTCGGCCGCGCCAAGAAGGTGGTGATCGACAAGGAGAACACCACGATCGTCAACGGCGCCGGCAAGAAGCCCGACATCGAGGCCCGCGTCGGCCAGATCAAGGCGCAGATCGAGGAGACCACCTCGGACTACGACCGCGAGAAGCTCCAGGAGCGCCTCGCCAAGCTGGCCGGCGGCGTCGCGGTGATCCGCGTCGGCGGCGCGACCGAGATCGAGGTCAAGGAGAAGAAGGACCGCGTCGAGGACGCCCTCAACGCCACCCGTGCCGCGGTGCAGGAAGGCATCGTCCCCGGCGGCGGCGTCGCGCTGCTCCGCGCCAAGAAGGCGGTGGGCCGTCTCACCAACGCCAATGACGACGTCCAGGCCGGCATCAACATCGTGCTGAAGGCGCTGGAAGCCCCGATCCGCCAGATCTCCGAGAACGCGGGCGTGGAAGGCTCGATCGTCGTCGGCAAGATCCTCGAGAACAAGTCCGAGACCTTCGGCTTCGACGCCCAGACCGAGGACTATGTCGACATGGTCGAGAAGGGCATCATCGACCCCGCCAAGGTGGTGCGCACCGCGCTCCAGGACGCCTCCTCCGTGGCCGGCCTGCTGGTGACCACCGAAGCCATGGTCGCCGAGACGCCGAAGGAAGCTCCGCCCGCGATGCCGGCCGGCGGCGGCATGGGCGGCTTCTGAGCCCACCGTTCCGTGGCAATGTTGCGAAGGCCGCCTCCGGGCGGCCTTCTTTTTTGCCGACCATGGCTCACGCTTTCCGATTCAACCGACGGCCAAAACCCACTACGGTGGCGCCGATTCTAAAGCGCGATGAGATCGGAATGAGTCGTCATCGCGCTTTAGGTTATTGTTTGAGCATGATCTTTTCGGAAGACCGCGTCACACTTTTCCGGATCATGCTCCCTTGCTCGAGGATTTCATCGATGCGCGCGCTTCTGGTTTGCTCCACGGCCCTTGTGGCGGCTCTGCTTGCTGTTTCGCCGGAGGTCGCATCCGCCCAGATGAAGCTGTCGCCAAAGGCGACGGCGCCGGGCGGACCTGAGACGCGCTATTTCACCTCGATCGACGGGCTGATGGACGGCAATGCCGACGTGATCCTGAAGGAGACGCGCCAGGGCAAGACGGTCACGGCGGCCGTGCTCGACGTCTGTTATCCGGTCGCGAAGAATTCCGACCGCAAGGACCGCTTCGTCGTCAATCTCCAGGTCGCCGGCCAGATGCTGACTGGCACAACGCAGAGCCTCGGCGCGAAGGCGCCCGTCACCGTCAAGCTGCTGCGCAAACAGGCCGGAGACACTTTCGAGTTCCGCGGCCAGATCGGAATCGGCCAGGCCGTGACCGAGGTCACCTCGCCCGACAATTCCGATCTCAGCGAGAAGGAGTTTCTGGACAACCAGACCTCCGACGACGGCATCACGCCGCAGCCGAAGGATTTCACCGACGTCTCGCCGGAGGCGATCGCGGTCAAGGTCAAGCTGGATGCCGCGACCGAGTTCCTGAAGAGCCTGAAGGGCCAGGAGGTCGAAGTGACGCTGGCGAGCCTCAGCGTCGGCTGCGACGCGTTGCGCGCCGGCGAGCAGACCATCAACATGTCGGTCGACCCGGAGCGCGCCGGCGCGCTGCTGGCAAAATTCAAGGCGATGCCCGGCGTCGTCGCCGCGGGCTGGACCGCGGGCATGACCGAGATGGACCGCGCCATCCGCTTCGCCGCGGCCGACTGGCGCGACGGCGACAAGATCAACCGCGACAAGCTCGCGTCCGCGGTGGCGGGCGTGCTGAGCCGGACGCTCGTGGCAAAGCCGGTCTCGCAAAGCTTCAACCCGGCCACCGGCAAGCTCAAGCTGGTCTTCAAGCGGCCGAACCAGGATTACCCGGCGCTCGATCTCACCGACACGATCGAGGTCGCAGGGCTTATCTCGCCCGACAAGCCCGGCACGACCGACAAGCTCATGCTCTGGATCGGCAGCCCCGCAACCACGACCGCCGACGAGAGCAGCGGCGCCAAGCTCAATCTCTCGGACGAAGCTTCGGCCGACGAGGAAGGCGACCAGCCCGACGACAACGGCTCGGTCGAGGCGCTCGCCAAGGAGCTGAAGGGCCAGCGCTGGGACGCCGACAAGTCGGTGTGGAAATAGGCCGAGCTATCGTGCCCCGGACGCAGCGCGAAGGCGCTGCAGAGCCGGGGCCCAGAACCGCAAGCGAAGTCGCGGATTGAGACTGGGTCCCGGCTCCGCGGCGCAGCGCCTGCGCGCTACGCCTTGTCCGGGACACGAGAGTACTGCTTGCTGAAGCTAATTCCCGTTCACGCGGAAGCGCAGCGGCTTCGGGCCGAGAAGCGTCAGCACGTCGCCCTGCCGCTTCCAGGTCTCGACGCTGCCAAGCGCTGCGACGAGATCGTCGTCGGCCTGGGCCCTGGCCGGCGGACAGGACCGGTCCTGGATCTGGCCGGGGACGAAGATCACGGTGTTGCCGGCGACCGAGAACTGGCCCTTGCCGCCCTTGCACCACAGCTCCAGAACGACCTCGCCATTGTCGCCGATCTCGATGTTCGGAATCCGCTTCGAGCCCGGTTGCGGCAGCGCCTCCAGCGTCATCTCGGTGCCGAAGGGAAAACCGTCCTCCGCACGCGCGACAATGGACATCGCAAGCATTGCAACCGTCGCACACACCATCTGCCTGAGCGAAACCATGAGACCTCTCGACCAACGCGATTTGCCGCACCTTCTATAAGACGGCGGCGGCCATGAGAAGGTTCGCCCCATGCAAAATCCCCGCGGAGTCGCCTCCGCGGGGATTTCCGGCAAGAGCCGGGCTTGTTGGCCTGCTACTTCAGCACCATCGCCGTGAACGGCCAGACATAGGCCTGCAACGTCACGAGCACGCCGACCAGGCAGGCCAGCACGATCGAGTGCCAGAACACGTAGCGCAGGATTGAGCCCTCATGGCCGTACCAGTTGGTCGCGGTGGAGGCGACCACGATCGATTGCGCATCGATCATCTTGCCCATCACGCCACCGGAGGAGTTCGCCGCGGCCATGAGAACCGGCGGCAGCCCGATTTGCTCGGATGTGATCTTCTGCAAATTGCCGAACAGGATGTTCGACGCGGTGTCCGATCCGGTTAGCGCCACGCCCAACCAACCGAGCAGGGTGCCGAAGAAAGGATAGAGCACGCCGGTTGCCGCGAAGGCGAGGCCGAGCGTCGCGTCGACGCCGGACAGGCGCGTGAGCGTACCGATCGCGAGCATCGCCGAGATCGTGATCAGCGAGATCGCGCACAGCCGGATGGTGCGGCCATATTCCACCAGGAGCCTGCCGGGACCGACCCCCATCAGGAAGCCGGAGATGATCGCCGCGATCAGCATGCCCGTGCCGGTGAAGGACAGATAGGTGAAGGCGAACACCGCGCCTTCCGGCGTCGGCTTCGCCGCCACCGGCGGCATCTTGTTGATCATCTTGTCGAGCTCGGGAACCGCATAGTTGAAGGTGAAAATCGAGTTTGCCCAGGTCTTGAACCAGCCGCTTCCCCACAGCAGCATCACGACGCAGACGATGATCCAGGGCAGGAGCGCGCTCCAGAGCTGGGCTTGCGTGAGCGGAGTTTTGTCGAGCGGCTTCGCCGGCGCCATGGTCGCATGCGATTCATCATGTCCGCGCAGCTCCGGCGACAGCCACAGCTGTCTCGGCTGCCAGACCTTCAGGAACAGGATGAGAGCCCCCATCGAGATCAGCGATGCCCCGATGTCGACGATCCAGGGATTGATGTAGTTGGAGATCACGAATTGCGGGACGGCGAAGGACACGCCGGTGACGAGGATCGCCGGCCAGACGTCCTTCATGCCGCGCCAGCCCGCGAAGGCCCAGACGACCCAGAACGGCACGATCAGCGAGAAGAACGGCAATTGCCGTCCGACCATCGCGCCGAGGATATAGGGATCGAGCCCGGTGACGGAGGCAAGGCCCTGGATCGGCGTGCCGAGCGCGCCATAGGCGACCGGCGCGGTGTTGGCGATCAGCGACAGGCCGGAGGCCGCGAGCGGCGAGAAGCCGAGCCCGATCAGGACCGAACCGGTGATCGCGACCGGCGTGCCGAACCCCGAGGCGCCTTCGAAGAAGGCGCCGAACGAGAACGCGACCAGCAACAGCTGCAGGCGCCGATCCTCCGTCACGCTGCCGATCGCGCGCTTCAACAGCTCGAAGCGTCCGGTTGATACCGTGACCTGGTAGAGGAAGATGACGTTGAGGACGATCCAGCCGATCGGGAAGAAGCCGGTCACGATACCGAGCAGCGAAGCACGGAACGACATGTTCGGCGGCATGGTGAAAATGAAGATCGTGATCAGGTTGGTCACGATCACGGCGATGACGGCGGCAATATGCGCCTTGACGCGACCGCTCGCGATCAGGACCAGCAGCGTGACGACAGGGATCGCCGCCGCGATCGTCGACAGCACAGGGCTGTGCAGCGGGTCATAGATTTGATTCCACATGGTCTTCCTCCCCACGCATGTTTGCGGCAGGCGGCCCGCGTGGACAGCCGAACCTGCTTAACGCTGGAAGCGATAACCCCCGAGCTGGACGCGAATTCCTCGCGAATGCGGCGGTTCCCGTCCGCTCACAAGCTCGCGAAGTCCCGAAGGCCCCCACCCCGCGCCGTTACGGCCCATGCTAGGGTTGCAAGCCGCGACAAGCCAACGCAAATTGCAGAACTTGCGACTTTAGTCTAAGCGCGCCCATTTCGGCCATTGCCTCGGCCATTTGGCTCCAGGCATTTGTGCACATCCCCTCAGGAGACAGAGCTCTGTGAAGAACATCAGCGCCACACTCGCGATCGTCTGGCGAATCGCCGCCCCCTATTTTCGATCGGAGGACAAATGGGCCGGCCGCGGCCTGCTCGGCGCCGTGATCGCGATGGAGCTGGCCCTGGTCGCGATCGACGTGCTCGTGAACCAGTGGCAGAACCGGTTCTACAGCGCACTGCAGGCGAGCGACTGGGACGCGTTCGTCACGCAGATCTGGATTTTCGTCGCCCTCGCCTCGATCTATATCGCGCTGGCGGTCTACAAGCTGTACTTGAACCAATGGCTCCAGATCCGCTGGCGGCAATGGCTGACCCGGCACTATCTGGGCGAATGGCTGCAAGGCGCCACGCATTACCGCATGCAGCTCAAGGGCGATGCCGCTGACAACCCGGACCAGCGCATGACCGAGGACGTCAAGAACTTCGTCGAGCAGACCCTGACCATCGGACTCGGCCTGCTGTCGTCGATCGTGACGCTGTTCTCCTTCGTGATCATCCTCTGGGGTCTCTCCAACGCCGCGCCGCTGCACCTGTTCGGCACCGACCTCATGATCCCGGGCTATCTTTGCTGGGGCGCGCTGGTTTACGCGATCTTCGGCACCGCGCTGACGCACTGGATCGGCGCTCCGCTGGTCAACCTCAATTTCGAGCAGCAGCGCTATGAAGCCGACTTCCGCTTCAACCTCGTCCGCGTCCGCGAGAATTCCGAGCAGATCGCGCTGCTCAAGGGCGAAGGCGCCGAACGCGGCCGGCTGCTGGACCGCTTCGGCTTCGTGATCGGCAACTGGTACGCCATCATGAGCCGGACCAAGCGCCTCACCGCGTTCACCGCGAGCTACCAGCAGGCCGCCGTGATCTTTCCTTATGTGCTGGTGGCGCCAGCCTTCTTCGCCAAGAAGATCCAGCTCGGCGACATGATGCAGACCGCATCGGCCTTTTCCAGCGTACAAGGCGCATTGTCGTTCTTCGTCACGGCTTACCGATCTCTCGCGGAATGGCGCTCGATCGTCGCGCGTCTCGACGGCTTCGAGATGTCGGTCGATTCAGCCGCGAACCTGCCGGCCCATGAGCCGGCGATCGCCCTCAAGGCCGCCGGCGGCAGCGGCAACATCGCCCTCGATCGGCTCTGCGTGAACCTGCCCAGCGGCACGCCGCTGGTCGCCGCCGACGCATTTGCCGTCCAGGTGCCGGAGCGCGTGCTGGTGACCGGGCCGTCCGGCTCCGGCAAGTCGACGCTGTTCCGGGCCATCGCCGGCATCTGGCCGTTCGGCACCGGCACCATCTTCGTCCCCGAGAAGGCGAAGCTGATGATGCTGCCGCAGCGCCCCTATTTCCCCGTCGGCATGCTGCGCGACGCCGTGGTCTATCCCGCTGCACCAGGCGCGTTCGAGACCGCACGGGTCCGCGACACGCTGATCGCGGTCGGACTGCCCGACCTCGCCGAGCGGCTCGACGAGGACGGCCACTGGAACCGGATGCTCTCGCTCGGCGAGCAGCAGCGCCTGGGGCTCGCCCGCGCGCTGCTGCATGTGCCGGACTATCTGTTCCTGGACGAGGCCACCGCCTCGCTGGACGAGCCGTCCGAGGCCCGGCTGTACCGGCTGCTGATGGAGAGGCTGCCACAAGCCACCATCGTCTCGATCGGCCACCGCTCGACCCTCGACGCTTTCCACACCCGCAAGGTGACGATGGTGAAGGACGGCAAGATTCACGTCCTCAGCAAGAGCAGCGAGCCGGCCCAGGTGGAGCCGACCGCTGCGCGCTGAGGCTTCCACATGCTCGTCATGCCCGGGCTTGTCCCGGGCATCCACGTTCTTTGTGCGACTACGTGGATGGCCGGGACATAGGCGAGCGGAAGCGACGCCGTCCTTCGGACGGCTATGCCCGGCCATGACGAGCATGTGGAGCGGCCGTCCACTCAAGTGACTACCCCAAAGCAAAAGGGCGGCAGATTGCTCTGCCGCCCTCGTATGCCGTTTCGGGAAGAAACTTACTTCAGGTTGGTCATCGCCGTCAGGTCGAAGGACAGCTTGGCGATACCCGCCGCGCCGCACCAGTTCGAGCCGACGCCCGACGGGTTGATGGGCGTCAGGAAGGTGCCGGTCGAAGCGGTGATGTTGCCGCGGGCCGAGAAATCGCTGGTGAAGGCGTTACAATCGCCCTTCGACAGGTCCGTGTCGGAGTAGCGCAGATCCAGCGTCATCACCTTGTAGGTGAAGCCGATGCCGATATTCCACGTGTTGTAATCGGCATACTTGATGCCATTCGGGAAAGCCGGCACGCCGTAGAAGCTGTCGGAGGTACCGAGCCACTGACGGCCGAACTCACCCGACACATACATGCCGACGCCGCTCGAGCCGAACACCGTGCTGGGGGCAATGTACTTGCCCACGATCGAGGTGTAGTTGCCCCAAGCGCCCGAGTTGAGATAGCTCGGGGTATAATATTCGTTCAGGCCGAACGACCAGTTGTCGTTCACGGTATAGGTGAACTTGCCGTAGACTTCGAAGAAGCTCAGGTCCTTCTTGATCACGTTGGTGTTGAGCAAGGCCTTCTCGGCGCAATCGGCCCCCTGGAAGACGCCCGCGTTGTCGATGCCGGTGCCGCCGAAGTAGCAGCTGCCGCCCGGATACAGGTAGCCCCACACGCCGATGTCGAAGGCGAACGCACCGAAGGTCGGGCGAATACCGCCGTAGACGTCGATTTCGGCTGCGGCACGGTTCGGGAAGGAGATGCTCTCGCCGGCCACGCCGACATAGAGCTGGAGGTCCTTGGTGACGTTGTAGCGCGGCTCGAAATAGGCCGCGACCGACGGCTTGTGGTTCGACTGGGTGATACCGCGGAAGATGTAATCGCTCATGATCGCGCCGCCGAAGGCGATATCCCAGGGGTCGAAGGCAACGACCGGCGGGGCCTTCTTAGCCTTCACCGCCATGTCCGCCGCGAAAGCCGACCCCGTCGTCACCATTGCCAGCGCCGTTGCCAACAAAGCCACTTTTTTCATTTCGATCCCCATCACCAGTTCTTACCCAGTCGGTTTCCCGGAAGCCCCCCGGGGCGTACGACCTGCGTGCAAAATTGCGTTACTGCGACAATCTGGATTGTGGGATGCAAACCGTGAAGCAAAAAACGCGGGCATCTGCCGACTTTTTAGGCGTTATGGTGATTCCACGAAAGGTTGTCGGCCTGTGTGGCTTCTCGATCACATTATTTGCATTCCAACGGGCACTGGAGAACCGGGTTAGTACGGAGAGTTGCGATACCGTGCCCCGCTCGCCACGAATCAAGGCTGACGTTGTGGATGACGGCCTCCGGGAGCCGGAGCCGCGATGCAAAAGGGCCGCAGCGTCGCCGCCGCGGCCCTTCTGCTGTCGATCGTGGTCGCTGGACTGGAGCCTGCCTTTGGCCAGCCCTTGGCCACCCCCTGGCCTGACCCTGAGCCTAACCTTGCCCCTCGGCCGGCGTCGGTTCCGCAGAAGACGAAGGCATCGCCCAGCTTGTCTCGGCGACAGGCTCGGGAGCCGGAGCCGCCACCGGCGCTGACGGCTTCGGCGCGGGAGCTGCCTTCGCCTTCTTCGGCGCCGCTTTCTTCGCAGCCTTCTTGGCGGCCTTCTTCGGTGCAGCCTTCTTGGCAGCTTTCTTTGCAGCCGTCTTGGCCGACTTCTTCGGCGCGGCCTTCTTAGCGGCCTTCTTGGCAGATTTCTTCGCGGACTTCTTGGCTGCCTTCTTCGCGATCTTCTTCGCCGCTACAGCCTTCTTGGCCTTTTTGGCCTTCTTGCTTTTTTTCTTCTTTGCTTTCGCCATCGTGGTCCTCCTGTTGCCGCCGAACAATGGTCGATCGGGCGCCTTCAGCCGTCACCTCGGGACGAAAGCTCAGCTCGACGAATTCAATGCCGGCCGCGACCCGCCCGTAGCCCAATCGAGAAGCTCAATCGTGTGTACGACCGGAACTGACGTGCCACTGGCAATCTGCACCATGCAGCCGATATTGCCCGCGGCAATCATGTCCGGCTTGACGCTTGCGATGTTGGCGACCTTCCGGTCGCGCAACCTGCCCGCAAGCTCGGGCTGGAGAATGTTGTAGGTCCCCGCCGAACCGCAACACAAATGGCTCTCGGGCACATCTTTCACCACGAATCCATTCTTGGAAAGCAATTCTTTCGGAAGGCCCGTGATTTTCTGTCCGTGCTGCAACGAACACGCGGAGTGATAGGCGACGACAATGTTGTCGCCTATCGCAGTGGTCGCGAGATCGAGGCCGGCAACGTATTCGGTGATGTCCTTGGCAAGCGCGGACACCTTCGCCGCATCGGCCGCGAAAGCAGCGTCCTCGCGCAGCAGATAGCCGTAGTCCTTGATCACCGTGCCGCAGCCGGACGCCGTCACCAGGATGGCGTCGAGCCCCTCGCCGGCCGCTTCCGCGCGCCATGCCGCGATATTGGCGCGAGCCCGCGCCAGCGCATCGTAGTCGTTGCCAAGGTGATGAGTCAGCGCGCCGCAACATTGCTCGTCCCTGACCAGGACGACCTCGATGCCGTGGCGGGTGAGAAGACTGATGGCAGCCTGGTTGATGCGCGGCGCCAGCACCTGCTGGGCACACCCCTGGAGCAGCGCGACCCGGCCGCGCTTCTTGCCGAGCGCCGCGAACACGCTGCCCGGGAGGGGGCCGGGCGACGGCAGCCGGTTCGGGGCAAGCGCCAGCATCGCCTTGAGGCGCTGGATCAGTCCGGGCGTGGCCGAGGGCCGCGGCGTCGGCAGGAATACGGCCAGCGGACGGGCCAGCCGCGCCAGCCACATGCTGGCGCGGAAGCGCCGCGGGTCCGGCAGGACGAAGGCCAATACCTGGCGGAGCAGCCGCTCGGTGAGCGGCCGCTGATAGCGCTGCTCGATCCTGACCCGGGCCTGGTCGACGAGGTGCATGTAGTTCACCCCGGAGGGGCAGGTCGTCATGCAGGCCAGGCACGACAGGCAGCGGTCGATATGCTTGACCACCTCCGCCGTCGGCGCCTGGTCCTTCTCCAGCATCTCCTTGATCAGATAGATGCGGCCGCGCGGGCTATCGAGCTCGTCGCCGAGCAGCACATAGGTCGGACAGGTTGCAGTGCAGAAGCCGCAATGGACGCAGGCGCGCAGGATCTTGTCGGCCTCCGCGATATCGGGGTCGGCGAGCTGCGCCAGTGAGAATTCGGTCTTCATGCCGCAGCGCCCCGCGTCAGCCGCCCCCGGTTGAGAATGGACTTCGGATCGAAACTGGCGCGCACCCGCTCGCTCAGGGCGGCGATGCCGGGCGCCTGCGGATGGAACACATCGACGTCGCGCCTGACATCCTCGGCCGCCCGGATCAGCATGGCGTGCCCTCCGACCGCATTCGCACACGCCCGCACGGCCGGTTCATGCGCATCGCCCTTCGGCGGCAATGCGGCCCAGATCAATCCGCCGCCCCAATCGTAGATCACGTCGCCGCCGGTCTCGCGCGCCAGCTGCGTCCCGAGCGCCGCACCCGATGCCGGCGGACAGACGATCCGCCACACCGGCCAGGCGCCCAGCGTGCCGCTGGCCGCGAACGGCAGGACGTCGCGGATGGTAGCCCACAGTGCCGCCGACGATGCGTCCTCGACCAGGGCCGCGGTTCCGAACGGCGCCAGCAATTCGCGCAGCGAACCGGCGCGGTGGGCGGCTGAAGCGGTAATGCCTTCGAGCCGGAGAACGGTCAGCGCCTCGCCCTGGCCTGCGATGTCGCCGAGCCCGTCGGTCTTCGCCCGGAATGCGGATTTCGGCAGGTGTGCGGCGCCGGAGACGTCGAAGGGCGAGCCGAGCGCCGCGGTCATCGCCTTGTTGGCGGCGGCATCGTCGAGCCCGCTGAGCAGCAGCGTCCGCTCGGCCTCCGGCTTCGGCATCACCTTCAGCGTGACCTCGGTCATCACCGACAGCGTGCCCCAGGAACCGGCGAGCAGCTTGCAGAGGTCGTAGCCGGTGACGTTCTTTACCACCTTGCCGCCGGTCTTGAAGCTGTCGCCGAAGCCGGAGACGGCGTGCGCCCCGAGCAGGTGATCGCGCGCCCCGCCCGCCCTGATGCGCCGCGGGCCGGCGAGGCCCGTCGCGATCATGCCGCCGATGGTGCCGAGCGCAGGCGTGCCGAGCAGCGGCGCGGTGTTCATCGGCTCGAAGGCGAATTGCTGGTTCTTGGCATCGATCAGTGACAGCACGTCGGCCAGCGGCGCACCGGCCTCAAGCGTCACGATCAGCTCGTTGGGCTCGTAGGAGGTGACGGCATTCAGCGCGGAGACGTCGAGCACGGCGTTGGTCGCCATGGCGTGGCCAATGCTGCGCTTGCTGCCATGACCGATGATCTCGAGCGGCTGCTCATTGGCAATCGCCGCGCGCACCACCTCTTCGACGTCTTTGGCGTCTCTGACCTTGAGCGTATCCACGGGAAAAGGCGGTAGCGAAATTCGCCGCCGAAATCAAATGCAGCGTGACGCAGGCGGCCAGCGCCGACGCGATCGCGGTCCACCGCGCGACGAAAATCCGTCGGGCCGGCTGTGCGACATCCGACCACGACGCTTCGATCACAGTCGAAGCGTTCACGACATCGACACTTCGATCACCGGCGAACCAAAGCCGGCAGGCCATCGCTACAAGTCTGCGCCGATCGCGATCGAGACCAACCGATGGAGACAGACATGCGATCGACACACAAGCGGCCGGTGCCGCGCGTCCACGAAGCATTCAGCCGCAGGTCGGTGATCCGGGCCTTCGGAGCCGTCCTGGCATCTATCTCTCGCCATGGACGGCGGCGTCATCTCAAGCCCAGCAGCAAGGAGGAAGGACCATGAATCACTACGCCACGCAGAAATCTCTCAGCGCCGCCGTCGACGGCGGCGGCCTGCTCGTCGTCGCGCAATGGGAGGCGAAACCGGGCGAGGCCGACAAGGTCGCCGCGATCCTCGACCGCTTCCTGCCCGAGGCGCAGCGCGAGGACGGCATCAAGCTGTTCCTGATCTCGCGCGCCAAGGACAATCCGGCCCAGTTCCTGTTCTACGAACTGTTCCGCGACGAGGCCGCGTTCAGGGCGCACCAGGAGAGCGCACATTTCAAGACCTACATCGCCGGCCAAGCGCTGCCGCTGCTGGCGAAGCGGGAGCGGGCGCAATACGGCATGCTGTGAGCGTTTGGGAGGGAAGAGGCTTGCATCGCAGGCCCCTTCCCTCCGCGCGAGCGCCTAGAACCGCGGAATATCCGGGAACGCCAGCTTGCCCGCGTGCACATGCATGCGGCCGAGCTCGGCGCAGCGATGCAGGGTCGGAAACACCTTGCCGGGGTTGAGCAGGCCCTGCGCGTCGAAGGCGCATTTCAGCCGCTGCTGCTGGTTGAGGTCGATCTCGCTGAACATCTCCGGCATCAGGTCGCGCTTCTCGATGCCGACGCCGTGCTCGCCGGTGAGCACGCCGCCGAACTCGACACAGGCGCGCAGGATGTCGGCGCCGAAGGCCTCGGCGCGCTCGATCTCGCCGGGCTTGTTGGCATCGTAGAGGATCAGCGGGTGCAGATTGCCGTCGCCGGCATGGAACACGTTGGCGCAGCCGAGCTGGTATTTTTCCGAGAGGTCGCGGATGCGCGCCAGCGCCTTCGGCAGCGCGCCGCGGGGAATGGTGCCGTCCATGCAGAGATAGTCGGGCGAGATGCGGCCGACGGCAGGGAACGCAGCTTTGCGGCCGGCCCAGAACAGATTGCGCTCGGCCTCCGAGGTCGAGATCTGGCAGGTGGTCGAGCCGCAGGCGTTTGCGATCGTCTCGACGCGCGTGATCAGCTCGTCGACCTCGATCTTGGGACCGTCGAGCTCGATGATCAGGAGCGCCTCGACATCGAGCGGATAGCCGGCATGGACGAAGGCTTCCGCGGCGTGGATCGCCGGCTTGTCCATCATCTCCATGCCGCCGGGAATGATGCCGGCGCCGATGATGCGTGCCACGCATTCGCCGGCCGCCTCGACCTCTGCGAAGCCGACCATCAGCGCGCGCGCCGTCTCCGGCTTTTGCAGGATGCGCACCGTGATCTCGGTGATGACGCCGAGCAGGCCTTCGGAGCCGGTGATGACACCCATCAGGTCGTAGCCGGCGTTCTCGGCCGACTTGCCGCCGATCCGCAGGATCTCGCCGCTCATCAGCACGATCTCGCAGCCCAGCACGTTGTTGGTGGTCATGCCGTATTTCAGGCAGTGCACGCCGCCGGAATTTTCCGCGACATTGCCGCCGATCGAGCAGGCGATCTGCGACGACGGATCGGGCGCGTAGTAGAAGCCGGCATGCGCGACCGCCTGGCTGATGGCGAGATTGGTGACGCCGGGCTCGGTGACGACGACGCGGTTGTCGAAATCGATCTCGCGGATGCGCTTGAACTTGCCGAGCCCGAGCAGCACGCCGTCCTCCAGCGGCAGCGCGCCGCCGGACAGCGAGGTGCCGGAGCCGCGCGGCACCACCTTGATGCCTTGGGCGGCACAATATTTCAGGACGAGCGAGACCTGCTCGGTCGTATCGGGCAGCACCACGACCATCGGCGGCTGCCGATAGGCGGTCAAACCGTCGGATTCATAGGCTCGCATCTCGGCGGCGCTGTCGATCACCCCTTCGCCTGATACGATTGCGCGCAAGGCGGCGACGATCTCGCTGCGACGCGCCAGCACCGCCTGATCGCTCGCGGGCATCATGATGGCCATGTTACGAAACCTTCGTCCGGCATTGGAATTTGTTCCGGCAAATCAATCATGTCTGCCCGCTCTTGGGTAGGTCCTCCGAAGGTCGCATTGCTTTGTTGCAGCGCAAGTTCTCTCTGGGGCAAGTCTGCTACCACGAAACCTGTCAAGATTTCGCGGCTTGTCCACTAGCACCGGACCTGCCAAAACCACGACCCTCAATCTGACCCGGGAAGAGACGAAGAGCATCCTATGACAAAATTGACTTTCGCCGCGCTGGTTGCCCTCACCGTGACTGCCACCGCACCCGCCGCGATGGCGCAGGATGTCGCGGCCGGCAAGACATCGTTCAACAAATGCCTGGCCTGCCACGCGATCGGCGAAGGCGCCAAGAACAAGGTCGGCCCCGAGCTCAACGGCCTCAACGGCCGCAAGTCGGGCAGCGCTCCGGACTACAGCTATTCGGACGCGAACAAGAATTCCGGCATCACCTGGGACGAAGCCACGTTCAAGGAGTACATCAAGGATCCGAAGGCCAAGATCCCCGGCACCAAGATGGCATTCGCCGGCATCAAGAACGAGACCGAGATCAACAATCTCTGGACCTTCATCTCGCAGTTCGACAAGGACGGGAAGATCAAGCAGTAAGCGCGCGAGAGGCGGCCGCCAGAGCTTCGGTTCTGATTGAATCAGACCCGAAGCGCCGGCTTCTTGTTTTGACGCGTTTTCTTCACGCGAACCGGTATCCACTTCGCTCGAAAACGCTTTAATCGGCGGCCGCCTGCGCCGGGACGATTGTATCGATCATCGTCTCGATCTCCGTCTTCACCAGATCCGGCACCGCGTTCTGCACCATGTGGCCGAGATCGGGCAGCACGATCAGCTTTGCATTCTGTACGGTGGCGGCGAACGGTCGCGCGTGGATGTTGGTCTTCACCGTCTTGTCGGGCTCGCCGGCGATGATGGTGACCGGCGCTTTGATCTCGCCATAGCGCGCGACTTGCGCGGCAACAGCTTCCTTCAACGTCACCAGATCATAGGCATTGGCGATGAACTCGCGCGGCCGCAGCAGCAGCGGCGTCGCGGAGTCCTGCACAAAACCATCGGGCATGGTCTGCGGCAGAAACACGTTGCGCGCGCCGGACTCGGCGACGACATACCCGAGCGGCAGCGTGATGGTGTAGGCGAGCAGCGGGCCGATCACGGGCATTGCGATGAGCTCGTTGTAGCGGCCGACGCCGCCGCGCCAGGGATGGGTGACGGGCGCCAGCATCACGAGGCCGGCGACGCGGCCCGGATGATCGAGCGCGAGGCGCGCACCGAGCGCCCCGCTCCAGGAATGCACGACGAAGACCGCGCGATCGACTCCGAGCTTGCCGAGCGCCTCGTCGATCATCCGCGCCTGGATCTGCGGCGTCGAATCCTGCCGCCGTGCGCGCGTGCTCCAGCCATGGCCGGGACGATCGATCAGGATGACGCGATGGTCTCTTGCCAGGAGGTCGCCGAGCGGGCGTCGCATCGCTTCGAGATTGGAGCTCGCGCCGTGCAGCATCACGATCGGCGGGCCTGAATCGCGCGGGCCGATGTCGACGACGTGGAGCGTCGCGCGATCGACCTCGACCATCCGGCCCTGAGGTGGAAAGGCGCGTTGCACGGCGACGATTCCGGCCTGCGTGACCAGCGCCAGCAGAACCAGCGCCGTCACGACTGTCATCACGATCATGGAGAGAATCCGGACGATCCAGGGCACTTGGTGATTACGGGCGTGGCACGCGGCAGTTTCGCCCGAGGCGCCTCAGCACTTCCACCGGGAATGAGGGGCTGTGGATATGTGCATAATTGAGGGGCAGAAAAATTCAACAGAATCAATGATGTTCCTGATGGCACGCAAGCTTCGAACCAGCTTCATGCGGTCGTCATCGCGGCTTCCATATAATCGCCACGGTCGGTTCCGCCATTTAGGGGCGGGTGGGCGCCGATCCTCCTCGCAGCCTCAGGAGATGCGGGAAAGACCGGCAGGATTTGTCCTGGTTTGAACCGGAGGATTTTTCGATGAGCTTGAGATCGAACGACACTGCAATCGACGAGATCGTCGCGAGCTGCAACGGTGACCTGCGCGGTGCCGTGCGGGCGCTGCTCCTGATCAACGAGCATCTCGAGGCGGAACTCGCCAGGGCTTACGCCGCAGCAGCCGATCGCGGCCTCGCTGAGCGCGGCGGCAGCGCCCTGCATTAAGTGCGGGCCAGACCTAGTCCGTCTTGTCCTCGTCCTTTTGGTCGTCGGGGTTGACCGCGGGACAGGCGCGGATGGTCGAGCGGGCAAGCTTGGCGTCGGCCATGGACTTGTAGGGACCATCGCCGAACCAGATGTCGCCGATGATGACCGGATTGCTGGTCACGATGTTGCATTTGCCGGTGGCGCGGTTGCCGACCACCCAGAACAGTCCGTCGGCGAGACTCACCGTTCCCGACGCGAGCAGCAAGCTACCCGCAAAGATCAAACGCTTCATGGCTTTGCTCCTGCCATGCAGGTAGGCCTGTAGCCGGCTAGACGATACCCCAGCTCATGCGACGCGTGTGATCGTGGTTAATCCGCGTGCGCCGCAATCGCTCGGGAAATGGTCAAACTATCCCTTTGCGCTGGCGCGACCCTTCGGGTCCGGATCGTGCTCTAGATGTCGCGGCCTTCGACCTTCTCGGTCAGCGCCTTGACCTGATCGGGGATCTTCTCGAGGTGCGGATTGACGGCGAGCGCCTTGCGATAGGCCTCGAGCGCGCGCTTCTCGTCGCCGACCTCCTGCATGATCATGCCGAGCCCTGCGAGCGCGCCGAAATGGCGGGGTTCGCGGATCAGCACTTGCTGGATGTCGGCGAGCGAGCGGCCGTAATCGTTCTGCATGTAGTAGAGCGTGGCGCGCCGGTTCCAGGCCTCGATGTAGTCGGGCCGCAGCTTGATGACCGAATCCAGCAGCTTGATCGCGACGTCGATCTTCTGCGCATCGACCGCGGTCTTGGCCCGCGCCATCAGCAGCGAGGCGGTGTCGCTCGGGGTCTGGAGCCAGATCGCCCAGATCCGCGCCTCGACATGCTTGGCGCTGACATCGTCGGGCGCCGCCTTCAGCGCGCCGAACAGGAAATCGAGATTTTTGCTGCGATCGACCTTGGGCAGCTTGGTCGGCGCTTCCGGAAGCTTCTTCTGCTTGCCGGGAGGGGGCGGCGGCTCAACCTGCTGCGCCGCGGCCGGAGCAAGGCCAGCGGTTCCCAGAACGAGGGCCAGACACAGGGTGCGTGCGAAAGGAAATCTCACTGCCAGGAATCTCACTGCCATGACCGAAGTCTAGACGCGCAAAGCCGCCCTTGCAAAGCAGGGGCGGCGTCAAACTCGTGTGAGACCGTGGTCTTGCGGGGCGCACGGGGCGTCCGGCAGGGCTAATCAGCCCTGGCGAGCCTTGAAGCGGCGCTGCACCTTGTTGATCACGTAGACCCGGCCCTTGCGGCGGACCAGGCGGTTGGCGCGATGGCGACCGCGCAGCGATTTCAGCGAGTTACGGACCTTCATGGCAGAATCCTGAACGTTCGAAAGGCCGTGTTCGGCACTACCGTTTCGGCACGCGCGAATGTGGCAAAATGAGATTTTTCCCGCTGGCGGACCGACCGCCCGGGACGGGGCGGTTCTTACGGCATCGCGGGAGGTGATGTCAATGTTAACCGCCAGGTTCCGAACCAGCAAATTCGTGAAAACAACCCCATGCACAGTAGAAGCGGCCGGATCGGCCCGATCCGCCGACTGCGGTTCGCTTCGGGGCAACGCTTGCCAAATTCGTTATATCATATAATCAATTTGGCAACCCGTCGGGAGGAAACCAATGCCGAAGCTGAAGCTGCCCAACATCGACGATGTCGTCGCGATCGACATCCACACCCATGCCGAGGAGCCCTGCGGCTGCCACGCCGACGACGGCTATGACGACTTCCAGGCGCAGATGGCGGAGTACTTCAAGTCGCCGAACAAGCATCCGCCGACCGTGCCGGAGACCGCGGCCTACTACCGCTCCAAGAACATCGCCGCCGTGATCTTCCCGGTCGACGCCGAGCGCGAGACCGGTTTCCGCCGCTACAACAATTACGAGATGCTGGAGGTCGCCTCCGACCATCTCGACGTCCTCATTCCCTTCGTCTCGATCGACCCGCACAAGGGCAAGCTGGGCGCCCGCGAGGCGCGCAAGCTGATCGAGGAATACGGGGTGCGCGGCTTCAAATTCCATCCAACCATGCAGGGCTTCTATGCCAACGACCGCATGGCCTATCCGCTCTACGAAGAGATCAACAATGGCGGCGCGATCGCGCTGTTCCACACCGGCCAGACCGGCGTCGGCTCGGGCATGCCCGGCGGCATGGGCATGCGGCTGAAATATTCCAACCCGATGTACATGGACGACGTCGCGGCCGATTTCCCCGACCTCAAGATCATCCTCGCCCACCCCTCCTTCCCCTGGCAGGAGGAGGCGCTGTCGGTCGCGACCCACAAGCCGAACGTCTACATCGACCTCTCCGGATGGTCGCCAAAGTATTTCCCGCCGATCCTGGTGCGCTACATCAACTCGATCCTCCAGGACAAGATGCTGTTCGGCTCGGACTGGCCGGTGATCACGCCGGACCGCTGGCTGTCGGACTTCGCCAAGATCGACATCCGCGACGAGATCCGGCCGAAGGTGCTGAAGGCCAACGCGCGCAAGCTGCTGGGGATCTAGGCGGGCACTCATCACCGCAGCGCATCGAGGGCTTCGATCCCGCGACCGAAGCCCTCACGCTCAAGCGCTCAAGGCCTCAGACCTGTGCCAGGCAAGGCGGCCCTAAAACTCCAGCTTGTCGCGTATGGCGTCGATTCCGGCCCTGGCGCAAGCTTCGTCGGCATCACCGCCAGGCGCCCCAGACACACCGACGGCTCCGACCAGCGAACCGCCCGCTTCGACAATCAATCCGCCACCTATAATGACCGTGCCGGGGAGATTGCGGATACCGGCCTGCATCATGCCAGGTTGGCTGACGGCATTCAGTTCGGTGGTGCTGGTACGGAATGTTGCTGCGGTCCACGCCTTGCCCGAGGCCGTTGAAACGGTGTGAGCGCCTGCGAACCTGTCACGAAGGATCACCTGTGTCCCCCCGAAGCGATCGACGACCGCGACGGCGACCTGGTACCCGCGTGTTCGGCAATCGCCAAGCGCTGCCCGGGCCAGATCAAGCGCCAGCTCGGGACTCAGGGATTTGTAGGTCGCGAGCGGCTCCTGCGCCATTGCCGGGTGCGCGAGCATCAACAGGACGGTGGCCGCAAGCAGGGTTCGAGCGAGCATGGTTTCTCCGACGCGAGCAGGTCGACGCCGACTGTAACCTAGTTCAGCGCACCGTATGTCAGGTCGTCGAATACGGTGACACTGTCGGCCTTGGTCCACAAGCCGATCATGCCGGCATTCCTGATCGATTCGTCCTCGACCTCGAACATCGGCTTGCCGTCATAAGTCACCTTGAATAGCTTTCCCGCGAATTCGCAACGTAGGGAATGCCATTGACCTGATGGCACCGATACTTTGACGCCATAGCCGCCTTTCCGGCCGACGATATCGAGCGCGCTGCGAACACCCTTGATCGTCTTGTAGAGCACAACATTGTCTTCAAGCGCGTTGGCCCGCACGACATAGTAATTGTCGGCATCCTTTGCGCGCCAGACAATACCGGCCGCACGATCCTCGGAGCCTGCGATCGCCTTGAACTTGACCTCGACGAACCCGTCCAGGATGCTGGTGCCGTTCCTGAGCGCCACTGGAAACGTCGCCTGACCGGATTGTTTCAGGACGTTCGGCTTGCTTGGCGCCGTCGACTCCACCTCGACCGTCCATTTGGGCCGGCCACGACCCGTCATCGTCAGAGTCCAGCCTTGGGGCGCTGCGCCGGTTGCTGCGTTGTCAAAATTGACAGTTTCTGCCATCGCGTTTCCTTCCACCAACAATAGGAACAACGCCGCCCCCAACAACGCTACGCTCATTCTTTGCACGACGTCTAAGCTTCCCGCCTGTATTGATCGTACAGTGCTGCAGCGTTGTCCCATTTGATCGCCTCCATGTAGATGTCGACATATTTCGCGGCCGCCGCGCCATAATCCATGTGATAGGCGTGCTCATACATGTCGAGCACCAGCACGGGGCGTCCGCCGGCCAGCGTCGTCGTGTGGTCGGCGGCCCACTGATTGACCAGCCGCTTGTCGCGCGGCGAGTAGGAAAGAATCACCCAGCCGGAGCCACCGCCTTCGGCCTTGCCCATGGCGGAGAACTCCGCGCGCCACCGCTCCATGCTGCCGAAATCGCGCGCGATCGCGTCGGCAAGTGGTGTGCTCGGCTTGCCGGCACCGCCGAGCCCGTCGAAATAGATTTCATGGAGGATCATCGAGTTTGACGCGACGAGTTCCTCGCGCTTCAGGCCGTTGATGACGAAGTTCGGAGCTTTCGCGAAGTCGAGCTCGGCGAGTTGCGTTCCGATCGCGTTGAGTCGCTTTACGGCGCCGACATAGTTGTTCTCGTAGTGGCTGACGAGCACCTTCTCCGAGATGCCGGCAATGGATTTCGGATCGAACGGCATCGGCTTGGGCTGGTATGTCATTGGCTTGGCTCCTGTTGGCTGATTGGCTTGCGCTAGTGCTTGCGTCCCCGCGAGTATTACTGTTGATGCCGCGGCGGCCCCCACGCCCCTGATGAAGTCTCGGCGGTCGGTATTCGTGGTCATGGAGTCCTCCACTTGATCATCGTCCCCAACGTCCCCCGTGTGCTCGCTAGCTCTTGGTGCTCGCCGTCCTGTCGCGTGCGCAAATAGACCGCGCGGTCCTCGTCGATACGGACATCGACGAGGGCCGGCGCGCTGGCGGCACCAATTGACCGGACAATTTCTGTGATGAGATCGCGATGAAAGAAGACATGCAGCGTCCTTGGTGACCAGGACGCGATACTTGGGCATGTCGCCTCGCGGGGAGATCGCAAATCCCCGTGCCCCGAATTAAACGCCTGCCGGCGGCAGTGTCAATCTGCTGCGCGAGATCGGCGGGGTGACGATTTCTTGAAGAAGGTTCCGACCTTGTCGCGCACCGGGCCGTTTCGGTATTGTCCGTGCGCCCCCCGCAAAGATCCCAAAGGAGCGAGCCAATGAGCCTCAAAGCCGTCGTCTTCGACGCCTACGGAACGCTCTACGACATCCAGTCGGTCGCTGACATCACCGAGGATGCGTTTCCGGGCTATGGCGAGATCATCACGCAGGTCTGGCGGATCAAGCAGCTCGAATACACCTGGTTGCGCTCGCTGATGCGGCGCTACCAGGATTTTACCACTGTGACGCGCGACTCGCTGGCCTATACGCTGCGCGTGCTCGGGCTCGCTTACGAGAGCGAGGCGTTCGAGCGCGTCATCGAGAAATATCTGCATCTCGATCTCTATCCGGACGCCGCAAGCGCGCTCGCGGCGCTGAAGCCGCGCAAGCTCGCCATCCTCTCCAACGGCAGCCCGGAGATGCTCGATGCGCTCGTGCGCAACTCCGGTCTCGACCGCCTGCTCGATGCCACCATCAGCGTCGATGCCAGGAAGATCTTCAAGCCGAGCCCGGAGGCCTATGAGCTGATCGGCGAGGTGCTAGCTACCGCACCTGACGAGGTTCTGTTCGTCTCCTCGAATCCCTGGGACGTCGCGGGCGCGAAGTCGTATGGATTGAACGTCGCCTGGATCGAACGGGTGACGCCCGAGGCGATGGCACTGGCTTGCGTCGAGACCGAACTCGTGGCACCGCTCACCCTGTTCAAGGCGATCCGCACCCAGATGGATGAGCTCGGATTTGCACCGGATCATCGTGTCCGCGCGCTGTCGGAGCTGCCCGGAATCATCCAGGGATGACCCAGGGATCGCCGCCCGCCCGCAAGTCTGGAATGAGCCGTCGTCAATGAGCCTTGAATCCGTTCGCGCCTTCTTCGCCGAGAATGCCCCCGACATCTCCGTCTTCGAATCCCCGATCAGCTCCGCCACGGTGGCGCTGGCCGCTGAAGCCTACGGGGTCGAGCCCGGCCGGATCGCCAAGACGCTGTCCCTGCGCATCGGCGAGCGCGTGATCCTGATCGTCGCCAGCGGCACCTCGCGGATGGACAACAAGAAGGTGAAGGCGCAGTTCGGCGGCAAGCCGAAGATGCTGGGGCTGGAAGAGGTCGCGGAGATCACCGGCCACGAGGTCGGCGGCGTCTGCCCGTTCGGACTGAAGTCACCGTTGCCGGTCTATTGCGACGTGTCGCTGAAGGCATTCGACGTGGTGGTGCCGGCCGCAGGCTCGACCCACAGCGCAGTGCGCATCACGCCCGAGCGGATGGCCGAGCTCACCGCTGCCGAATGGATCGATGTCTGTGAAGTCAGGCCGTAAGGCCGCTGCGGGACGCCTGATGCATTTGCCGGTCAGGGAGGCTAATGTAAGAACTATGACCGACGACAAGGTGAAACGACGACTGACCACCGTGCTGTGCGCTGACGTGTACGGCTATTCTCGTCTCATGGAAGCAGACGAGACCGGAACGCTGGAGACGCTCCGCCGCTACCGCACGGCCATTGCGCGCTTGGTCGAGCGTCACGACGGCCGCATCGTGAATACCTGGGGCGATGCCGTGATCGCCGAGTTCGCCAGCGTCGTCGAGGCCGTGCAATGCGCGGTCGAGATTCAGCAGGAAATCTCCCATCAGGATTCGGACGCGCCTCAGGCGAACCCGATGCGGTTTCGCATCGGCATCAACCTCGGCGATGTGATGGTGGACGGCTCCGACATCTATGGCGACGGGGTCAATATCGCGTCGCGGCTGCAAGAACTCGCAGAACCCGGCGGCGTCGTGATCTCGAGCTCCGTCTACGATCAGGTGCACAACAAATTATCCGTTGGCTTCGACTGTCTCGGCCAGCGCCCCATGAAGAACATTGCTCCCCTGACCAGCTATCGGTTGACCTTGGGCGGCCGGACCGCCGGGCAAGGGAGCTTCCCGATCGCGGAAAGCCCAACTCCCCGAGAGACAGCTCGTGCTCCGCGGACTGGCGACAGGCACGAGCCATCCTCGTGGACGCAAGTCGTGTCGGATTGGCTAGCGAAGCTGCCCCGCCCGATTGCAGCAGCCCTCACGATCTCGGCCTTTCTGATTCTGATCAATGTTTTCACTAGCCATAAGATCTGGTTCCATTGGCCAGTCGCAGCCATTCTCTTCGGTGCCGTCTTGCAGACGGCGCTTCGAGCTCGACCTGAATCGGACCGCAAGGGAGAGCGCTGAACGAGGCGGCACGACCGCATCTTCGCGCCTACCGCTGCATGCGCCAGGGAGCGCTAGTCGTCGTCATCGTAAGGCCGCGGCTGCGCCGGCGGAGGTGGCGGCACAGCATTGTAGCGCGGTGGCGGCGCGGCCCGCCCTCGCGGGACCGGCTGCTGCGGCTGCATCTGGTTATTGGACTGGAACACCGCACGGCAGCCGCTGGAGAGCTGTGGCGTGTTCTGTTGCAAGCAAGCCGTAATGCGGCTCACGTCGGGAATCTGGTCGCTGCACAGGCGCCACACATCGGGCGTACAGGCCATCTGCTGTTCCATCGTCCCGCGATATTCTTCGGCGAATGCTGCGCCCTGCGCGACGATGCCGCCGATCGCAAGGGCCACACCCAGCACAATCCGCTCTGTTCGCATGTCCCGATCCTTCTCGATTCTCTCGAATTCTCTTCAATCAATGAGACGCGAGCTGGTTCTGGACTAACAAAAAAATGTGAAAGCGGGGCGTTGGAACCTATTCGATTTTGCCGATCTTCACCGCCGCGATTGGCGGCGACGAAACCTCTCGCGCCGCCACTTGCGCCACGAGATCGAGGACAAATCAAAGACGTCCTTCCGACTACGGCTTTTCGCCCGTTTCCGCGTGCCGCGCTTTCGCGTCCAGCGGCGTCATGCCGAAACGTCGCCGAAATGTCCGGTGAAAATACGAGACGTCGTTGAAGCCGGAGAGATGGGCGATGTCGCTGATCTTGCCCGTCCGGTGCCTCGGATCGCGCAGCAGTCGTGCCGCCCGCAGTAGCCGCTGCTCCAGCACGAACTCCGAGAACGTGACGCCGCTGCGCTCGAACAGTAATTGAATGGTGCGAGGGCTGGCGCGATGGCGCCGCGCGAGGTCGGCGAGCGTGAGGCTGCCATCGCCGAGCCGCGCCACAATGTCGGCCTTGATGGCTTCCAGCCGAGCCGCGGCGAGGCCGCGCTCTTTCGCCTGTTCGGTGGCGTCGCGCCTGCCGCCGAGCACCAGCACCATCAAATCCATCAGGTGTTGCGAAACGGTGTACTGCGCCAGCGCATCGAGTCCCGGGGCGTGCTGAACCGCGAAGTCGTAATATCGATGCAGCAGCGCAGTGAGCGCGGGGTTGTGATCGAGCGGTCGCGCAACGCTATCTTCGGCATCGGGGCAATAAGACAGCAGCGTCTTGCGGTCGAACAAGGCGGCCTTGTTCCCGCCCTCCTCGAGCTGCGAAACGAATGCGCCCTTGATGGAGGCGTCGATGAGGCTGATGCCCAGCGGCGCGACTTCGAGCGCACGACGGCCCATGACAGCGTGCAACGGCGAATCCGGCGCGATCAGCAACGCCAGATTGTCGCTGGCGCTAAGCGTCATAAATCTGATCGGCGTACCGCTGCAGAAGGATACCGTTGCCTGCGGCAACATCAGCGCCTTGACGTCGCAGTGAAAAGAGCCGTCGGACAAAGGCGCAAGATCGGCTGCCATCACACGGCGGCAAAATTCCTCCCGCCACATCTCATAGGCCGGCCCATGCGGCTCGCCGGCATAGCCGAGGCGCGGCGCGCCATGGATCAATTGGTCATCGGCCGCCATAGGCGCGCGTCTCCAGGCTGGTGTAGCGGAACATCAATATCGCATTGGCGGCTGCGCGCAACGCGCCGCAAGCAAGGTTGCGCGCCAGGCCATAGAGATTTGCGCCTTTGTCCAGTTGGTGCGTCAACGCGTCACGTCGCCGGCCCGGCCGTCCGTGGCATCGCCGCAACAGGCCGGCGCAAACCGGCGTCCTTGCGCCTTCAGCCATAATGCGTTTCGCATGGCTCCAAGAAGCGCCGCGCCGTTCCCGCTAGCAGTTCGGAGACTGCTACAAGGGAATTGTCGATGCCGATTGGAATACAGACCTCCGCGCAAGACGCCGTGACGGCGACCGTCCTGCGCAACAGGCTGCTCGTCACGACGGCGCTGGCGCCGATCATGCTCGGGGGACTGCTCTCGCTGGCACCCGATCCGGCGTTCGGAGCCTGCACCGTGGCCGGCACCGGCGTCATCGGCGCGCTCAATTCGGGTGACGTTGCGACCTGCACCGGCCTCGGCAATACTGACCATATCAACGCCACAGGCGGCAGCAACGTCACGGTCAATATCGGCGATGGTACGTTGACATCGCTCCTGCCCGGCGCCGGAATTCCCGCGATCGTTTACGACAGCACATCTAATTCGAATGTGACCATAAATAACCAGGCCACGGTCTCCACCTATAGCGGAGCCGTCCTCCTGTCCAACGGCTCGAACAACAACAGCGTCACGCTCGCGGTCGGTGCGATTGCTGAGGGCACAGGCAACGCCGAAGCGGCGATCGTCATCGACAATTCGAACGATAATCTCGTCAACATTCGCGGGACGGCAGTCGGCACCGGAGGAAACACGACGGGACTCCGAATAAGCGGTACGTCGAACGCCAATGTCGTCACTGTTTATCAGGGCGGGTCCATCGGTGGCGGCCATACCGGCGTGCAATTCATTGCCGGCGGCAACACCCTCATCAATGCCGGCACGATCTCCGGCGGCTTCTTCATCGCCATCCAGGGCTCTTCCGGCACCGACACTATCCTCAATTCCGGAACCATTTCGGGCGGCGGCAGCGGAGCGATCGACCTGTTCGGCGGTGATGACGTGCTCACCGTCACTCCCGGCTCGACGATCACCGGGCGTGTGCTTGGTGGCACCGGCACCGACACGCTGAAACTTGGCGGCACCGGAAGCGCAACGTTCGACCTCGGCAATCTCGGTGCCTTCCTGCAATATGATGAGTTCGAGCAATTGACCAAGACTGGCCCCTCGGTCTGGACACTCACCGGCGCCACCGCCTTCAACGGCGCGACGACGGTGGAAGCCGGCGGCCTGATCGTGAACGGCACGTTGCCGTCCGTCGTCACCGTCAGTGGCGGCTATCTCGGCGGCACCGGCACAGTCGGCGGCATCGTCGTCAACAATGGCGGCACGGTTGCCCCCGGCAATTCGATCGGGACTCTCAATGTCAGCGGCAACGTCACCTTCAATGCCGGTTCGACCTACCAGGTCGAAATCAACGCCGCCGGCCAATCCGACAAGATCGCTGCAACCGGCACCGCAACCCTCAACGGCGGCACGGTGCAGATCGTGCCGCTCGGCACGGGCTTCCTCGCCAATACCCAATATACGATTGTCACCGCGACCGGCGGCGTCACCGGCACTTTCGCGTCGCTGGCGCCGCTGAGTACGCCGCTGGCTTCAGGGCAGCTCAGCTACGACTCCAACAATGTGTATTTCCTGCTGCAGCAGGTTGCAGCCTTCGGAACCCTGACCGGGCTGACGCCGAACCAGTCTGCGGTCAGCACGGCGCTGGACCAGGCGCAGCTTGGCGGGGCATCCGGGCCGCTCGCCACCGCCATCAACACGCTCGCTGCGCTCAATACGCCGGGCATCAAGGCCGGTCTCGACGATCTCGCCGGGCAAATTCACGCCGATGGACGCCGCTTCACCGTGGACCAGGCCGATGCGTTCCAGGGCTTCATGTGGAACGCCGGCACGCAATCGCGCGGCGAGACCTTGCGCATGTCGGTGTCCTCCTACGCCCCGGAGTCGGCCGACCCGATCGGCAAGGCGCTCGGCGCGCGCCGCGCCGCACCCGCGCAGAGCGTATGGTTTGGCGGTTACGGCAATTGGGACAAGGTGGCGGCGACCGACATCGCCTTCGGAACAAATGCAAGCGTCGGCGGCGCCGCGCTCGGCGTCGATCTGTGGCGCACGACGGGCCTCACCGCCGGTCTCGCGGTCGGCGCCTCGACCGGCAAGCTGCGGACGGCGGGCCGCGCCGACAGCATCGAGGCCAATGCCGGTCATGGCGGCTTCTACGCGCGTGGCGAGAGCGGCGGATTCAATCTCGCCTCCGCGATCAGCTATTCCTTCGCGGCGCTCGAATCCTCGCGCACGATCTCGTTCCTGGGAGAAACCGCGACCGGCTCCTCGCATGCCCACACCTTTGCCGCATCGCTCGGCATCGCGCGGCCGTTCGACGTGGGACGGGGTGTAACAGCCGAGCCGTTCGCCAAGGCCGACTGGTATTCGACGCGCCAAAACGGCTTTTCCGAGACCGGTGCATCCGGCGTGAATCAGGTGGTGCGAGCCGGCGGCTTCGACACCGCTTATGGCACGGCCGGTCTGCGGGCGCTTTACTACACCATGATGCCGAACGGTCGCGCGGCGCAGTTCGGCGCGACACTTGCCATACGCCATGAGTTTTCCGGCAATGCGCCGTCCATGACCGCTGCCTTCGACGGCGCGCCGGGCATTCCGATCGTGATCACGGGTGTCGAACGGGCACGCACGGCGGCACTCACCGGTGCCGAGATCCGGTGGGATCTCACTGCTGCGACGTCGTTCAAGGCCTCCTATGAGGGCGCGTTCGCACCGGGTCTCGACCGGCACACCCTGCGGGGCACGGTCCGCAGCGAATTCTGAGGCGGGCCCCTACTCCACCCGGCCGATCTTCTTCACCGCGGCGATCAGGCGCGCACTATCGTCGGCGACGAAACGCGAGAACTCCGGCGCGTCCTGATAGGCGACGAGACTGCCGGAGGCCTCGAAAGTCTTGAGGACGTCCGGACTTGTCATCACCTGCGCCATCGCCTCGCGTAGCCGGGTCGCGATCGGCGCAGGAAGAGAGCTCTGTGCAAAGAGCCCGGCCCAGATGTACATCTCGACATCCTTGTAACCGAGCTCCTGGAAGGTCGGCACCTCGGGGAAACTCGCGATGCGTCGCGCGCCGCAATTGCCGAGCACGCGCAGCTTGCCGTCATCGACCTGCGGCTTCAGCGTGCCGGGCGCGGCCGCGATTGCCTGCACGGTGCCGCTGAGCAACGCGGTGAGCGCGGGACCCGCGCCGCGGAACGGCACATGCAGCAACTTGATGCCGGCGCTGTTCGCAAACATCTCCATCGCCACATGCAGCGTGCCGTACGGTCCGGACGAGCCATAGGTGATCTGGCCCGGCCGCTTCTTCGCGTCCTCGATGAAATCCTGCGCGGTCTTCCATGGCGCCGAGACCGGCACCGCGAGCAGCGTGGGATCGGCGAGCACGCGCGCGATCGGCATGAACTGCGAGACTTCATAGGCGACGGGACGGTCGAACAGCCGGTCGGCCTCCGGCAGTACCGCGAGCGACGAGAGGGTCATCAGCAGCGTGTAACCGTCGGGCTCGGCGCGCGCCGCCGCGGCATTGCCGACCGATCCACCGCCGCCTCCGGCGCGGTTGTCGACGATCACGGGCTTGCCGAGGATCCGCTCCAGCGCCATGGCCACGGGGCGCGCGGCGAGATCGGCCTGGCCGCCGGCCGGAAACGGCACGATCATGGTGATGTTGCGGGCCGGATAGCCCTGCGCGAACGCCTGATCCGGTGACGCAGCCCGCAACAACGGCAATGCCGCAACCGCGCGCAAGAGATCGCGTCGATCCATGATGGTCCCTCCCCTCGATTTTCTTTGTTTCGCAGTTAGCCTAGCGTGGCGATCGGCAAGAACAAGACGTTTACGAAGGGTTAACCATGTCCGGTCCGGCCCGGAACGCATGCCTGGGCTCGCTGTTGCCCTCCCAGGGAGTGAGTGATGCGCAATCTTCGGACCATTGACGTCGCGTTGGACGAGATGCTGGTGAATCTCGCTGCGATCGTGCTGCGGCTGTCGAAGCCCGACGTGACGCGAACCCCGGAAGCACGGCGCGCATTGGCGCAATCGGTCCACCAATACGCAGTCTGCGCGGCACACTCGACGGATCCGCGCGTCCACGAATTGAAATCGGAGCTGGAAGAGACGCTGAGGCCGAACTTGCGAATTGTCGCAAACAACGGCGTGAAAGTGTCGTAGTCACACCACCCTGGATTTTCCTCGCGTCCGCCGCTTGCAGGTGCCCGGCAGCTTTGCCGCGAGAAAATCGCCGAGCGCTTCGACGCGCGCGGGGCGTGGACCGCCGGGCGGCGTCACCAGGTGCACGGCGCCTTCGGCCTGCTTCCAGTCCTTCAGGATCACCTCGACCTCGCCGGAGGAGATGGCCTCGCCGACGATGAATTCGGGAAGCTCGGCGATGCCGAGGCCGGCGATCAGCGCCGGCATCACCGCTTCACCGTTGTTGACACGAAGCTGGCCGCCCGGGCGCACGCTCGCCTGCTCGCCGGCGGAATTGGTGTAGTGCCAGACATTGGGCGTCGAGAGATAGGCATAGCTGAAGCATTTGTGCTCGGCCAGATGCATCGGATGCGTCGGCCGTCCGTGACGCTTGAGGTAGGACGGCGCCGCCACCGTGAAGCGCGGCATGGTGAAGAGCCGCCGTGCGATCAGCGAGGAATCCGGCAGCCGCGCGATCCGCACCGCCATGTCGAAGCCCTCGCCGATCAGGTCGATGGTCGCATCGCTCAGATGCAGATCGACCGAGACTTCCGGATAGGTCTCGAAGAACTCCGGCAGCAGCGGCGCCACCGCCTTGATCCCGAACGTCATGGGCACGGCAAGCCGCACCAGGCCGCGCGGCGCCACCGACTGCGCCAGCGCCTCGTTCTCCGCCGCCTCGCCATCGGCCAGCAGGCGCGTGGCGCGCTCGGCGAGCTTGTGCCCGGCATCGGTCAGTGCGAGCCGGCGCGAGGTGCGGTTGAACAGCCGCGCGCCGAGCCGCTCCTCCAGCCGGGTGACGGCCTTCGACACCGTCGCCTTGGACATCGCAAGCTCGCTCGCGGCGCCCGCAAACGACCGTAATTCCACGACTTTTGCGAAAATCGCGAGCGCCTCGAAATCGGGGAGTTTTGCCATGGGGCCGGTCCAATTGGGCTATTTAGGGAAACAATTCGTTTCTACAGTTTCTATTTTTATACCACAGGCGAAGGCTTATCCAAGGGTCAATCGCAAACCCAGGGAATGGAGAAATCCAATGACCAAGAAGCTCTCAGGCAAGGTTGCCCTCGTCACCGGCGGCTCGCGCGGCATCGGCGCGGCCTCTGCCCGCGCGCTCGCCGATGAAGGCGCGGATATCGCCATCAGCTATGTCGCCTCGCCCGACAAGGCTGAAGCCGTCGTTACTGAGCTGAAGGCCAGGGGCGTCAAGGCCCGTGCCTTCAAGGCCGACCAGGCCTCGGCCAAGGACGTCACGAAGCTCGTCAACGACGTGGCGAAGGAATTCGGCCATCTCGACATTCTCGTCAACAATGCCGGCGTCGCCGCGGGCGGTGCGATCGACGATGCCAATGCCGACACCGACGCCCTCGCCCGCCAGGATTCGGTCAACGTGCGTGGCGTGATCGCGGCGATCCGCGCCGCCTCGCAGTTGATGGGCGAAGGCGGCCGCATCGTCACGGTCGGCTCGATGCTGGCCGACCGCGCATCGTACCCCGGCCTTGCCGACTACGTCGCCACCAAGGCGGCCGTGGTCGGCTACACCAAGGGCGCGGCGCGTGACCTCGGCCCGCGCGGCATCACCGTCAACGTCGTGCAGCCCGGCTCGATCAACACCGACATGAACCCGGACGACGACCGCGACTTCGCCGAAGCCCAGCGCAAGCAGCACGCGCTCCAGCGCTTCGGCCGCCCCGAGGAAGTCGCCGCCGGCGTGGTCTTCCTCGCAAGCCCGGAGGCCTCCTTCGTCACCGGCACCGTGCTCAATGTCGACGGCGGGTTCGGCGCCTGAGCAAGGCGCCACCCGCTCAATCCAAGGAATTACGCACATGATCGAACTCAGACCTTTCGCCAAGCTCGGCGGCGCCGATCACGGCTGGCTCAAGGCCAAGCATCATTTCTCCTTCGCAGGCCATTACGACCCCGACAACATGGGTCACGGTGCCTTGCGGGTGTGGAACGACGACGAGATCGCGCCGAACACCGGCTTTCCCGCCCATCCCCACGCCAACATGGAAATCATCACCTATGTGCGCGAAGGCGCGATCACCCATCAGGACAGCCTCGGCAACGAGGGACGGACCGAGGCCGGCGACGTGCAGGTGATGAGCGCCGGCAGCGGCATCCGTCATTCCGAGTACAATCTCGAGCCGAGCAAGACCCGGATCTTCCAGATCTGGATCGAGCCTGTGACGCGCGGCGGACAGCCGACCTGGGGCTCGAAGCCGTTTCCGAAGGCGGACCGCTCCGGCAAGCTCGTCACCATCGCGAGCGGTTTCGAGGACGACACGGACGCACTGCCGATCCGCGCCGATGCGCGGGTGCTCGCCACCACGCTGAAGGCCGGCGAAAGCGCGGAGTACGAGCCGCAGAAGTCGCGGCATCTCTACCTGGTGCCCGCGGCAGGCTCGGTCGAGATCAACGGCGTGCGCGTCAACGCCCGTGACGGCGCCGCGATCCGCGACGAGAGCAGGCTGAAGATCACGGCTCTCGAAGACTCCGAGCTCGTGCTCGTCGACGCGGCGTAAGCGCGCCAACCCACCCCAACTCGTCATGCCCGGCCTTGAGCCGGGCATCCATCGCCTTCGCAAGAGTCGTTGAAGAGCGATGGGTTGCCGGGCCTCCGCCACGCCGAAGAGGCTTCGGCCTCGCAGGCGGGTCAAGCCCGGCAACGACAGCGAACAAAACAACTCACCTCATCATCCAACGGAGACCACCATGACCAAAGTTCTTGTCCTGTATTATTCCGCCTACGGCCACATCGAAGCGATGGCCAATGCCGTTGCCGAAGGCGCGCGCGAAGCCGGAGCCACCGTCGACGTCAAGCGCGTGCCCGAGCTGGTTCCGGCCGAAGTCGCGAAAGCCTCGTATTACAAGGTCGACCAGGCCGCGCCGATCGCCAAGATCGAGGATCTCACCAATTACGATGCGATCATCGTCGGCACCGGCACCCGCTTCGGCCGGATGGCCTCGCAGATGGCGAACTTCCTCGATCAGGCCGGCGGGCTCTGGGCCAAGGGCGCACTGCACGGCAAGGTCGGCGGCGCCTTTACATCCAGCGCGACCCAGCATGGCGGCCAGGAGACGACGCTGTTCTCGATCATCACCAACCTCTTGCATTTCGGCATGGTCGTGGTCGGCATGAACTACGGCTTCGCCGGCCAGATGAAGCTCGACGAAATCACCGGCGGCGCGCCCTACGGCGCCACCACGATCACCGGCGGTGACGGCAGCCGCCAGCCCAGCGCCAACGAGCTCGCCGGCGCGCGCTATCAGGGGCGCCAGATCGCGGAGACCGCCAGGAAACTGCACGGCTAGCTGCACGGCTGAGCCTCGCAGTTAAGCTTTACGATCGACTGCATGGCTGATGCGCCGCGGGCGGCATTCTCTTTCGGGAATGCCGCCCCATCTCTGTGGGCAGGATATTTGACCAAAAGCGATACGAATGGCTTTCGAACTCTTGTTGATGGCGCAGATGATCCGCAAGCCCGCGCAGGCGCTGGCGCGCCGCTGGTATTGCCGCAGCCTGTTCCGCGCCTCGCGCGGCCGGTTGCAGTGCGCCGGGTGCACGCGGTCGTAAGGCGCGTGTGACCCGCTAGGCCTGCGTGATGTCGGCGTGGGACGGAGTCGGATCCGTAAGGACAGGCGCAGGCGCCGTCGAAAGCCACCAGCCCTCACCGGCGAACCAGCATGTCTGGTCGGGGGCGCCTTCTCTCCGCAATGACTGCACGCTCTCCCATCCTCCTGAGAACGCCTCGGCCAATCGCCGGCCGGCGTCCGCATCCTGCAATCCCGCGCAGCCGATGAACTGGGCACGGCTGAGGAATTTCGCCGGCCAGATCACGCCGTCGTCCGGGCGCGCGATCATCAGCATGCCGCCGAGCATGCCTTCGGGCGCAAGCGGAAACACCAGCCGCCCGCCGGGCCGCAGCGCATCGAGCCATTCGGCCGCCGGCTGCGCCGCACCCGCGCAGACATAGATCACGTCGGCTTTGGGCAGATCGGACGCGATGCCCGAACGGTCGCGCACATCCGCATGGGCGATGTCCTTCAGATTCGCGCGCGCAAGCCCTGCCAGACGTTCGTCGATCTCATAGGCATGGATGCGGCCGCCGGGGCCGACGAGATGCGCGAGGATCGCGGTGTAATAGCCGCTCCCCGCGCCGATCTGGATCACGGTCTCGCCTTCCTTCACGGCGCAGCCGCTGAGCCAATAGGCGTGCGCACCGGGCATCCCGATATTGAGACCACGCGTGCTGTCGAGCGCCAGCAGCGTGTTCTGATAGAGGAACGCGGGATCATCATCGGGCGTCACGACATAGGGGTGGCCGCCGAGACAGATCGACCACGGCCCGGGCCCGGCGAAAGGCTCGCGCCTCACGGTCCGAAAAGCCTCCTCGATACGGGGATCCGCGGTCTTCGCCGCGGCGCAGATCAACTGCGCATAGAATGCGCGATATTTTGCCGAACGATCTTCCATGTCGCCTCCGGGAAACAGAGGCGACGATAACACAACGCACGCGATAATCGGAAGTTCTGCGCAATCGAAGGCTTTGTGACGGCGTCGTGACCTGTCGATCGCGCAGGCCGCGCCTCAACTGCGCTCGGCTTTCTTCCTGATAAGGTCTTTGCCGATCGGCCGCGCCGGTTCGCTCCGCAGCACCAGCGAGGTCGTGACGGCACCGAAGCCGGCAATGCGATCCACGATCGTCTCGAGATCTTCCGGCGCCAGAACCAGCACCTTCAGCACGAAGCAGTCATCGCCGGTCACGCGATGGACTTCGACGATGTGGGGAATCTCGCTGAACCGCTTGAGGCAGGTCTTGATGTGCTCATGCGAGGTGCGCAGGCGCACCAGCGCCATCAGGCCGAGCCCGAGGGCGCGCGGGTTGATGCGGGCGCCGTAGCCTTCGATGATCCCGGCTTCCTCGAGCCGCTTGACGCGTTCGGAGACGGCCGGCTGGGACAGCCCTACGGAACGGCCAAGCTCGGACAACGGCACGCGCGCATTGGCTTGCAGCGCCTCCAGGATCTTCAAGTCCTTGGCATCGATGCTCCCGAAGCGATCCAACAAAATTCTCCATTCCGCCTTGAGATCATCGGCAGACGGTCGATTCCGCCGATGACTTGCCATGTGATGCAGGACCACGATCGGTCACACTGCGACGTCACCTCAGATATCATGAGACGATCATGCACGACATCATCACATTGCCCGGCCTCGGCGGCTCCGGAGGCATCCATTGGCAGACACTCTGGGAGCGCTCTGACGCGCGCTTCACGCGATTTCAGCCGGCGAGCTGGGACCAGCCCGACCTCCATGACTGGGAGCAATCCCTGGAGCGAGCGGTCGGGCACTGCGCGAAGCCGCCTGTGCTGGTTGCACACAGCCTTGCCTGCCTGCTGGTGGTGCACTGGGCCGCTCGCTTCCCATCCGCGATTGCGGGTGCGTTTCTGGTCGCGGTCCCCGATCCGGACGGCGCAAATTTCCCCTCGGAAGCCGCCTCGTTCAAGCCGGTCCCGGACCGCACGCTGCGCTTTCCCTCGCTCATCATCGCCAGCACGAATGATCCCTATGGCGAGCTCGAGGTGACCCAGCGACGGGCGCGCGCCTGGCAGTCCGGCTTGATCGTGCCGGGCGCCCTCGGCCACATCAATGCGTCGAGCGGGCTCGGCGACTGGCCGCAGGGTCGCGCGTTGCTGGATGCCTTCTGCGCAGGCCTTTCGAGATGATGAGCGAAAACGGGGCGCCTGTCAGCGCGTGCCCTTGCCCATCGCCCGCGCCGCGACGGCGGCGAGCCTGGGGTGGCGGCGCAGGCCCTGCGCGGCATGGTCGCGCCACGCGTAAGGAGCGCCGCGCCAGGACAGCGCGACGCTGACGTCGGTCAGCGGCACCGGCTCGGCGCCGAAGCGGCGCTTGTAGTCCTGGTTGCCGATGCTGAGATCGAAACGGCGCACGCCCTCTGCATGCAGCGCCGCCATGGTGCGCTCGGTGACGAGCAGCCCCGGCGAGCGGCTCGGAATCGCCGGCGTGGCTGATGCGCAGCAGGAAATAGGTCGCGCCATGCCTGACGCCGAGCGTGGTGGCAACGACACCCTCGTCGCACACCAGCGCCGAGACGACGGCATAACCATCCGCAACACCCTGGCGGGCGACATCGCGATAGAATCGGGCATGAGTGTCGTCGTTGAGGACGAACCGCGAGCCGAGCTTGCGCATGCGCGCCTGCTGCTGGGCATCCATCACGTCCAGCAGCTCGTGCGCGCGCATGACGTCCGCGGCGACCTCGAAGCGCGCGCCGGCATGACGGCTGAAGACGCGCCAGCAGCGCGGCATCTGCATGCGCTTGATCGAGGCCTGATAGTCGTCATAGTTGTCGCCCGTCAGCACGAGATTGCCGTTCAGCGAGCTGGATCCGATACGGCCGAGCGACACCAGCGGGTTCGGCTTGCCGCCGACATGCGCCGGCATCTTCCTCAGGCGCAGCAGGTCGAAGCGGTCGGGCAAGGCACGCAACGCGTCGACCAGTCCCTGGCCGATCGCATCCATCGCCGCCACATCCAGCGCGGCATCAAGCGCCAGGATCGGCGCGTTGTTGTCGGAGACGCCGAGGTCGGCGAACTCGATGACGCGGATGCCACGCCTGACATGGCTGGTCATCGGCACCACCGCGATGTCCTTGCCGGTCGCGGCATCGGAGATCACGGCGATCAGCGGCGCGAGATCGTGAAACGCCTCGTACCAGGCGCCGAGCCAGTAACCATGCTGGAAGGCGGTGCGATGGCCGGCATTCAGGCGCAATGCGGCCTGCCGCCAGTCGCGCACGAAATCGACCGCGATTCCCGACGTGCTGGACACCCGATCATCTGGTTGCTCGACGCTGAGAAACGTCATCCGCGGGTCATGCAGTTACTGAATGTTTCCAGATAGATGATGTTTGCCGCAGACCACAAGTGACGTCGCTGCATATCGTTAAGCCTATGCCACTACGGCGGTCCCGACTGCGACAAGCTGTCAGCGCGCGGTTCCGTTTGCTCGACGCACTGGAACCTGGCCAGGAAGTGCAGACCAGCCACGGCAAGCGCGAACATGAACCAGATCGGATTCTGCCGTTCGAGCAGAAAGGTCTCGGTGGTCCCGTAATACAGGCCGAACAACCACACGGTCAGGAACAGTTTTACCAGCGCAGCGCTGCGGTTGTGAGCCTGGGCCGACTGGAAATTGCGGAGCGGCGCGAGCACGAAGACGAGGACGACGAGCAGCAAGCCCGGCAGGCCGATGGTGACCGCGAGGTCGAGATAGCTGTTGTGGCTGTGCGCAGCGGACGTCGCCCATTCGGCGCCCTGGGCGGTCTGCCGCGCCGTCACGTCGTCCCAGAAGGCCGCATAGCCGTGGCCGATGATCGGCTTTTCGGCGACGGCCGCGAGCGCAAACTCCCAGATGTCGGAACGGCCGGTGAAAGTGGGATCGAGGGGAAGCAGCCGAGTCATGGCGCCGAGCGACGGGCTCATGACACTGCCGACCGTCAGCAGGTTCATCACCATCAGCGGCACGAAGCAAATCAGCCGCTTCAGCCACAGGCTCGGTGTGAGACAGACCAGCGAGGCGAGGGCGTAGATCGCAAGGCACAGCACCGACGACGTCTTGCCGCCCGTGAAGATCAGGAAGATGCCGGCCAGCGCGGCGATCGTCGGTCCCATGACGAACGACCCGGCGGCGCAGAGGTAGATGCCGACATAGACCAGGACGGTCATCACCGGCGATGCGACGTTCTTGTGGCCGAAACTGCCGCGCCAGTCGCCGGCGAGCTGCGGCTCGGTGACGTCGAGCGCGGTGTGCATGGAATATTGCGGCGCGAGGAAGACGCCGAGATAGCACAGCGCCAGCAGCACGAGCGCGGCAGCACCGAGGCACAGGTTGAAGCTGCGCTGCGTCGGCGGCAGCAATGGCAACAGAACGGCGAGCGACGTCATGCTGGCCGCGAGCACGAAGCGCTGCATCGAAACGCCGCGGCTCTCGGAGAAGACGATGTTGATCAGCAGCCAGCCGACGAGGCAGAGATGCAGCGGGGTCACCAGGCTCTTCAGCGCGGGCGCATCCGTGACGGCGACGAACGGCACCGCGACCGCAGCCAGCAGGCCCCAGGAAATATAGGTGAGCGCCATTCGCCCGCCGACGACGGCCGTAAGATCGGGATTGCGCAAATCGGGAAACGGATCGAGCGTCACCAGCACGAGGAGCAGGGCCGCAACCGCGACGAGGCAGCGCGCCGCCAGCACGGCATTCAGGCCGGCAAGCCCATCGCGCAGGACGTGGCCGAACGATCGGGCCTCGACGTCGGTCATGTCAGCGGCGCTGCGATCCATGGCTCAAGGCCGGCCTGGTGAACCCGGGGAAGCAAGCGCCAAGTCTTAACCCGTCCCCGTTAACCATCCGTCAACCAGCAGGCCGGATGCGTCGGTTACCTTCTGCTGCCGCGCCACGCTTCGCGCGATCTCGTAATATTGCAGCGCCCGTTGTTCCAGCGTGAGATTGTCGAGCACGAAGCCGCGCGGATCGAACGTGTCAGCGGCGCAGCCGGTCCAGAAATCGTCCCAGCCCGCCTCGAACCCGGCGGTGTCGACGAACCTGGTGCCGCAACGGTGATCCCAGTACGGCACCGACGACACCGGCTCGAACTTCACCCGATGCGGATAATAATCGGGGTCCCGCCACGGCCCGCCAGGGTCCCAGGCGAACACCGGCACGCCGCAGGACAACGCCTGCTGATAGGCGATGCCCTGGCTTTCGTTCTGGCACAGGAAGATCATCGCGCGCGAACGCGCCAGCGCGGCCTGATAGTCCTCTTCCTTGTAACTGCCGTAGCGCAGCTCCGTGAACGAGCGCCCCTCCCTGAGGAGCCGGGCGCGGACAGGCTCGATCAACTCCGGCGCATAGCGCTCGCGGTCCCAGTGGACCTTGTCGTAGATCAGCACGTCGACGGTCTTCTGCGAGGCGTGCGACGGCGCCCAGAGATCCGTATCGATGCCGACGGGCCAGGCCTCCGTGTCGGGCCAATACGGCCGGTACATGTCGACGTACCACGGACCGGGCACCACGACCTTCTTCACCGGCAGTCGCCTGAACAGGTCGGGATCGTCGAGCGGATGATTGTGGGCGGCGACGCCGAGCAGGATCGGATTCTTCCACGCGAACTTGTCGAGCAGGAAGGTGCGACCGATGATGCAGGCGACTTCCTCGGGATGCTGCGCGACGTAGCCGTAGTCGTTGACGCGGTAGCGGATGCCGAGCCGATTGAGCCCTGCGCAGAGATTGAGGAACACGCGAAGCTGCCCGCTCATGCGCGGCTCGCCGAGCAGCATGCGGCGCGCCATGCGCCGCAGATGCCGGTCGCCGGGAAACCAGCGATCGTCCTTGTCCTCGTAGAAGAGGTTGAGGACCATGTCGTCGGGATCGTAGTCGAATGTCGTTGCAGGCACTGGAATCCATCCGCGGCAGCCGGGTGCGCATTCTCGCATGGGACCGGCTGTCGCACTCCTCCAAATCTGCCACAGGCTTAATGCCGTTGGCTTAACGTTATTCTGCGAAACCGGCGTCGCGCGAGCCTTGCGAGAAACGATTTCGCCGTAATGCGAGTATCATCCGCAGCGGCCAAGGTTGCGATCGATCGCGTCTGCAGATGCGCCCTGGTTAACAGACCCTTAAAGACGAGCCGCAGCTTGATCACCGCCGAAGACGTTCTCGATTTGCCGGTCAGCTCACGCGTGGCGACGCCGGCGCGCCTTCCGCTGCCGGTGGGCTCGACCACATCGGTGTCCGTCGTCATTCCCGCCAAGAACGTTGCGGCCTATGTCGGCGAAACCCTCGCCAGTGCGCTGGCGCAAGGCGAGGTGACCGAGGTGATCGTCGTGGACGACGGTTCGACCGACAACACCATTTCGATCGTCCGCGCCATTCGCGACCCGCGGCTGCGCCTGATGACCAACGATTCCGCCGGGGTATCGGCCGCACGCAATCTCGGCGCGCGGCATGCCAGCGGCGAGTGGCTGCTCTTCCTCGATGCCGACGACCGCCTGCGCGCCGGCGCGGTGGCGGCACTGCTGGCGGCAGCGCGCGGAGCTCCGCGTGCCGTCCTCGTCTACGGCGACTACAACACGATCGACAGCGAGGGACGGCAGATCGGTCGGCGCGACCTCTTGACGGGGCGCCGCAAGCCCTCCGGCGACGTGCTGACGCGGCTCGCGGCCGGCAATTTCATCGTCAATGGCGGCATCGCGCTCGCACGTGCGGAGGCCTTCCGCGCCATAGGCGGCTTCGACACCTCCCTCAGATATTGCGAGGACTGGCACTGCTGGTGCCGCCTTGCCGCGATCGGCGAGTTCGAGTTCGCACCAAAGCTTCTGCTCGACTATCGCCTGCACACGGCCAACACCATGAACGCGGCGATACGGACACCGCAGGATTTCTTCCCGGCGATCGCGCGGGTCTTCGACGACGGACTGATCCTGGCGAGATTGCCCGAGGGCACGGCAGCCCGGCTGCGGCAGGCGGCCGAGATCCATCTCGTCACCTATTCGGCGATGCAGGCGGTCCGCTTCGGCAGATATCGCGAGGCCTTCACCTATCTCGGGATGGTCGGCCGCCGCTCGCTCAAATCGCTGCCGCGCTCCGCGCTCAGGGTCGCCCTCGCCTGCTTTGGCATCTAGTCCGCCACCATGGCATCAGGACACGATCTTCGAGGCCTCATAGGGCTTCGGCTCGATGCCGAGCGCCGCCAGCAAGGAGCCGAGTGCGACCATCACGGGATGCATCGCGACAACGGCCTTCGACGTCGTCAGCAGGCGGGCCGCGCGTACTAAAGACAGCGGCAGCCGGCCGAGCATCTGCGCAAACACCCGCGCCCGCGCCGCCACGCCCTGCGCGGCCTTGTACTGCACACGGTAATTGATCGCGCCGATGCGCACACCGCGCTTTGCGATCCAGCCGAGACTGGTGCGGCTTTGTGGCACGGTCTCGGTGATGACCGCCTCCGTCGTCCAGTGGAATGTCATGCCGGCATCGCGGCAACGCACGAAGAAGTCACAATCGCCGCCGCCGAGGAAATTGAAGCGCAGATCGAAGGCCGGACTGCCGAGCCGGTCGAACGCCGCACGCGTGATCAGACAATTGCCGCAGCCATAGATCAGCGGCACCGCGCCGCTGTAGTCGTAGGCAGGGCGGAAGGCGGGATGACGCGAAAGCCAGGGCTGGCTGTCGTCGTCGAACACGGGCAGCACGGGCCCACCGACCACGTCGGCGCCGGTCGCCTCCGCGGTGCGAACCATCAGCTCGAGCCAGTCGGGCGAAGCGATCTCGTCGTCGTCGATCATCAGGAAGCGGGTCGCAGCGGGAAACAGCGCCTGCGCCGTCTCGAACGCGGCGTTGATCGCCTGACAGTTACCCTGCCGCTGCTCGACAAGGCAGATGCCCTGGAGCCGGCCGGCGGCGAGATACTCCGCGGCAACCGGCGCGCTCTCGCGCCGCGCGGCATCGTTCTCCACCATGACGACGGCGAAGGAACGCGGGGTTCGCTGGCTCGCGAGCGATTCCAGCGTCAGCCGCAGATGCTGCGGGCGGCGGAAGCAGGGAATGCAGACGACAATGCCGACCGACAGGTCGATGACGCGAGAGCTCGCCGCGATCTCCCGGTTGGGATCGCGCACGGCATCCGAGAGCCGGCTGGCGGACAGGTCTGTCGGGATCAGCGTCATGGCGTTCTAGATGCCCGAGATATGTTGAAAAAGCCCTGCGTCAATCGCATGAGCCGGTACCGTCCCGTGAGGGCACAGTGCCACGGGACAGATGCGTGCCAAAGTGAACAGCCGGATCGAGGCGCGAAACGGCACCATTCCGCGGATCTCTCGACAATGCAGACCTGCCGCCATGCGCTTAACCGCTTTCGGGTATTTTCACTGCAAATCCATGCGCGCGTGGTACTGCAATTCGCAGTCCATCCTGCGCGGACGGCGCCATACGGACGATGCTGTAGTTAACGCCCATGCGCATTAACCCGACCGTAAGCACCGCGACCGGTGAAGTAGCGCGGCATCAGATTTGCTCTTCGGGGATGCGAGATTTTTCCTGTAAATTTGAGTCGAACAAGCGCGGTCAGAAAATATGAACAAGCCAGCCACGATCGATTTCGCGACAGCCACGGCAATCCAAATCCCCGCGGCGACCGCACAAGCCCAGGCGCTGCACGATCTGGTCCCCGGCGAAGCCCGCGACAGCCTGCTCGCCGTCCACGACGTCCTGCGCCGCGAACTGCCGCAGGGCCGGCTCGCCATCTATGAAGCCGGCGGTGGCTCGTGCAGCGTTCTGCCGCCGGAATTGCCGAGCCGCAGCCGGGTCACCGTCGTCGACATCGACGAGGACCAGGTCCGCAACAACACCTACGCGGACGAAGCCATCCTCGGCGACGTGCAGACCTACGCCTTCGGCCGCGAAACCTTCGATCTCGTGATCTGCTACAACGTGATCGAGCATCTGCCCAACGTCGACGCTGCACTCCTGAATTTTCGCGACGCACTCAAGCGCGGCGGGATGATCCTGATCGGCGCGCCCAATCCGCGCTCGCTGTCCGGCGTCGTCACCAAATACTCGCCGCACTGGTTCCACGTCTGGTTCTACCGGCACATCCGCGGCATCAAGGATGCCGGCCTGCCCGGCGAGCCGCCGTTCCCGACCTTCTTCCATCCGCTGGTGACGTTGCCGCGACTCGAAGCGTTCGCGGCCGCCAATGGCCTTGAGATGATCTACCGCCGTGAGGTCGAGAGTCCGCGCTATCCCGAGATGCGCCGGCGCAAGCCGCTGTTCGCAGCCCTGGTCGATGCCGGTGCCGCAATGCTGAACGCCGTGCTCCCGCGCGGCACCGACGTTCGCCGCGGCGATTATCACGTCATCCTACGGAAAAGCTGACGATCATGGCGCGCGCGCGGCCCATCGCACGACAGGCGAAGCCTCGCGGCCATGCTGCGCGCGGTAACGAACCGTTAATCCCTTGGGGACCCCGGCATCGCGAGTGTCACAGTGACGCGCCGGGAAGCGGCGTGCGCTTAAACGCTTTGTTTGCCATTTCGGTGAATAGTCCCTCAATGCGTATGGTTAATTTTCCCTGTTGCGTTGATTGGGCACCTATATCCCGGGTGCGTGGCAAGAAGCGAAGAGTAACCCCTCAGCCCGCGGCAGTTGGAATGGAAGCTGGGGATCATGCTTGACTATAACCAGCCGATAGATCGAGCCAGGCCGGAGGCCCCGCAGCAGAGATCCGAGGCCGGCTTCAGCGTGCTGGAGCTGGTCAGCCTGCTTTGGCGGCGAAAGATCGCGATTGCGGCCGCAGCCCTGCTCGGCGCGACGCTTGCGGTCACCGTCGGCAAGAGCCTGACGCCCCGCTACACCGCCACCGCCCAGCTCTATGTCGACCCGCGCGAACTCCAGCTGGTCGACCGCGAACTCACGCCGCGCGCCCAGGACGTCTCCGGCATGTCCATGGTGGTGGAAAGCCAGGCGCGCCTGATCACCTCCAACAGCGTGCTGCTCCAGGTGATCCAGCAGGCTGGTCTCGACAAGGACCCCGAATTCGGCGGCGGCGGCGACGTCAGGAGCCTGATGTCGTCGCTGCTCGGCCTGATCGGCCTTCAGCCCCGCGCGCCCTCCACCGCGGAGACGAGGGAAGTGCAGCTCGCGGCGCTCGACGCGCTGAACCGGCACATCACGATCCGCAAGACCGAGAAGAGCTTCATCGTCGACATCGAGGTCTGGTCGACCGATCCGGCGAAAGCTGCGATGCTCTCCAACACGCTGACCAACGTCTATCTCGCGGATTCGCGCAATTCGCAGGCGCTGGCCGCCCGGCGCGCCACCAGCGACCTGTCCGGCCGCCTCAAGGAGCTGCGCGAGCGGCTGCGCAACGCCGAGACTGCGCTTGCGACCTACAAGGCCCAGAACAACTTCGTCGGCACCCAGGACGCGCTGATCAGCGACCAGCAGCTTTCCGCCAGCAACCAGCGGCTTTCCGCGGCCCGCGCGGCGACGATGGATGCACAGGCGCGGCTCGACCAGATCGAAGCGAGCCGGCGCACCGCTGCCGATGCCGGCGCGAATTCGGAAGCGCTGCAATCGCCAACCATCGCGAACCTGCGCGCGCAATATGCCGACGCCCGCAAGAAATACGCGGAGCAGGCCGGCGAGCTCGGCCCGCGCCATCCGGCGCTGCGCCAGACCGAGAAGCAGGTCGAGGATCTCAAGCGCACCATCAACGAAGAGATCGATCGCTTCGCGCAGTCCGCCAAGAACGATCTGACACGCGCCCGCGACTTTGAGGCGTCGCTGAACCGAGCGTTGGAGGCGCAGAAACGGCAGAGCGTCCAGCTCAGCCAGGCCGCCGTGCGCCTGCGCGAGCTCGAGCGCGAGGCCGATGCCAGCCGCGACGTCTATCAATCCTTCCTGAAGCGCTCGCGCGAGACCGAGGAGCAGGAGAGCCTGAACACGTCGGCCGCCCGTATCATCGGCGAGGCCACCGTGCCGCAGCGGCGCTCGTTCCCGCCGGCGATGAGCCTGTTCGCCATGATCGGCTTCATCTTCGGCGCGCTCGTGGCTTCGAGCTGGTTCGTCGCCGCCGAGCTCCTGTTCGCCGGCGCGCCCACGCCGGCCCGCCGTGAACGCACGCCGGCGCCGCAAACTCCGCGGGCTCCAGAGGCGAGCCGGACTTCGGAGAGTGCCCGGCCTCAGCAGGCATCGCGCACCCCGGAAGTCGCGCAGGCTCTGCCGGAACTTGCCGCGCCATCGTTGCAGCCCTCGATGGTCGAAAGGCCCCTGATCGAAAAGCCGCTGATCGCACGCCTGCAGGAGGCCGACGTCATCCACACGCTCGGTGCCATTCTCGCCACCGGCGGCGGCGTTGATCTGACACGGCTGGGCTGGCCGACGCTGCGCCCCGGCTTTCCCCTGACGACGCTGCTCAATGCCTGGCGCGACATGCGCGCCGCGGTCGCCCGACGTGCCGGCGGCAAGGCGATGCCGGTGATCGCGCTCGTTGGTGCCAGCGAGTCCACCGGGCGCAGCGTGACCGCGCTGAATTTCGCGCTCGCGGCCGCGCGCGACGGCGCCCGCGTGCTGATGATCGATGCCGACCATCAGGCACGCTCGCTCTCGAACAAGGTCAACCGTCCGGGCAAGAGCGAGCCGAGCGCGCTCGGCTGGCTCTCGATCGGCAGCAAGGCCGCGCGCGAGATCAAGACGGTGAACGGCATCTCGGTGCTGCCGGCTGCCGTAGGCGACGCCGGCAAGGCGACTGATGCCATCCGCAAGGCGATTTCGCAGGCGCGTGCCGCCGGCGGCTATGACCTCGTGATCCTCGACGGCCCCGCGATGCCGCTCCCGGCCGGCGGCCGCAAGCTGCTCGACGACGCCGACGCACTGGTGGCGGTGCTGCCGACCAGTCTCGACATCAACGACAGCCTAGAAGAGATCTTGAACACGCTCGGCCGGGCCGAGCGCAAGCTCGTTGGCGTCGTGCTCGACGAACTCGCCCCCGCAACCCAAGCGCGCCAGCGAGGCAGACAATATGCTTGAGCGCCGCGTCAATCTGGACGGCCGGGCCGCAACGGCCGACGTGCCGCGGATCACTCTCGGCGGCCTTCGCATGGCCGCGCTCGACCTGGAAGCGACCGCCGACTTCATGATCGAGGCGACCGATCCGCGTCATCGCATCGGCCGTCCGTTGCACCTGACCTCGGCCAATGGCGAGGTGCTGGCGCGCTGCTCGACCGAGCCGGAGACCGAACGCCTGTTCCGCGGCGCCGACCTGATCAACGCCGACGGCCAGCCGCTGGTGGCGGCCTCGAAGCTGCAATCCTGGTTCCCGCTGCCCGAGCGCGTCGCGACCACGGACCTGTTCCACGTCGTCGCGCGCAAGGCCGAAGCGGTCGGCCGCACCTTCTACATGTTCGGCGCCAGCGAGGCCGAGAACGCCGCGGCGGTCGAGAATGTCCGGAAGATGTATCCAAACCTCAAGATCGTCGGGCACAGCCACGGCTATCTGCGCGGCGAGGCCCTGCGCGCGAAGGTCGAGGAGATCAACGCGCTCGCGCCGGACTATCTCTGGGTCGCGCTCGGCGTGCCCAACGAGCAGGCATTCGTGGAGCAATACACGCCGCTGCTGACCAATGTTGGCGTTATCAAGACATCGGGCGGCCTTTTCAACTTTTTGTCGGGCAGCCGCTCCCGCGCGCCGCAATGGATGCAGAAATTCGGCCTCGAATGGGCCTGGCGCACCTGGCTCGAGCCACGCCGCCTGTTCTGGCGCTATTTGACCACCAACCCCCGCGCACTCTATCTTCTCTTCAGCCGCAAACGGCCCCTCAACCGCTGAGAGAAGAGTAGAAGACGACATGACCGACCGACCGACTGTCCTCGTCACAGGGGGCGCGGGCTATATTGGCTCGCATGCCTGCCGCGCCCTGGCCGCCGCCGGCTATCAGCCCGTCGTTTATGACAATCTCTCGACAGGTCATCGCAGCTTCGTTGCCGGCCCCCTGGTGACCGGCGACCTTCTCGACGGCGCAGCGCTGGCGCGCGCCTTCGCCGATCACAAGGTCACGGCGGTGATGCATTTCGCGGCGGCGAGCCTCGTCGGCGAATCCATGACCGACCCGCAGAAGTACTACATCAACAATTTGCAGGGCACGCTGTCGCTGCTCCAGGCAATGCGCAACGCAGATTGCCATCGCATCGTGTTCTCCTCGACCGGCGCCGTCTACGGCAATGCCGATTCCAAGGAGCTGCCGGAAGACTTCCCGTGCGCGCCGATCAATCCCTATGGCGCGTCGAAATGGATGATCGAGCGGATGCTCGCCGACTATCGCGCGGCCTATGGCTTCGGCGCGTTCTGCCTGCGCTATTTCAACGCCAGCGGCGCCGATCCGGCCGGCGGCATCGGCGAACTGCGCAACAACGAGACCCATCTCATTCCGCGCGCCATGATGGCGCTCCAGGGCCATGTCGACTTCGCCGTGTTCGGCGACGACTACGACACGCCCGACGGCACCGCGATCCGCGACTACATCCATGTCACCGATCTCGCCGCCGCGCATGTCGCGGCGCTGAAGCTGCTGGAACAGGGACATGCCGGCGGCAGCTTCAATCTCGGCACCGGCTCCGGCTTTTCGGTGCGCGAGATCCTCGACGCCATCAGGCAGGAGACCGGGCGCGAGGTGCCGCACACCGTCAAGCCGCGCCGCGCCGGCGATCCCACCTATCTGGTCGCCGACCCCTCCGCCGCACGAAAAGTTCTTAACTTCGTGCCGCGCCACTCCGACCTGCCGACGGTCATCCGCACCGCCTGGGCCTGGCACCAGAAGGCGCATCCGTTCAGGGCGCGTTAGGCAACCGCAACACCCGTACCTTGCCTGCCGTGCCTCCAAACGGCTAGAATGGCTATTCGCCGCCGCCGTTGGCGTATCGCTGACGGCCGCATTCAGGCATCGCCGACGATGATGTCGGCATGCATGGCTCGGCCAATTTGCGCGAGCCAACTTTTTCCGAGTGTCAAGGCCACGATCAAATCTGCGCGTCGGCCTGTCGTCGGGCGCGGATTCCGGGAGTATCGACCGCATGCATCAGGCTGCACGCCTGGAGTTCGAGCGCGTGATGGATGAGTTCGTTCGCTGGCATGTCGTGCCCGAGGACGAGCGCTCGCCTGCGCCTGCCTGGTGGTGGGGGCCTGCCATGGCGGTGGTCGACGACCGGGAGCCGATGAGCGCCGCATGGTGCTCCGAGCTCGGCTTGAACGAAGGCGCGAGCTTCGCCGACGGTGCGCGCACGATCCTCGCGCTGTTCGTCGAGCAGACCTCGCTGACCGAACCGCAGGATTTTCCGAGCAAGGCCGAAGGCACAGATCACGAGGTCCGCGAGCTGCATCCGCAGCCGTCAGACGACAGCGCGTTTCAGCCGTAGCGCTGCGGCTTCGGTGACGGCTGGATCCGGCTCGGGCTGGAGCGGCGGTGCAACCGGCAGAACCATCGGCCGCAGCAACTCCGCCATCTGCTTTGCCGGCAGCGGCTTCGAGATCAGAAAACCCTGCATCTCGTCGCAGCCATGGGTGCGCAGGAACGCTTCCTGTTCGGCATTCTCGACGCCTTCGGCGACGACGGTCATGCCGAGCGCCTTGCCCATGCTGATGATCGCCTGCGCGATCGCCTGGTCTTCCGAATCCTGCGGCAGGTCGCGCACGAAGGAGCGGTCGATCTTGATGGTGTCGATCGGGAAGTGCTTCATCAACGACATCGACGAATAGCCGGTGCCGAAATCGTCGATGGCGAGGCGAATGCCGCGGCTCTGGATGGCGTCGAGCACCTTGAGCGCGCGCCCGACATTCCGCATCATCATGCTCTCGGTGACCTCCAACTGGAGCAGCACCGGCGACATGCCGGAGGCCGCCAGCGCCTCGTCGACATCCTGCAACAGATGTTCGTCGACGAACTGCCGCGGCGACAGGTTCACCGCCATCGACAGCGGCAACAGGCCGCGGCGCTGCCACGCCATCGCCTGCGCGCAGGCCTCGTTCAGCACCCAGCGGCCGATCGGCACGATCAGCCCGGTTTCTTCCGCGAGCGGAATGAACTGTGCCGGCGAGACGTTGCCGAGATCGGGATGGGCCCAGCGCAGCAGCGCTTCCACGCCGGTGATCTGGCCGGTCTCCATGTCGACCTTGGGCTGGTAGTTCAGCGAAAACTGCTCGCGCTCCAGCGCCCGGCGCAGCGCGCTTTCGAGCGACAGCCGCTCGATCGACTGCGTCTTCACCTCCTTTGAGAAGAAGCGGTAGCCGTTCTTGCCGTCCTCCTTGGCGAGATACATCGCCATGTCGGCGTTCTTGGTCAGCGTCTGCGCGTCGGAGCCGTTGGCCGGATATATCGCGATGCCGATCGAAGCCGTGGTGTGACACTCGTGGCCAGCCAGCTCCATGGGCTCGGCGAGCGCCGCGAGCAACCCGGTCGCGATCCGCTGGACGTCGTCGATCTCGCCGCACTGGTCGAGGATCACCACGAACTCGTCGCCGCCGAGGCGCGCCACCACGTCGCTTGTCCGCAGCGCACCGCGCAGCCGGTTCGCCACTTCGAGCAGGAGCAGATCGCCGGCCTCGTGGCCCAACGAATCGTTGATGACCTTGAAGCGGTCGAGATCGATGAACAGAACCGCAAAACGGTGATCGTGGCGCTGCGCGGCGTCGATCGCCTCGCGCAGCAGCCCGTTGAAGGTCTCGCGGTTCGGCAGGTCGGTCAGGCTGTCATGCGAGGCGAGGTATTCGATCCGCTCGTCCGCCTGGTTCTTCTCGTCGGTACGATCGAAATTCTCCATCGCAAAGGAGACGTTGTCGGCGAGACGCTGCAACAGCTCGACGAACTCGGACGTGAAGCTGCCCGGTTCGGTCGACATGTAGATCATGACGCCGACGGCCTGATCGTGCGCGATGAGCGGAAACGCCGCGCCCGACCGCGCGCCGTCGCCGCGGACGACGGCATGGAAGACGCGGACGCGATCGTCGTTGAGATAGTCGTTGCTGATGCAGGGCTGGCGCGTGCGGAATGCCGTGCCGCTCATTCCGCGCCCCTCGGGACGCTCGGGGTCGATGGAGAGGCGGATGTTGCGCGTGGTGTCGGCGGACGGCCCGGCCGCGGCCACGATCTCGAGCTGGTCGCTGTCGGCCCTGGCCAGCGCGATCGTCGTCGAGGTGAACTTGGCGCCGTTCGATGCCGCGAGGCAGACGAGGTCGAACAGCTCGGCGCGCGACTTCGCCCGCATGATCGCCTCGTTGGTGGCGCTCAGCGCCGCGAACATGCGCGTCAGGCGTTCCTTCTGCGCCTCGGTGCGGGCCTTTTCCTCGGCCCGATCGAAATTGTCGAGCGCGAAGGAGACGTTTTCAGCCAGGCGCCCGAGCAGTTCGACCAGATCGGGCGTAAACGTATTCTCTTCCGGTGCGAGGAAAAGCAGAATGCCGATCGGCTCCTGGCCAGCCCGCAGAAGCGGAAAGCTGGCAGCGGCCCGGGTTCCATCCTCGGTCGCCTTGGTGCGCCAGTACGACGATCGCGAGTCGTTCAGATAGTCGTTGATGACACTGGGCCGGCGGGTCCGCACCGAGAGTCCGATGATGCCCTGGCCCTCGGGATGATCGGCGGAAACAACGCAGGTACGTCCGACCATTCGCTCCTGCAGTCGTCCCTTCCCCGCGACGACGCGAACGAGCTCACGCTTTTCGTCCATGATGCCTATCGTCGCCGAGGCGAACACGTCGCCCAGCACGGCCGCCTGGCACGCGACCTCGAACAGCTCCTCCCGCGTCTTGGCGCGCATGATGGCTTCGTTGGTCGCGCTCAGCGCCTCGAACATGCCGCTCAGGCGGCTCCGCTGCTTGTCGGCCCGCGCCTTCTCCTCCGCGCGATCGAAATTTTCCAGCGCGAAAGCGACGTTCGCCCGCAATCGCTGGAGCAGCTCGACGAATTCGGGAGTGAACGTGTCGCGCTCCGCGGCATTGAAGAGGAAGACCCCGTCGACCCGGTTGCCGTTCAGCAACGGCAAGGCAGCAGAAGAATGTATGCCGGCGCGACGTGCGCTTTCATGCCATGGCTTGATGCGATCGTCCGCCAGGAGGTCGTTGCTGACATGGGTCTGGCAGGTTCGGAAGGCCATTCCGGTCAACCCTCGCCCTTCCGGTACCTTGTCGGACGTGGCGAAGGTGTAGCGGCGTAAATCATCCGCATGCGGTCCATAACTCGACGCGACACGGAGCAGTTCAGCTTCGTGATCGGCCACGAAGATCGTGGTCGAGACGAATTTCGCGCCATGCACGGTCGCCTCGCAGACGAGGTCGAACAGCTCCGATCGCGATCGCGCGCGCAGGATCGCCTCGTTGGTGGCGCTGAGCGCCGCATACATGCGCGCCAGGCGCTCTTCCTCCGCCGCGATCCTGGCCTTGTCGGCCTCCCGGCCGAAATTCTCGATCGCGAACGAGACGTTCTCCGCCATGCGCAGCAGCAGCGCGACGACTTCCTCGTCCTTGGCCCATGACCTGCCGACGAAGGACAGGAGCACGCCGACGCTCTCGCCGTGCTTGATCAGCGGCGCGACCACGCAGGCGGCGACGCCGGTGTTGACGTTGGCCTGCTCCCACGGCGTTCCCCGGGTACGGCTGGCGAGATCGTCCTCGACGATGGCCTTCTGCGTCCGGAACACCTCGCCGGAGATGCCCTTGCCGTAGGGATTTTCCGGGTCGATCGAATAGCGCGCCTGGGTGACCAGTTCGAGGTTCTGTCCCGTGGAGGCGACCGGAGTCATCCAGTGCGAGTCCGGTTCGCGAAGGAGAATGATGGTCGCAAGCGACTTGCCGCCATGCACGGAGGCATCGCACACGAGCTGGTAGAGCTCCTGCTCGGTCTTGGCGCGGAGAATGGCCTCGTTGGTGGCGCTGATGGCGCCGAACATGCGGTTGAGCCGCCGCATCGCCCGCTCGCCGGTCTGCCGCGCGGTCTCGCGCGCGAAATTGTCGAGGGCATAGGAGATGTTGGCCGACATGCGCTCGAACAGCGACACCATCTGCTCGTTCAGCGAGCCGGCTTCGCTGCGGGTCACGTACAGCACGCCGACACTCTTGCCGTTGCAGAGCAGCGGCAGCGCCGCGGCCGCGCCGATGTGGGCCCGGGCAGCGCCCTCGCGCCACGCCAGCGAGCGCGGATCGTTCAGATAGTCGTTGCTGACGCGCAGCTTCTGATCGCGAAATGCCTCGCCGCCGACGCCCGATCCTTCGGGTGTGCCGGCGTCCGTGGTGATCTCGATCGAGCGCAGCCGCGGGATGTCGTCGCCACAGCCGGCCGCAAAGCGGAGGCGCCGGCCGTCCGGTCCCGCCAGGAACACGGCCACGGCCAAAAAGTCTCCACTCGCAAACCCGGCGTCGCAGACCTTCTGGTACAGCTCGTCCGGCGATTTTGCGTAGAGGATCGCTTCGTTGATGGCGCTCAGCGCCGCAAAGGTGCGCGCGAGTGTCGTCGGCACGATCTCAGCTCCCGGGCATTTCTGCCTAATTTTCCCGGGTACTTTATGAACGGCCATCGCCTAAACGGTCGTTATTGCGTGCCGCAAACCGTCGATCAAAGTGAACGAGCTGCGAACGACCTCCGCGAAACTACCGAAAATACCGCCGCCCGGGACGAATCTTCGAACAAAGGCGCGCGCTCTTTACGAATTTGCAGCCCTGTGTTGGTTTACGGGAGATTGATATCGGTCCTGCGCTTTGAGACGATGGCCCCAACAACCGCCCGTCAGCTATCATGACAAGGGCGATGACCGGGGAGACGCCATGCCGATCGTCAGGGCCGACCGCCTCACGCGCATCAGCGCCGCACTGCTCCAGGCGGCCGGAGCTTCCCAGGAAGAGGCCGATGCGGTCGCGACCGGCTGCGTCAACGCCAATCTCGCCGGCCACGACTCCCACGGTGTGATCGCGGTTCCCACCTATATCGACCGCATCAAGGCCGGGCACATCGTTCCCGGTGCGAAATGGACCATCGTCCAGGAATCGCCGACCACCACCGTGATCGACGGCCATTGGGGATTTGGTTTCCACGTCAACGCCAAGGCGATGGCGCTGACGATCGCGAAGGCGAAGACGGCGAATGTCGCCGCCTGCACCGTGTTCCGGCAGAGCCATGTCGGCCGCCTCGCCGCTTATCCGCTGATGGCGATACGCGAAGGCATGATCGGGATTGCAACGGCGGACTCCGGCCGCTCGCCGAAGCACGTGGCGCCGTTCGGCGGCAAGGAGGCGCGGCTCGGCACCAACCCGATCTCGATCGCGGTGCCGTCCGATCTCGACGCACCGTTCTACCTGGACATGGCGACCTCGGCGGTCGCCGCCGGCAAGATCCAGCTCGCTGTGGCCCGCGGCGAGGAGATCCCGGCGGGATGGATCATCGATGCCGAGGGACGGCACACCACCGACCCGACCCAGTACCGCAAGGGCGGCGCGCTACTGCCGCTCGGCGGCACCGAGGGCTACAAAGGCAGCGGGCTTGCTGCCATGGTCGAGGTGCTCTGCGGCCTGCTCACCGGCCTCGGCTTCGGCGTCGAGCCCACGGGGCGGCACAATGACGGCTGCTTCATGGCGGTGTTCAACGTCGCCGCGTTCCGCCCGCTGAAGGAGTTCAAGCGCGAGGTCGCCGAATTCGCGCGCTACCTGAAATCGACCCCGCCCTCCGAGGGCAGCACGGGCGTCTACTATCCCGGCGAGATCGAAGGCGTGCGCGCGCAGCAGCGGCTGCGTGACGGCATCGAGGTCGAGGATGCCACCTGGGAGAAGCTATGCACGCTGGCGCGGGAGTACCGGCTCGACACGGTGCTCGATCTGGCCTGACGGAATTCGGAGAACAGCAGCATGACGCGGCAGATGGTACTGGTCGGCTTCCTCCAGGCGCAAAACTGCACCAATCTGCCGAGCTCCTGGCGGCATCCGGACTCGCGCGACGATTCGATGTCGGCGGACTATTATCAGGAGATCGCCAGGATCCTCGAAGCCGGCAAGTTTCACATGGCCTTCTTCGACGATCGCCTGGCGATGCCGGATCGCTACGGCAACGACCATGCCCACACCGTCGAATACGGCATCCGCTGCGTGAAGATGGATCCGCTGATCGTGCTGACCACGATGGGCATGGTCACCGACAAGCTCGGCCTTGGCGCGACCTGCTCGACCACCTATTACGAGCCGTTTGACGTCGCGCGCCGCTTCGCGACGCTCGATTTGATGTCCGGCGGGCGCGCGGGCTGGAACGTCGTCACCTCGCTCAACGACGGCGAGGCGCTCAACATGGGCCGGGACTCCCATCCCGAACACGATTCCCGCTACGACCGCGCCGACGAGTTCATGGAGGTCGTGCTTGGCCACTGGGACACGTGGGAGGACGGCGCGCTCATCATGGACAAGAAGAGCGGCCGCTTTGCCGATCCGGCCAAGGTGAAGCGGCTCGATCACAAGGGAGCGGCCTTCAAGTCGCGCGGGCCGTTCACCGTGCCGCGCTCGCAACAGGGCCATCCCGTCATCATCCAGGCCGGCGCATCCGGCCGCGGCCAGCGCTTTGCCGGCCGCTGGGGCGAGGTGATCTTCACCGCCGCGCGCAACCCCGCCGCGGCCAAGGAGGGTTATGCGGCCGTGCGCAACGAGGCCGCCAAAGCCGGCCGCGATCCCGACCAGATGTTTCTCTGCAACCTGACGACGCCGGTCTGCGGCGCGACCAGGACCGAAGCCGAAGACAAGATGGCGTTGATCAACAAGCTGCCGCTGCAGATCGACGCGCTGTCGCTGCTCGCCGAAGCGCTCAATTACGACTTCGCCTCCAAGGATCTCGACGCGCCGCTGACGACGGAAGAGCTGAAGAGCATGCAGGGCATTTTGGGCATCCGCGACGGCGTGCTGAAGAATTCGGGCAAGAGCAATCCGAGCGCGCGCGATTTCGTCACCTTCTCCGGCCGCGGTCAGGTGCAGGACGCCATGGTCGGCGGCCCCAAGGAGATCGCGGACAAGCTCGAAGAAATGTTCGTCGAGCGCGGCTGCGACGGCTTTGTCATCGCGGCGACCTACGTACCCGGCTCCTACGCCGATTTCGTTCGCCATATCGTGCCGGAATTGCAGCGGCGCGGCTTGTTCCAGAAGGACTATCGCGGCAAGACGCTGCGGGAGAACCTCGGCTTGAGGCGCCCTGCCGCCGGCGACTGGAAGGTGCAGCCGCGCGATGCTGCGGAATAACAACGAGGACACCACATGCGCTGGCTGAAATTCACCGCCTCGGACAAGACCTCCTGGGGGATCGTTGAAGGCGACAAGGTCATCGCAGTCGACGGCGATCCCTTCGGCGAATGGCAGCGCACCTCGCACGCGCATCCGCTTAGCGACGTCAAGATCGAGCTGCCGCTGATCCCGCGCACCTTCTATTGCGTCGGCCTGAACTATTTGAAGCACCTGAAGGAGGCCGCCGACAAGCGCGGCGAGGTGCCGGCCGTGCCTGACCGGCCCGAGATCGGCTATCGCGCGCAAAACGCGCTGATCGCGCACGACGAAGAGGTCGTGATCCCCTCTTTCGCGACGGACAAGATCCACTACGAGGGCGAGCTCGTCGTCGTCATCGGCAAGAAGGTCAAACACCTCACCAAACAGAACGCGATGGATTGCGTGTTCGGCTACACCATCGGCAACGACGTCAGCGAGCGCAGCTGGCAGAAGGCGGACCGCAGCCTGTGGCGCTCGAAGAACGCCGACACGTTCAAGCCGATGGGCCCGTGGATCGAGACCGAGGCCGATCTCGCCAGGATGCAGACGATCGTCAGGGTCAACGGCAAGGAGACCAACCGCTTCCACACCAACGACATGATCTTCGGCGTGGTGCCATTCCTGGTCGAGCTGACCAAGTATTTCACGCTATGGCCCGGCGATGTGATCTGGATGGGCACCGACGGCGCCTCGCCGGACATCAAGCATGGCGATGTCGTGGAGATCGACATCACCGGCATCGGCACGTTGCGGAACAGGTTTGTGCGGGAGAAGAGGTAGCCCACGTTGCACCAACGTGTCGTCCCGGCGAAAGCCGGGACCCATACGCCGCAGCAGATGTTTTGATTAGGACCCGTCGTTACGGCTTCGCAAGGCAATTGGCATTCGTGGTTATGGGTCCCGGCCCCCGTGCGCAATTGCGCACTAACTAGGCCGGGACGACGACGGAGCGCTGCCTCAGAACGGCAGCGCCACGCCGGTCTTGATCTCCTTCAGCACCACATTGCTGCGGACATAGCGGATACCGGGGATGCGGAACATGAACTCGTCGAGAAACCTGTTATAGGCCGCCATGTCCTGCACGACGACGCGTAAATGATAATCGGCGTCGCCCGTGGTCGCGAAACATTCCAGCACCTCGCGGCGAGTCGTGACCCTGGCCACGAATTCGTCGACGAACTTCGCATCGTGCCGCTCCAGCGAGACGTGGAGGATGGCGGACATCGCAAAGCCCGCCTGCTCACGCGCGACCAGCGCCGCATAGCCCCGGATGACGCCACTCTCTTCCAGCGCACGCACCCGGCGCCAGCAGGCCGAGGTCGACATGCCGACCTCGTCGGCGAGTTGCTGATTGGTGGCGCGACCATCCTTCTGCAGATGGGCGAGAATCCGCGTGTCCTGCTCTTCAATCATGGAAGCCCCCTCAATTGGATCAAACCTACCAAATTCAGCCGTCCATTGCAAAAATCTACCGTATTGGCGTCTTATGCGGGGTAAATAGGTAAGACCTACCAGCCTCGCCGGCATAGCCTTCCGCTATTCGGCAGCATGCCGCGCGAGGTCCGCCATGGACGCCATTCCGTCACTCGACAGCTACGAGCTCTCCGACCGCTACGACCGCGAGGAGGGCCGCGTCTTCCTCACGGGTACGCAGGCCATCGTCCGCATCGCGCTCGACCAGGCAAAGCGCGACCGTATGCGCGGCCTCAACACCGCCGGCTTCATCTCCGGCTATCGCGGCTCGCCGCTCGGCGGCATCGATCTCGAGCTGTGGCGCATCCAGGAGCGTCTCAAGCGGGACCGCATCGAATTCCTCCCGGCCGTGAACGAGGACCTCGCGGCAACCGCCGTGCTCGGCTCGCAACAGGTCGAGACGCAAGCGGAGCGCGAGGTCGATGGCGTGTTCGGCCTCTGGTACGGCAAGGGCCCCGGCGTCGACCGCTCCGGCGATGCGCTCAAGCACGGCAATGCCTACGGCTCCTCGCCGCATGGCGGCGTGCTGGTGGTCGCCGGCGACGACCATGGCTGCGTCTCCTCCTCGATGCCGCACCAGTCCGACGTCGCCTTCATGAGCTGGTTCATGCCGACGCTGCATCCGGCCGATGTCGGCGAATATCTGGCGTTCGGCGAATATGGCTACGCGCTGAGCCGCTTCTCCGGCATGTGGGTCGGCTTCAAGGCGATCTCGGAGATCGTGGAGTCGGGCGCATCCGTCGCGCTGCGCCCGCCGCGCGCCTTCCGCACCCCCGACTTCACGCCGCCGCCGGGCGGCCTGCACTATCGCTGGCCCGACCTGCCCGGTCCACAGATCGAGGAACGGCTGGAGGCGAAGAAGCACGCGGTCTATGCCTTCGCAAAGGCCAATCCGATCGATCGCCACATCTACGACATTCCGAACGCCACCTACGGCATCGTCACCACCGGCAAGGCGCATCTCGATCTGATGGAAGCGTTGCGGCTGATGGGCCTCGACGAAGCGGCCTGCCGAGGCATCGGCATCGACGTCTACAAGGTCGGCATGGTCTGGCCGCTGGCGCTGCATGACGCGATGGACTTCGTGAAGGGCAAGCGCGAGATCCTCGTCGTCGAGGAAAAGCGTGGCATCATCGAGAGCCAGTTCAAGGAATATTTCTACGACTATCCCGGCACCAAGCCCGAGCGCATGGTCGGCAAGCACGACGAGCGAGGGGCGCGGCTGATCTCCTGGATCGGCGAATTGTCGCCGCGTGCACTGGCTGGCGTGCTCGCCCGCCGGCTCGATCCGATGTTTCCGGGCCTCAATCTCGCCGCACGCGCGGCCGCCTTGATGCCTGAAGCCGCGCGCACGATCAACGTCAGCGGCGCGGCACGCACGCCCTATTTCTGCTCGGGCTGCCCACACAACACATCGACAAAGGTGCCTGAGGGATCGAAGGCGCTGGCCGGCATCGGCTGCCACTTCATGGCGAGCTGGATGGACCGCGAGACGTCGTCGCTGATCCAGATGGGCGGCGAGGGCGTGAACTGGGCGGCGTCGTCGAAATTCACCGGCAACAAGCACATCTTCCAGAATCTCGGCGAAGGCACCTACTATCACTCCGGCTCGATGGCGATCCGGCAGGCGATCGCCGCCAAGGCCAACATCACCTACAAGATCCTGTTCAACGACGCCGTCGCCATGACCGGCGGCCAGCCGGTGGACGGCCCCATCAGCGTCCACGCCATCGCGCATAGCGTCCGGGCCGAAGGGGTGGCGCGCATCGCGCTGGTGTCGGACGATCCGGCGCAGTTTTCGCCGGCGGACCTGCCCATCGGCGTGACCATCCATCCGCGCGAGGAAATGGACCCCGTGCAGCGCGAGCTGCGCGAGATCTCCGGCGTCTCCGTCCTGATCTACCAGCAGACCTGCGCCACCGAGAAGCGACGCCGCCGCAAGCGCGGGCAGATGGCCGATCCCAAGCGTTTTGCCTATATCAACGACCTCGTCTGCGAGGGCTGCGGCGACTGCTCGGTCGAATCCAACTGCCTCAGCGTCGAGCCGAAGGAGACGCCGTTCGGCCGCAAGCGGCAGATCAACCTGTCGGCCTGCAACAAGGATTTTTCCTGCCTCAACGGCTTTTGCCCGAGCTTTGTCACCGTCGAAGGCGCGACGCGCCGGAAGAAGAGCGCGAGCGAGATCGACGCAGTCGGCCGCGCGGCTACGCTTCCCCTGCCCGCTCCCGCCACGCTCGACCGTCCCTACGACCTGCTGGTAACAGGCGTCGGCGGCACCGGCGTGATCACCGTCGGCGCGCTGATCGGCATGGCCGCGCATCTCGAACGAAGCGGCGTCTCGGTCCTCGACTTCACCGGCTTTGCGCAGAAGTTTGGCCCGGTGCTGAGCTATATCCGCCTCGCCGCCTCGCCCGAGGCGTTGCATCAGGTCCGCATCGACCAGGGCGCGGCCGATGCGCTGATCGGCTGCGATCTCGTCGTCAGCTCCGCGCCAAAGGCGTCCGGCACCTATCGCCGTGGCATGCGCGCTGCAATCAACACCGCGGAGATGCCGACCGGCGACGTCGTCCGCTTCCGCGACGCCGATCTCGCCTCGCCTGCCCGCCTGCGCGCGATCCGGCAGGTCATCGGCAACGACAATCTCGACACCATCAACGCCAACGCGCTGGCCGAACAGCTGCTCGGCGATACCGTCGATGCCAACATCATCATGCTCGGCTTTGCCTGGCAGCACGGACTGATCCCTGTCTCGCTGCAAGCGCTGCTGCGCGCGATCGAGCTCAACGGCGTCACAGTCGAACGCAACAAGCAGGCCTTTGCCTGGGGCCGGATCGCCGCTGCCGATCCGGACTTGTTGCCGAAGGCGGACGATACGCCCAAAGCCGAGACGCTCGACCAGCTCATCGCCCGCCGCGCCGATTTCCTCACCGCCTATCAGAACGCGGCCTATGCGGCACGCTACCGGACGATCGTCGCAAGAGTCCGCAAAGCCGAGGCCAACCTGAACAGCGAGGCGATGACCGAGGCCGTCGCACGCGCGCTATTCAAGCTGATGGCCTACAAGGACGAATACGAGGTGGCGCGCCTGCACATGCGGAGCGGCTTCCTCGACGAGTTGAAGCGCGAGTTCGAGGACGGTTTTAGCGTCCAGTATCACCTCGCGCCGCCGTTCCTGCCGTCCGAACGCGACGCCCGCGGCCGTCCGCGCAAGCGCGCCTTCGGCCAGTGGATCCAGATGCCGCTTGCCATGCTCGCGCGGTTGAAGGGGTTGCGCGGGACGCCGCTCGATCCGTTCGGCTACACCGCCGAACGACGCGCCGAGCGGGAGCTGATCTCCTGGTATGAGGGTGTGATCGAACGGATGCTCCGCCAACTCGATGTGGCGCGCCTGCCCGATTTCATTGCGATCGCCAAGGCTCCGATGGAGATCCGTGGCTACGGCCCGGTCAAGGACATCGCGGTCGCGAAGGTGAGGCCGGAGGTCGAACGGCTTCTCGCCGATGTGATCGCGGCATCGCCGGCAAAGATGCGCGCCCACGGTTGACGTGATGCCAGCAAGGCTTCAGCCTCCCGAATTCAAGAGGGCTCCCTGATGGAGCCCGGCAATCGGGTGACGCATCATGGATTTCGACCAGTTGACCCTGACCCAGGCCGCGGCCGACCTTCGCGCCGGGAAAGTCACGAGCACCGCGCTCACCTCGGAAGCTCTTGCCCGCGCCAAAGCCAACATGGATCTCAACGCCTTCGTCACACTGGACGAAGCCGGCGCCTTGAAGGCCGCAGCTGCATTCGACGCAAGCGGCGACAGGAGCAAGCCGCTCGGCGGCGTTCCCATCGTGATCAAGGACAATATCGAGGTGGCCGGGCTTCCCTGTAGTGCCGGCACGCCCGCGCTGAAGGATTACGTGCCGAAGACCGATGCGCCGGTCGCAGCTAGACTGCGCGCCGCCGGCGCAATCATCATCGGCAAGACCAGCATGCACGAACTCGCCTTCGGCATCTCCGGCTACAACACCGCATTCAAGACCGGCGCCGAGTTCGGCGTACGCAACGCCTATGATCGCACGCTCATCGCGGGCGGCTCCTCGTCAGGCACGGGTGCCGCGCTCGGGGCGCGGATCGTCGCGGGCGGGCTTGGTACGGACACGGGCGGATCGGTCCGGGTGCCGGCCGCGCTGAACGGGTGCGCCTCGCTGCGCCCGACCGTCGGCCGCTATCCGCAAGAGGGCATTGCTCCGATCTCGCACACCCGCGACACGGCAGGGCCGATGGCCGCGACCATCGCCGATGTCGCGCTGCTCGACCGCGTCATCGCGGGTGGCGACGACGTTGTGCCGGCTGACCTGAAGCAGGTGCGGATCGGCATCGTGAGCTCGATGCTGACCAATCTCGATGCCGACACCGAGGCCGCATTCCAGGCGGCCGTCGCGTTAATGAAGGCACAGGGTGTCACTGTGGTCGAGATCGAGATGCCGCAGCTTGCCGGGCTCAACGGTCAGGTCGGCTTTCCCGTCGCACTGTACGAAGCCTATGACGACATGGTCGCCTATCTCGCGCACACCGGCACCGGCCTCACCATCGAGGCGCTGGCAAAGGAGATCGCCAGCCCCGACGTGAAGGGCACCTATGACGGCCTCGTCATCCCGCGCAAACTGCCCGGCCCCGACAACACGCTGCTCGACGCCAAGCCGATCTATGACGCGGTGATCAGGACCGCGCGACCCGCGCTGCAGGCGCTCTACAGCGACACGTTTTCCGGGAATAGGCTCGACGCTATCGCCTTCCCGACCACGCCGCGCGTCGCCATTCCCTCCAATCCCGACTCCAGCAGTCTCGAAAATTTCGGCCTGTTCATCCAGAACACCGATCCCGGCAGCAATGCCGGCATTCCCGGCATTCAACTTCCGATCGCGCTCGGCGCCACAAGCAAATTGCCTATAGGTCTCGAGCTGGACGGCCCGGCAGGCAGCGATCGCCGCCTGCTCGCGATCGGGATGGCGCTTGACGCCGTATTTGGACGATTGCCGCCACCGCGTTGACGCGATCGTAGGGTGGGCAAAGCGAAGCGTACCCACCTCTTCCAAATTCGCGGAAGAGATGGTGGGCACGGCGCAAACGCGCCTTTGCCCACCCTACGGCCTGACGCGCCAGCTTCACGAATACGGATTGATCAGCTTCTGCTGTTCGGCGCTGTGCTCCACCAGCATATCGATGAAGGTCCTGACCTTCGCCGACAGATGATGGCGATGTGGATAGACCGCGTTCATCGACATCTCCACCGGCCGATATTCGGGCAGAAGGCGCACCAGCCGGCCGGCATCGAGATCGTCGCCGACCAGAAATCCGGCCGCCAGACTGATGCCTGCACCCTGTAGCGCGGCCTCGCGCAGGGCTTCGCCGCTGTTGGTGATGAGATTGCCTGATACCCGCACGGAGGCCGGCGTGCCCTTGCGATCGAAGAAGCGCCACTCGTCGAAGGGATAGTTGATGTGGCGCACGCAATTGTGCCCGGCGAGATCCTCGAGCTTCTGCACGCGGCCATGCGCCTCGATATAGGCGTGCGAGCAGCACAGCACATGTCGCCAGGTCGCCAGGCTCCGCACGATCAGGCTCGAGTCGGGCGGCGCGATCATGCGCAGCGCGAGGTCAAAGCCCTCCTCGATCAGGTCGACATTGGTCTCGCCCATTCGCAAATCGACCTTGACCTCCGGATAGGCCGCGAGAAATTCGGCCATCACTGGGGCCACGAACGGAACCATATGGGTGGCGGTGTGGATGCGCAGCGTCCCGCGCGGCGTCGATTGCAGCGCGCTCGCGATATCGTCGGCCTGCTCGATATCGGCGAGGATCTGGACGCAGCGGTCGTAATAAGCCTTGCCGATCTCGGTGAGGTTGACCCTGCGCGTGGTGCGCTGAAGCAGCCTCACCCCGAGCCGGTCTTCCAGCGCCTGAACGTGATTGCTCACCATGGTGGTCGACATGTTGAGCTTGCGGGCCGCTGCAGAGAAGCCGCCGGTCTCGACCACCCGGCTGAAGACTTCGAGGCTGGTCAATCGGTCCATGCCGCCTGATTATCCGCTCTTGATCGATAATCTCAAGGTATTCGCCCCGATTATCTATCAGATCGCCTCGCGTGCGGCATTGGTGCGTGCGTTAGCAGCAATCGCTCGACAGGCGCGGCAATCGCTCTGGGGCAGTCGCACGTCCGGTTGGGTAGACCATACGCACCTCAGGCGAGGTCCCGGACTATCCACCCCGAGTGGATAATCCTTCCAGCATTTCGCCGATTATCGCTCGAACTGGAAAGACCGATAGTCCGTGCCAGCCGATAGGAGACCGTCATGTCCGAGATGCCCCGCACCGAAAACTTTCAGCAAGCAACTGAAATTACTCAAGATTATTCCAAGACGCCGTTGCGTGTGCCGGTCCGTAACAAGCTCCGGCCCGCGGCCTTGGCGCTCGCGCTCCTCGCGGGCACGGCAGCGATCGCCTATTACGGACACGACTACTGGACCAACGGCCGTTATCTCGAGACGACCGACGACGCCTATGTCAAGGCGGACTCCACGATCGTCGCGCCGAAGGTTTCCGGCTACATCGCGCAGGTCCTGGTCGGCGACAACGAAAAGGTCAAGGCCGGCCAGGTGCTGGCCAGGATCGACGATCGCGACTTCAAGGCGGCGCTCGATCAGGCCCGCGCCGATGTCGCCGCCGCGGAGGCTTCCGTGCGCAACCTCGATGCCCAGCTCGAACTGCAACAGCCGATCATCGAGCAGAGCACGGCCGATATCACGGCTGCGGACGCCAATCTGAAATTCGCCCAGGAGGAGCGCGCCCGCTACGACGATCTCATGAAGTCGGGCTCCGGCACGATCCAGCGCGCACAGCAGACCGATGCGGCACTGCGCGCCAGCAACGCGCAATTGCAGCACGCCAAATCGGGCCTTCTGGCCGCACAGCGCAAGGTCGACGTGCTCACCACCCAGCGCGCCCAAGCCACGGCCCAGCTCGAACGCGCCCGCGCCGTCGCGGACCAGGCGCGGCTGAACCTGTCCTATACCGAGATCACCGCACCGGTGGACGGCACGGTTGGCGCCCGTAGCTTGCGCGTCGGCCAATACGTGCAGGCCGGCACGCAATTGATGGCGGTGGTGCCGCTGGATGCGGTCTATGTGGTCGCCAACTTCAAGGAGACGCAGCTCACCCATGTGCGTCCCGGCCAGCCTGTCGAGCTGCGCGTCGACAGCTTCCGCAGCCAGACCCTGCGCGGTCATGTCGACAGCCTGTCGCCGGCCAGCGGGCTCGAATTCGCACTGCTGCCGCCCGACAACGCCACCGGCAATTTCACCAAGATCGTGCAGCGCGTCCCGGTGAAGATCGTGCTCGACGATCACAGCCTGACCGGCCTGTTACGGCCCGGCATGTCGGCCGTGCCGACCGTTGACACCAAGCAGGCGGTGCTGGCCGAGCGCGAGACGGCGAAGCGTCTCGCCGACAATACCTCTCGCCCGAACGGCGGCTGACGTCGAGGGGCATGCGGCGGGATTGTCAAACTCTGCCGGATGATCCTTCCAGAACTCCGCCGATTATCGAAACCATCCGCCTAATGCATCCTGTCTCCATAACCGAGACGAGGCTTCCATGAGCACGCTCCAACCGACCGTCAACGCTGCCTCCGCTGCCAACCTCCCCGCCCCGGCCGCAGCTCCCACGACTCCGGCCGTGTCGGCCAAGACCTGGATCGCGGTGATCGGCGCGACGCTCGGCGCCTTCATGGCGGTGCTGAACATCCAGATCGTCAACGCCTCGCTCGCCGACATCCAGGGCGCGATCGGTGCCGGCATCGACGACGGTGGCTGGATCTCGACGTCCTATCTGATCGCCGAGATCGTGGTGATCCCGCTGTCGGGCTGGCTCGCCCAGGTGTTCTCGATCCGCATCTATCTCCTCACCAACGCCATCCTGTTCCTGCTTTTGTCCGCGGCATGCGCGCTGGCGCAGGACCTGCCGCAGATGATCGTGCTGCGCGCTGTCCAGGGCTTCACCGGCGGCGTGCTGATCCCGATGGCCTTCACGCTCATCATTACGCTGCTGCCGCGCGGCAAGCAGCCGGTGGGCCTTGCGCTGTTCGCGCTGTCGGCGACGTTCGCGCCCGCGATCGGCCCGACCATCGGCGGCTATCTCACCGAGAATTTCGGCTGGCAGTACATCTTCTATGTCAACCTTGCACCCGGCGCGATCATGGTCGGCATGCTCTGGTACGCGCTAGACGCCAAGCCGATGAAGCTGGCGCTGCTGCGCGAAGGCGACTGGGCCGGCATCATCACCATGGCGATCGGCCTGTCCGCGCTTCAGACCGTGCTGGAGGAAGGCAACAAGGACGACTGGCTCGGCTCGCCTTTCATCGTGAAATTGTCCGTCATCGCGGCCGTCGCGCTGGCTGCCTTCCTGATGATCGAGCTCACCGTGAAGAAGCCGCTCTTGAACCTGCGCCTGCTGGTGCGCCGCAATTTCGGTTTCGGCATGCTCGCGAACTTCCTGCTCGGCATCGCGCTGTACGGCTCGGTGTTCATCCTGCCGCAATATCTGGCGCGCATCCAGGGCTACAATGCCGAGCAGATCGGCATGGTTCTGGCATGGACCGGACTGCCGCAGCTCGTGTTGATCCCGCTGGTGCCACGCCTGATGCAGCGCTTCGACGCGCGGATCATCATCGGCGTCGGCTTCGTCCTGTTCGCGGCCTCGAACTTCATGAACATCTACATGACCAACGACTACGCCGCCGACCAGCTGCTGTGGCCCAATATCGTTCGCGCGATCGGACAGGCGCTCGTCATGGCCCCACTGTCGGCGGTCGCAACGTCGGGCATCGAGCCCGAGAATGCGGGCTCAGCCTCCGGCCTGTTCAACATGATGCGCAATCTCGGCGGCGCCGTCGGCATCGCGCTGCTCCAGACCGTGCTGACCAAGCGCGAGCAGTATCACTCCAACGTGCTGATGCAGTCGGTCTCGGTGTTCGAGCAGGCCACCCGCACGCGGCTGGAACAGCTCGCCCAATATTTCGTCAATCACGGCATTCTCGATCGTGCGGATGCGTCGCATCGTGCCTTTGTCGCAATCGGCCATATCGTGCAGAAGCAGGCCTATATCCTGGCCTTCAGCGACACCTTCTACCTGCTCGGCCTGGCGCTGATCGTGGCCCTGATCGCCGTCCTCTTCCTGAAGAAGCCCGGCCAGACCTCGGCCGGTGGAGCCCACTGATATCAACCCAGCCAAAGGAGAACGACCATGAAGCCTCGCATGAATTTCTACCAGGCCGCCCCCGACACGATGAAAGCGCTGATGGCGCTGGAAGAGCAGATCCAGTCGACCGGCCTCGAAAAATCGCTGATCGAGCTCGTCAAGATCCGGGCGTCGCAGATCAACGGCTGTGCCTTTTGCATCAACATGCACACCGAGGACGCCCGCAAGCGCGGCGAGACCGAACAGCGGATCTATCTGCTCAACGCCTGGCGCGAATCCCCGCTCTACACCGACCGCGAGCGCGCCGCGCTGGCCTGGACCGAGTCGGTGACGCTGATCTCCGAGACGCATGCGCCCGACGACGTCTACGAGCAGGTCCGTGCGCAGTTCTCCGACGCGGAGACGGTGAACCTGACGATGCTGATCGGGGCCATCAATGCCTGGAACAGAATCGCGATCGCGTTCCGGGCGGTGCATCCGGTGAAGGTGAAGGCGTCGGTTGCGTGAGGGATGGTGTCAGGGGCGGGGTGCTGGACGCAACGCCGCCACCGCACTCTCAACTGTCATGCCCCGCGAAGGCGGGGCATCCAGTATTCCAGAGACAGCGAAGTTCATAACAACCGCCGCGGCGTACTGGATCGCCCGCCTTCGCGGGCGATGACACCTGAGGTGCGTCCTAAACCGCCGTCGCCTTGGCGAATTCCACGTAGATCTCGCGCAGACGCGTCGCCATCGGGCCGGGCTTGCCCTCGCCGATCTTCTTGCCATCAACTGCGACCACCGGCTGCACGAACGACGAGGCCGAGGTGATGAAAGCTTCCTTGGCGGCGAGCGCCTCGGCGACCGTGAAGGACCGCTCCTCGACGCGAAGCTGACGTTCCTCCGCGAGCGCGATGACGGCCTTGCGGGTACAGCCCGGCAAGATCGCGTTGGAGTTCTTGCGGGTGACGATGACGTCGTCCTTGGTGAGGATGAACGCTGACGATGAACCGCCCTCGGTGACGTATCCATCCTGCAGCATCCAGGCTTCGCCTGCGCCGGCTTCCGCCGCGGCCTGCTTCGCCAGCACCTGCGCCAGCAGCGCCACGCTCTTGATGTCACGCCGCTCCCAGCGGATGTCGGGGACGGTGATCACGTTGATGCCGCTCTTCGCCGAGGCAGCATTGATGATGTCCTTTTCCGAGGTGAACATCACCAGGCTCGATTTAACCTCCCCCTTGGGGAACGGGAAGTCGCGGCCCTTGTCGGCGCCGCGCGTGACCTGGAGATAGACGAGGCCGCTCTCGAGCTTGTTGCGCGCGATCAGCTCCTTCTGGAGCTCGGTGATGCGCTCGACCGTCTCCGGCAACCTCAAGCTGATCTCGCCGACAGAACGCTCCAGCCGCGCCAGGTGCGAAGCGTTGTCGACCAGCTTGCCGCCCAGCACGGCCGAGACCTCATAGATGCCGTCGGCGAACAGGAAGCCGCGGTCGAGAACCGAGATCTTGGCTTCCGAGAGCGGGACGAATGAGCCGTTGACGTAAGCGATCGAGTCCAAGGCAGGTCTCCTGGCGAGAAGGGGGATTTGGCCACCGGTATAGGAGATTTAGCGAGCCTGATAAACCCTCGATCCGTCATTCCGGGGCATTCGCAAAGCGAATGAGCCCGGAATCCATCTCACCTCGGAGACTGACGCCCGATGGATTCCGGGCCTGGCCCTTCGGGCCATCCCGGAATGACAATGGAGCTAATGCGACAGAATCTTCGACAGGAACTTCTGCGCGCGGTCACTACGCGGCTTGCCGAAGAAATCCTCCTTCGCCGCGTCCTCGACGATCTCGCCGCGATCCATGAAGATCACGCGGTTGGCGACCTTGCGGGCAAAGCCCATCTCGTGGGTGACGACCATCATGGTCATGCCTTCGCGGGCGAGATCGACCATGACGTCGAGCACCTCGCTGACCATTTCAGGATCGAGCGCCGAGGTCGGCTCGTCGAACAGCATGACGATCGGATCCATCGCGAGCGCGCGCGCAATCGCAACGCGCTGCTGCTGGCCGCCGGAGAGCTGGGCCGGAAATTTCTGCGCCTGCTCCTTGAGGCCGACGCGATCCAGTAGCTGCATGCCTTTCGCCACCGCCTTGTCGTACGACCGTCCCAACACCTTCTGCTGGGCAAGGCAGAGATTCTCGATGATCTTGAGATGCGGAAACAGCTCGAAGTGCTGGAACACCATGCCGACGCGCGAGCGCAGCTTCGGCAAATCGGTCTTGGGATCGTTGACCTTGGTGCCGTCGACGCTGATGTCGCCCTCCTGGAACGGCTCCAGCGCATTGACGCATTTGATCAGCGTCGACTTGCCCGAACCCGAGGGACCGCAGACCACGACGACCTCACCCTTGGTGACGCTGGTGGTGCAGTCGGTCAGCACCTGGAAGCTCGGGCTGTACCATTTGTTGACGTGGCTGATTTCGATCATGACCGACACGCTCTATCGAATGATGGCGATGCGCGCCTGGAGGCGACGAACGCCGAAGGACGCAACACAGGAGATGGTGAAGTAGACGACGGCGGCGAACAGGTACATCTCGACCAGGCGGCCGTCGCGCTGCGCGACCTTGCTCGCCGCGCCCAGAAAGTCCGGGATCGAGAGCACGTAGACCAGCGAGGTGTCCTGGAACAGCACGATGGTCTGCGTCAGCAGCACCGGCAGCATGTTGCGGAACGCCTGCGGCAGCACGACGTAGCGCATGGTCTGGGCGTAGGTCAGGCCGAGCGCGTTGGCGGCGGCCGGCTGGCCGCGCGAGATCGACTGGATGCCGGCGCGCATGATCTCGGAGAAGTACGCCGCCTCGAACATGATGAAGGTGATGAGCGAGGAAGCGAACGCACCGACACTGATCGGCCGCGACGCGCCGGTCACCCACTGCCCGATATAGGGCACCAGGAAGTAGAACCAGAAGATGACCAGCACCAGCGGCAGCGAGCGCATGAAGTCGACATAGATGCCGGCGATGCGCCCGAGCACCTTGAAGCCCGACAGTCGCATCAGCGCAATCGCGGTGCCGAAGATCAGGCCGCCGAGGCCGGCCAGCGCCGTCAGGGTCACCGTGAACGTCATGCCCTCGTAGAACAGATAGGGCAGCGCGCGGCGGATGACCTCGAAATCGAGATTACCGAACATGGCGCTATTTCCCCGTGATGTAGCCGGGGATCGCGACGTAGCGCTCGAGGAAGCGCATCGCGGTCACGACGACGGCGTTGACAAGGAGATAGAGCAGGGTCGCTGCGGTGAAGGCCTCGAACACCTGGAACGAGAATTCCTGCATCGAGCGCGCCTGTCCGGTCAGCTCGAGCAGGCCGATGGTGATGGCGACCGCCGTGTTCTTGATGGTGTTGAGGAACTCGGAGGTCAGCGGCGGCAGGATGATGCGGAACGCCATCGGCAGCAGCACATAGCGATAGCCCTGCACGGTGGTCAGGCCGAGCGCTGTTGCGGCCATCTTCTGCCCGCGCGGCAACGAGCCGATGCCGGCCTGCAATTGCACGGCGACACGCGCCGACATGAAGAGGCCGACGCCGATCGCTGCGGTCCAGAACGGTGCGTTCGGCAGTTGCTTCAGCCAAGTGCCGGCTGCCTTCGGCAACAATTCCGGCAGCACGAAGTACCACAGGAACAGCTGCACCAGCAGCGGCATGTTGCGGAAGAACTCGACCCAGCAGAAGCCGAACCAGTAAGCCGCCCTGGAGGGCAGCGTGCGCATGACGCCGACCAGCGAGCCGAAGACCAGCGCGATGATCCAGGCAAGAACCGCCGTCTTCAGGGTCAGCACCAGCCCCGACAGCAGCATGTCGAGATAGGTGCCGGTCCCCATCGGGTTCGGCTCGAAGAAAATTCCCCAGTTCCAGTGGTAGTTCACGTGTCCCCCGCGCGAACGCGCCAATCATAGATGTCTCAAGAGAGGTCTTCGGCGTCTATGCAAATGTCCGGCCACTCCCTCCAGAATGGCCGGAATTTGCTTCCTCTCCCCGCAAGCGGGGAGAGGCGAACAACTCAGCTTACTTATAGTCGTCCGGGTTCGGCGAGTCCGTGGGCTTCGCGAACTCGTTCTTCAGCTCGGTCGAGATCGGCGAATTGAGGTTGAGGCCCTTCGGCGGAATCTTTTGGGTGAACCATTTCTCATAGATCTTCTGGCCTTCGCCCGAGGTGTAGAGCGCGGCGGTCGCCGCATCGACCACCTTCTTGAACGGCGCGTCGTCCTTGCGCAGCATGATGCCGTAGGGCTCGGGCTTGGAGAACGCGTCCTTGGAGATGACGTAGTCGTCCGGCGACTTGGAGCCGGCAACAAGGCTCGCGAGCAGGATGTCGTCCATCACGAAGGCGACCGCGCGATCAGTCTCGACCATCAGGAAGGACTCAGCATGGTCCTTGGCCGGGATGATGTTGGCGCCGAGGCCCTTCGCAACGTTGGCCTCGGTGAGCTGCTTGATATTGGTGGTGCCGGCGGTCGAGACCACCGTCTTGCCCTTGAGGTCGTCGATCGACTTCAGGCCGCTCGACTTCTTGAACACGTAGCGGCTGGCGGTCAGGAAGTGGGTGTTGGTGAAGGCGACCTGCTTCTGGCGCTCGGCATTGTTGGTGGTCGAGCCGCATTCGAGGTCGATGGTGCCGTTGGCCATCAGCGGAATACGCGTCGCCGAGGTGACCGGATTGAGCTTGACCTCGAGCTTGTCGAGCTTGAGCTCCTTCTTCACGGCGTCGACGATCTTGTAGCAGATGTCCATCGCGAACCCGATGGGCTTCTGGTTGTCGTCCAGATAGGAGAACGGGATCGAGGAGTCGCGGAAGCCCAGCGTGATGGCGCCGGTGTCCTTGATGTTCTTCAGCGTGCCGGTCAGCTCCTGGGCCCCGGCCTGGCTGACGGCGAAGGTCGCGGCGAGCGCGAGCCCGATGTGACGGAAATGCTTCACTTTTTTGTTCCCCTTTCAGGATGATGCGGCCGGATGCAAGCACAAATCGGCCCGGATTAGAATGTGACTTTCGGCTGGATTGCGGCCCAGGTTAATGGCTCAGGGTCGGTGGCTCAGGTCAGTGGCTCAGGTCAGTGGCTTGGGCAATTCCCCAAGATCCCAGAACAGCCCGGCCATCACCGTCAAGGCCTCTTCGGTCAATGGCAGCAGGATGTGCTCATTGGGCGCATGCTGGGAGCAACCGGGATAGGAGTGCGGGACCCAGATCGTCGGCAGGCCCAGGATCTCGGAAAATACGTCGTTGGGCAGCGAGCCGCCGAAGTTCGGCAGCACCGCCGGCGCCTTGCCGGTCGTTTCTCGCACCGAATCCGCCGCCCATTTGATCCAGGGGCTGTCGAAATCAGTACGCGAGGCCGCAAAGCTCTGTGCGGCCCGCACCTCGACCATTGGAAAGCCCTTCTCGACCAGATGCGCGCGGACGGCCTCGATCAGGCCGTCGACCTTGGTGCCGACCACGAAGCGCAGTTGCAGCACGGCATTGGCGTGACCGGGAATGGCGTTCGCCGGCTTCTCGATATTGCCCGAGGACATCGCCAGCACTTCGAGCGTGTTCCAGGCATAGAGCCGCTCGGCCGCTGACAATCCCTCCTCGCCCCAGTTCTCCGCCAGCGCCGGCTCGTCCTCGGTCGGGACGACCTGCACATCGGCAAGATAGCTGCGGATCTGGTTGGTGAGCCGCGGCGGCTTCAGGGCATCGAGCTGGAGACGGCCATGGCCATCGACCAGCGTCGAGATCGCGTTGACCAGAATGGTCGCGGGATTGGCGAGCACGCCGCCCCAATTGCCGGAATGGTGGCCGCCGTCGCGCAAATTCACGTCGAGATGGATACGGATGCCGCCACGGCAGCCGAGGAAGAGTGTCGGGCGATCTGCCGACAGGCGCGGTCCGTCGGAAGCCATGAACAGATCGGCCTTGAGCGCATCGCGATTGAGATCGCAGACCTTGCCGAGATCGGGCGAGCCGATCTCCTCACCCATCTCGACGATGAATTTGGCGTTGAAGCCGAGCTTGCCGCCGCGGGCCTCGCGCACCGCGCGGAGCGCCGCCATGTTGATGCTGTGCTGGCCCTTGTTGTCGGCGGTGCCGCGGCCGTAGAGGCGCGTGCCCGCAACCGTCGTGCGCCAGGGATCGCGGCCGTCGCGCCATTCGCCTTCCATGCCGTCGACGACGTCGCCATGGCCGTAAATCAGCACGGTCGGGGCGGACGCGCTCTCGTGATGCTCGGCGAACAGGAACGGCGCCTTGCCGCTGGGGGATTCGACCATACGGCTTTGAAAATCGAGCGCGGCGAAGGCCGGCTGCATCTCCTGTTCCAGATAGGCACGCAACTCGGCGCCACGCGACGGATTCTGGCTTTCGGTCTTGAAGGCGACGCGGCGGTCGAGTTCGGCGAGGAACGCGCCCGATTTGAAATCCTCACGGGCACGGGCGATGGCGTCGGCTCTGGTCATGACTTGTTTTTCGAGGTTTTGCGACGAAGGACGTTACCCGAGACAGGCAGCCCTTCGAAAGTGGCGGGGAGTTGGATAGTTCTTCGAGTTCTCTTGTAGTTCTCTTGGGATTTCGTTCTTGCTCTCTTGAGATTGGCTTGCCAAGCGCAGCAGCGCCGCTGATTTTGGCCTTGCCAAGGCCCAGTTATATGCAAGAACTTCGCCAAGTTGTGGCGCACGTCTATCATTCGAAGAGCGCTCAGTACAGAGCGCCGGGGGGACCATCATGGCCAAGCAGATCAGGCTCAACGCCTTTGCGATGAATTGCGTCGCACACCAGTCGCCGGGCCTGTGGACCCATCCGCGCGACCGCACCGCCGAATATAACCGCCTGCCCTACTGGATCGACCTTGCCAGGACGCTAGAGCGCGGCCGCTTCGACGGGTTGTTCCTGGCCGACGTGCTCGGCGTCTACGACGTCTATGGCAACAGCCCTGACGCAGCTTTGCGCAATGCAGCACAGACGCCGTCGAACGAGCCGCTGCTCCTGCTCTCGGCGATGGCGGCGGTGACGCAAAATCTCGGTTTCGGCGTCACCAGCAATTTGTCCTTCGAGCCGCCCTACCCTTTCGCGCGGCGGATGTCGACGCTCGACCATCTCACCGAGGGGCGGATCGGCTGGAACGTCGTCACCGGCTATCTCGACAGCGCCGCCCGCGGCGCCGGCAAGGACAAGCAGACCGGGCATGACGACCGCTACGACATCGCCGACGAATATATGGAGGTCGTCTACAAGCTCTGGGAAGGGAGCTGGGAGGACGATGCCGTGCTGCGCGATCGCAAGCGCGGTATCTTTACCGATCCCGCAAAGGTTCATCGCGTCAATCATGAGGGCGCGAACTATCGTATCAACAACACCATTCACCTCAGCGAACCGTCGCCGCAGCGCACGCCCGTGCTGTACCAGGCCGGCACCTCGCCGCGTGGCCGCCAGTTCGCGGCGCGTCACGCCGAATGCGTGTTCATGTCGGGGCCGTCAGCCAAGGTGATCGCACCGCGCGTCTCCGCGATCCGGCAAGAGGCCGCCGCGCTCGGCCGCAATCCGGCCGAGATCCTGATGTTCTCGATGATGACGATCGTCCTCGGCCGGACCGAAGCCGAGGCGAAGGAGAAATACGCCGACTACCGCCGCCACATCAGCCCTGAAGGCGCGCTGGCGCTGATGTCGGGATGGACCGGCGTCGACTTCTCCGGCTACGACCTCGACCAGCAGGTCCGCCACGTCCAGAACGATGCCGGCCGCAGCGCCATGGACAACGTCACCCGCGCCGACCCCGACCGCGTCTGGACCGTGCGCGACGTCATCGAGCATGTCGGCATCGGCGGCGCCGGCCCCGTCGTGGTCGGTACGCCCGAGATGGTCGCGGACAAGATCGAGCAATGGTTCGAGGCGACCGACGTCGACGGCCTCAACGTCGCCTTCGCGATCTCGCCCGGCGATTTCGAGGACATCGCCGACATGCTGGTGCCGGAGCTGACGCGGCGCGGGCGGTACAAGCCGGAATACACAAAAGGCACATTGCGGGAGAAGCTGTTCGGCGATGGCCGCGCGCGGCTCAGTGCGCCGCATCCGGCGGCAGGGTATCGGGTGGGGAAGACGGGGTAGGCGCCACTACATGCGCTGTCATGCCCCGGCTTGACCGGGGCATCCAGTACGCCGCGGCGTCTCGACTCCATCACCGCCGCCTCTGGAATACTGGATCACCCGCCTTCGCGGGTGATGACGACTGAGATGCGGCGAGCACTAGTGCCGCAGGTGACATCCCCCTACACCTTCCCATCCACCATCACCTCGATCAGCTTCGTCCCGGGCCGGCCAAACGCCGACGACAGCGTCGCCTTCAGCTCGCGGGGGTCACTGATCTTGATCGCCTCGCAGCCCAGCGCCTTCGCGATACCGGCGAAATCCACCGGCGGGTCGACGAAATCCATGCCGACATAATTGTCGTCGCCGTGGAAGGCGAGCAGGCGCTGCTTGATGATGCGATAACCGCCATTGTTGGCGATGACGACGTTGAGCGGCAGCTTGTGATGTGCCGCCGTCCATAACGACTGGATCGAATACATCGCGCTGCCGTCGCCGGAGAAGCACACCACGGGACGGTCCGGATTGGCGATGCTGACGCCAACCGATGCCGGCAGGCCCCAGCCGATGCCGCCCGAGGCAAGGCCGTGATAGTCGAAGCGATCGCGGTGCGGACGCAGGTTCGTGATCTGGCGGCTGGAGGTGAGGCCTTCATCGACGAGAATGGCGTTCTCGGGCATGGCCTCCACCATGTGCAGCACCAGATAGTCGGGATCGATCGGCGTGCGCCCCGCGCTCTTGCCGATCTGCTCGACCAAAGCGGCGCGGCGCGCGCTCCAGTTCTTCGGCGCGAGCTCGGCGAGACGCTGGCTGGCGCGTTGCGACAGTGCCGGGCCGCCGATCTCCCTCAGCACCGGAATCAGTGCGCGCAGCGTTTCCTTGACGTCCGCCTTCAGCGCAATCTCCGCGCCAAAATTCTTGGCGATCTCCCAGTCGACGAGGCCGACCTGCAGAATTGGCAATCCGTCCGGCAGCGGGTCGACTTCGCTATAGACCGACATGCGCACGGGATCGCCACCGAGCGCGACCAGGAGATCGTAGGGCGCGAGCGTATCGCGCGCGACCTTCTGGACGCGCGCCAGCGTGCCGACGAAGCTCGGGCTTTCCGAGAGGAAGTGCGAGCCATAGGCGGTCGAGGATTGATAGGCGGCAGCGCCGAGTAGCTCGGCGAGCTCGGCCGCCTCCTTCAGCGCATCGCTCTTGACCACCTCGTCCATGGTGACGATGACAGGACGTTCGGCCTTGAGCAGCCGCGCGGCAAAGGCCTTCAGCGCTTCGTCCGACGGCCTGGTGCGCGCGTCGATGCGGGTGGAGCGGCCAAGATCGATACCGGCTTCGCTGTTGAGGATGTCTCCGGGCAGCGAGATGAACACCGGCCCGGTCGGCGGCGTCATCGCGACCTTGGCGGCCCGGCGCACGATGCGCGGCAGATCCTCCAGCCGCGTCACCTCGACCGCCCATTTCACCAGCGGCTCGGCCATGCGCACCAGCGGACCGTACAGCACCGGCTCCATCAGGCCGTGGCCCTGCTCCTGCTGGCCCGCGGTCAAAATGATCGGCGTGCCCGTGAACTGGGCGTTGTAGAGCGAGCCCATGGCGTTGCCGAGGCCGGGCGCGACATGGACGTTGCAGGCGACGAGCTTGCCGGAGGCGCGGCTGTAGCCATCGGCGATCGCCACCACCAGGCTCTCCTGCATCGCCATCACATAGGTGAGATCGGGATGATCCTTCAGCGCATGCATGATCGGCAGCTCGGTGGTCCCGGGGTTGCCGAACAGATGCGTGATGCCCTCGTCCTTGAGCAGCGCGAGAAAGGCGGAACGGCCGGTGATCTTGTTCTTCATGTTTCCTCCAGAAGCGGGCGTTGCCGCAAGGACGGAGGCATGATGGCCGAAATCGCGGGAGCCGCGCAAGGAAGCGCGGTCATGGCTGCGTTGCGTGGGCGCGCGTCGATCACTCTCGTGTCCCGGACGCGACGCAGCGCGTAGCGTTGCGACGCAGAGCCGGGACCCATCGCGCACCGACACCGCTGTCAGATGGGCCCCGGTTCAGCAGCGCATCACCGAAGGGGTGCTGCGCTGCGTCCGGGGCACGAGCGGAGTGAGCAACTTGCGTTACATTTCGTTCCGTCCCAATTCGAAGAAGTCCTCGCCGCTCGCGCGCTTCTTCTTTTTCGAGCGCTGCCACACCACACCGGGAAAGCCCTTCAGCGGCACCAGCGGCTCGCCGGTATAGGCCCATTCCTGGAGCTCCTCGATCGCGATGTGATAGAGCGGCTGGCGGCCGGTGCGCTCCTTGAACAGGGCGCGCGGGATGTTGACCATGTGCGGGCCCCGCGGGCGCTCGTAGGCGATCGGCGTGCCGCAATGCGAGCAGAAGCTGCGCGCAGTCTTCGTTGCCTTGTCCTCGTAGCGCGTGAGCGCAGTCTTGCCGGAGGTGATGCGAAAGCGCTTCTTCCAGCTGCCGACATAGGTCGCGTAAGCCGCGCCATGGGCGCGGCGGCTACTGGCGGAATGATCGTGCCAGGCCCAGCGCGCGGGAACGTCGATCTCGAAGGTGACCTTGCCGCAGAGGCATTGGCCGGTGGCTATACCTGCGGCGGCTGCGGCTTTGGCCATGGTAGGTCCCTCCGTCGTTATTGCGAACGTAGCGAAGCAATCCAGACCGCCTCCACGGGAAGACTCTGGATTGCTTCGCTGCGCTCGCAATGACGGAAATTGTGTTGACGGTCGCGCAACAAATCAAGCTCGTCATTCCGGGGCGATGCGAAGCATCGAGCCCGGAATCCATCCCACCTCCAGGTATGCGGCCCGATGGATTCCGGGCTCGCGACTTCGTCGCGCCCCGGAATGACGGATGAGAACGCCTACGCCGGCGTCAGCTCGTCATACGCCGGATAGTCCGTATACCCCTTCTCCTCGCCGCCGTAGAACGTGGCGCGATTGTAGGGGGTGATCGGATAATCGTGCCGAAGGCGCCGCGGCAGATCGGGGTTGGAGATGAAGATGCGGCCGAAGGCGATGATGTCGGCATGGCCGTCGGCGATTGCCGCATTCGCGGTCTCGCCGGTAAAGCCGCCGGCCGTCATCAGCACGCCGCTGTAGAGCGGGCGGAACAGCACCATCGCCGAGGGCACGTTCTCCCAGTGGACGTCGGCACGGCCGGCGCCACTGGAGCGCGGCTCGATGAAATGCAGATAGGCGAGACCGAGCTTGTCGAACGCCTTCACGACATGGGTGTAGAGCGGCATCGGATCGGGCTCGCCGGAATCGTTGGCGATGCCGTGCGGCGACAGCCGCACGGCGACGCGGTTTGCCCCCCAGACGTCGATCGCGGCCTGCGTGACTTCGAGCAGAAGCCGCGCGCGGTTCTCGATCGATCCGCCATATTGATCGGTGCGCTGGTTGCTGCGCGATTGCAGGAACTGCTCGAGCAGATACCCGTTGGCGCCGTGGATCTCGACGCCGTCGAACCCGGCGGCGAGCGCGTTCTTCGCGCCCTGCCGGAAGGCCTCGACGATGCCCTTGACCTCGTCCGTCTCCAGCGCGCGGGGCGTCTCGTAGTCGGCGATCTTGCCGTCGGCCGTCATCGCCTTCATGCCCTCGGCCTTGATCGCAATTGCCGAGGCCGAAACCGGCAGCGCGCCACCGTGGAAGGAGGAATGCGAGACGCGGCCGACATGCCAGAGCTGGAGGAAGATGATGCCGCCCTTGGCATGCACGGCATCGACCACCTTGCGCCAGCCGGCGATCTGCGCGTCCGAATAGATGCCGGGCGTTGCCGGGTTGCCGCGGCCGTGCGAGAGCACCGGCGAGGCTTCGGCGATGATCAGGCCGCCCGGTGTCGCGCGCTGGCCGTAATATTCGGCATTGAGCGGTCGCGGCGAAAAGCTGTCGCGCTCGGCGCGCATGCGCGTCAGCGGCGCCATCGCGACGCGATGCGCCAGCTTGTACGGACCGACCTGCAACGGTTTGAACAACGCCGGAAATTTCATGTGGGCCCCAAAGTGGCTATGGAAGGATGATGATCATATAAGGGGAAGCGACGCCGTGAAAAGAGGGTGCCTCTTCTCCCTCTCGCCGTTCTTACGGGGAGAGGGTCGGGGTGAAGGGCCGCCTCCGCAATCACGGTGAGAGCTGGAGTCGCGGAGACTCCCCTCACCCGGAATCCGCGCTACGCGCGCATTCCGGCCCCTCCCCGCAAGCGGGGAGAGGCGAAGTGGCGGCGTGAACGCGGAACCGCGCTACGCCGTCTTGATCCACACGGCCTTCACGTTGAGATACTCCTCCACGTGCTGCTTGCCGGACTCGCGGCCGTAACCGCTCATCTTGTAGCCGCCGAAGGGCACGGCCGGATCCATCGCCTGGTAGCAGTTCACCCACACCGAGCCGGCGCGCAGGCTCTTCGCAACGGCATGCGCCTTACTGACGTCGCGCGTCCACAAGCCCGAACCGAGGCCGAACGTGGTGTTGTTGGCGCGCTTGACCAGCTCGTCCATGTCCTTGAACGCGATCGCGGAGATGACGGGACCAAAAATCTCCTCCTGCGCGATGCGCATATTATCCTGCACGCCCGCGAACACGGTTGGAGAGACGAAGAAGCCCTTCGACAGTGCGCCTTCGGTCACGCGGCCGCCGCCGGCGAGCGCTCGCGCGCCTTCCTTCTGGCCGATGTCGAGATAGCCGGTGACGCGCTCGAGCTGCTGCTCGGAGACGAGCGGGCCGATCTGCACATTGGGATCGAGGCCGTTGCCGACTTGCAGCTTCTTGCCGAACTCGGCGACGCGGCCGACGAACTCCTCGTAGATCGACTGCTCGACGAACAGGCGCGTGCCGGCGCTGCAGATCTGGCCGGAGTTGGCAAACACCGCCATCGCAGCGCCGGGCACGGCGGCATCGAGATCGGCATCCGCGAACACGATGTCCGGCGACTTGCCGCCAAGCTCGAGCGAGACGCGCTTGAGGTTGCCGGCCGAGGCGCGGATGATCGACTGTCCTGTGACATGCGAGCCGGTGAAGGCGACCTTGTCGACGTCGTGGTGCGAGGCGAGCGCAGCGCCCGCGGTCTCGCCATAGCCGGGCACGACGTTGACGACGCCGGGCGGAATGCCCGCCTCCATCGCAAGCTCCGCGATGCGCAGCGAGGTCAGTGGCGCCTCTTCGGCGGGCTTGAGCACCACGGTGCAACCGGTCGCGATCGCGGGGCCGATCTTCCAGATCGTCGCGGTGAGCGGGCCGTTCCAGGGGACGATGGCGCCGACGACGCCGATCGGCTCCTTCAGCGTGTAGGAGAAGATTTCGCCCGGCAGCGAGTTCTCGATGGTCTCGCCATGGATCGCGGTGGTCTGGCCGGCGTAATAGCGCAGCATGCCGACGGCACGCAGGCGATAGGCGCGAGTGCGGCTGAGTGGCGCGCCCATATCGAGCGTGTCGAGCTGCGACAATTCGTCGAAATTCTTCTCGACGAGGTCGGCAAGCTTCAGGAGCAGGTTCTGGCGCTCGAACGGCTTGACCTTGCTCCAGGGTCCTTCGAAGGCGCGGCGAGCGGCGGCGACCGCACGGTCGATGTCTTCCTTGTCGCCCTCGGCGACGGTCGCGAGCAGTTCACCGGTCGCGGGATTGCGGGTCTCGAAGCGCTTGCCGGAGGCGGCATCGACCCACTTCCCGTCGATCAGCATCTGCTTGTAGGACCCATTGGCGAACGGGTGGCGCGTGATCGGAATAGCCTGCGACACAGCCATGGCTGCACTCCCTGTCAGGTGATTGATTGGGTTCGATCTGGGCGGGATCGTTAGGTCAGAGAGAATACAGCGGTGCCGGAAGGGCGTAAAGGCGGCGTGGAACGAAGACCTCCCATGCCGACTTGTGCAGGGTCGCGCGAACGCCATGTTATAGCTCGACCGAACTTGACGCCCCTTCCCGGAGAATGAGCCATGTCGCATCCCGTCATCGCCAAGGGCAATGTCGCCGTGATCACCGGGGGCGCATCCGGCATCGGCCTCGCCGCCGCCATGGCCTTCGCACGCGCGGGAATGAAGGTGTGCATCGCCGACGTCGACCAGACACGACTGGCCGAGGCCGCAACAAAACTGTCATCCGTCACGGCCGCCACACATGTGATGACATTCGTCGCCGATGTCAGCCGCGCCGAGAGCGTGAAGGAACTGGAACGCGCCGTGGGCGCGCATTTCGGCGGGACCGACATCCTCATGAACAATGCGGGCATCCAGCCCGGCAGCACGCTGTTTGGCGAGCCCGATAACTGGCAGCGCATCATCGCCGTCAACATGTGGGGCATCATCAACGGCTCGCGCATCTTCGCGCCCAACATGATCGCGCGCGGCAAGGCCGGCCTGATCATCAACACCGGCTCGAAGCAGGGCATCACCACGCCGCCCGGCGATCCCGCCTACAATGTTTCGAAGGCCGGCGTGAAGGCTTTCACGGAAGCGCTCCAGCATGAGCTGCGCAACACGAGAGACTGCCACATCACGGCGCATCTGCTCATTCCGGGCTTCGTCTTCACGGGACTCACCGCCAAGGGCCGCACCGAGAAGCCGGCGGGAGCCTGGACGCCCGAGCAGACCGTCGACTTCATGATTGCCCGGCTCGAGGCCGGTGATTTCTACATCCTGTGCCCGGACAACGACGTGCCCCGCACGCTCGACGAAAAGCGCATGCTCTGGGCCGCCGGCGATATCGTGGAGAACCGCCCGCCGCTGTCGCGCTGGCACCCGGATTACGCAGATGCGTTCGCGAAGTTCGTGAAGGGCGACTAGACGCCGCGACCTACAGCGTTTCCTGCTGGTGCCCGCAATTCTTGCAGGCGAACTTGACGCGGCTCTGGCCCTTTGGCGCCTGCACCCGGTTCGGGGCGCCGCACTTGCCGCAGACCGCCTCGATCCGGGTATCGCCCTGCTTGACGACGATGGTCTTCTTTTCCATCGATTCGCGGATCAGGCGCTCGGCCTCCTCTCGCAGGGATTGTTTGGACAAAGCTCATCTCCGCCATGAATGCGGGCGAGGCTTATCGCACCTGCGTCGAAATCACAATCCGTGATGGTGATCGCGGCTCTATCAACATGTCATTCCGGGATGGTCCGCAGGACCAGACCCGGAATCTCGAGATTTCGGGTTCATTCGCTGCGCAAATGCCCCGGAACGACGGCGTATGACTTCGGACTTCGACAATCACATAGCTGTCCTCGACATGCACCGGAAACGTTTCGGCAACATACGGGCCCTTCTCCAATTCAAGCCCGAGATGGGTGACGTCGACGGACGCTCCGTCGAGCTCGACCGGCATCACCGACAGCGCGTTGAAGGCGATCGGACGGCCCCCGTCCTCCTCGGAGACCAGCGTGACGATGGCGCGAGACAGACGCTCGCGATCGCCGGAGAAGATGCCGTAACTCAGCTCATCGGCCGGCAGCGTCTTGGCCGCCATAGCGGCAAATGCGCGTACATGCGAGGGAGCGGCAGATGCTCCAGCATCCGCCGCCCCGCATCGTGCCTGGCTTCGCGCTCTCAAGCCGCCTTGGACACCTCCATCAGGAGGCGCTCGGCCTTGGCATCCTCGATGCGGTTCATCAGCCGGCCGCTCTCGTGATTGTCGCGCACCGTCTTGGTCAGCGTGATGCAGGTCTGGATCAGCATCACGATGCCCATGGTGAGATAGCCCTTCATCCAGAGGTCGATCGGCAGGAAGAATATCCCGACGGCGATGAGGAACGCGGAGGCCGCGAAGGACACGTAAGTGAAGGTCACCCAGGCGTTGCTGTGGGGCTGGCCGTTCTGGTTCATGGTCGTCTCCTGTTGGTTCGAATGATGATGGGATCTGAGTTCAGGCAGTCGGCGTGCGCTTGGACTTCAACCGCGCCAGCACGTCGTCCGCGGTCGTCTTAAGCCGGGGGCCAAAGCCCTGCTCGGCGAGTTTCTCGGCGGTGGCGAGCGGTCCGCTCGCCGCATCGAGCTCGACCAGCGCATCGTCGGCGGCCTGGGCCTCGATCTGCCGCTCGCGCAGGCGCCTCAAAGTGCTCTCCGCCTCCGGCAGCGTGGATTCGTAGGGACGTGCGGCCTCGATGCCGCTGCGACGAAGCGAGCGCACCGCTTCCGAGGCACGGGCGAGGCGGCGGCCGCGATCGAGCTCGGTGATGCGGGCCTGCGCGCTCGCGACGTGGCGCCTCAGCCTGATGATCTCGGTCGCGAACAAGGCGCGTGCCGTCATCGCCGCGTCGCGATCGGCTTCGAGCCCCGCGATGGCCTCGGCGGCGTCCCTGGCGAGATCCTCGCGGCCGCCGTCGAGCGCCGCAACCGCGCGGGTCTCGAGATCGGCGATGCGGGCGACGGTTGCCTCGAGCTTGCGGCCCTCCTGCTGGTCCTGTGCGATCGCCAGCGCCAGCGTCCGCTTGCTGCGCTCGACGGCGGCGGCCGCATCGCGCATCTGCTGATCGAGGATCAGAAGGGCCGTCCGGTCCTCCAGCTCCTCGCCCGCGGCGGCCACGCTGCCGCGGAAAAGTGTCACGACGGTCTTGAACATCTGCAGCTCCCTGTTTATGAGCGTTGCTCACACATGCTTTGTAGCAGGAATATTGAACATCGTTCAATAGATATTTGAGCGACGCTCAAGAATTTGGCTCCAAATGACTAAGGCCTTGGAACGTCGAGCGAAACTTCGGACCGACCTGATCCAGGCGGCCGAGCGGATGATCGCTAAGCGGGGGTTGGCGGGTCTGAAAACCCGCGATTTGGCCCGCGAGATCGGCTGCGCCAATGGTGCGGTCTACAATCTCGTCGCTGATGTGGACGAGCTCGTCCTGCGGGTCGGCTCGCGCACGCTGCATCGCCTCGATGAGGCGCTCAGCGCAGCGGAACGCGCGGGCGAGCCCTCGCCGCAGGAGACGCTGGTCCGCATTGCGATTGCCTATTGCGATTTCGCCGCCGAAAATCTCCAGCTCTGGCGCGCGCTGTTCGAGCACCGCATGGAGGCCGACAAGGCCGTCCCCGACTGGTCCATCAACGACCAGATGCGGCTGTTCCGCCACATCTATCATCCGCTGGCGCTGCTGCTTCCCAAGCGCAGCCTCGAGGAACTCGGCATCACCGCGCGCAGCCTGTTCTCGGCGGTGCATGGCATGGTGGCGCTGGGGCTGGAGCAGAAGCTGGTCGCCGTTCCGCTGCCAGCGCTGCGGAACGAGATCGCGGGCCTCGTGCGCGCGATGCTGGACGGGCTGGTCGCGCACGCGGCGTAAAGCCCGAAGGACCGTAGCGAAATTGTCGGCGGCGTCTGACTAAAATTTCGCCTGTCGCATCGTCGGCAGCGCGCTTAGCCTTCACGGCACCCCGTCCCCTCACCACTGTCCGGAGTCTCTCATGCCCCTCCTCATCCGCGGCGGCACCGTCGTCAATCACGATCATTCGCGCCGCGCGGACGTGCTGATCGACGGCGAGACCATCGTCGCGGTCGGGACATCGCTCGACGCGCCGACGGGTGCCGAGATCATCGACGCCGGCGGCGCCTACATCATCCCGGGCGGGATCGATCCGCACACCCATCTCGAAATGCCGTTCATGGGCACCGTCACCGCCGACGATTTCGAATCGGGAACGAAAGCGGCACTGACCGGTGGCACCACCATGGTGGTGGATTTCTGCCTGCCCGATCCCGGCCAGTCGATGCTCGCTGCCTATCAGGAGTGGCGGCACAAATCCGAGAAGGCGGCGGCCGACTACGGCTTCCACATGGCGGTGACGTCGTGGTCGAAGCAGATCTATGACGAGATGGAAACCGTGGTCAAAACCTACGGCATCAACACCTTCAAGCACTTCATGGCCTACAAGGGCGCGCTGATGGTGAACGACGACGAGCTCTACAACTCGTTCGCGCGCTGCGCCCATCTCGGCGCCATGCCCGTTGTCCATGCGGAGAACGGCGACGTCGTCGCCCTGATGCAGGAGGCGCTGATCGCGCGCGGCGTCACCGGCCCCGAGGGCCACGCTTATTCGCGGCCGCCGGAAGTCGAGGGCGAAGCCACCAACCGCGCCATCATGATCGCGGACATGACGGGCACGCCGGTCTATATCGTGCACACGAGCTGCCGCGAGGCGCATGAGGCGATCGCGCGGGCACGCGCGGCGGGAAAACGCGTCTACGGCGAACCGCTGATCCAGCATCTGCTGCTCGATGCCGGCGAGTACCTGAACAAGGACTGGGATCATTCCGCGCAGCGCGTGATGTCGCCGCCGTTCCGCGACAAGTCGCACCAGGATAGTCTTTGGGCCGGCCTGCAAGCCGGCTCGCTCCAGGTGGTCGCGACCGACCATTGCGCCTTCACCACGGAGCAGAAGCGGTTCGGGCTCGGCGATTTCAGAAAGATCCCGAACGGCACCGGCGGCCTCGAAGACCGCCTCGCGCTGTTGTGGACCGCGGGCGTCGCCACGGGGCGGCTGACGAAGGAAGAGTTCGTCGCGGTGACCTCGGCAAACATCGCCCGCATCCTCAACATCTATCCGCGCAAGGGCGCGGTCGCCGTGGGCTCGGATGCCGATATCGTTGTGTGGGACCCCAAGGCGACAAAGAGCATCAGCGCGAAGCGGCAGATGAGCCGGATCGACTACAATGTGTTCGAAGGCTTTGCCTGCACCGGCGGACCGGCGGCGACGCTCTCGCGCGGCAGCATTGTCTGGAAGGATGGCGATCTGCGCGCCGAGGCAGGCGATGGCCGCTACGTCGAACGCCCCGCCTTCTCGCCGGTACATGTGGCGAATTCGACCTGGAAGGAGCTGACCGCCCCGCGCGCGGTCGCACGCGGAGCGGTGACGCCGTAAGAACGCGATTCACGCGGGATGCGACGCCATGAAGCGCGGTTGATGGCACGCGCTTTGCCTCTTTATGTCGCAACTTTTTCTCAAGGAGGCAGCGATGAGCGCATCATCTTCCGACATGAACCGCCGCAGCGTCGTGCTCGGTGGCCTCGGCATTGCCGGAATAACGGCGATCGCGCCACGCTTCGCCCGGGCGCAGGGGCGCGCCGAGACGCTGCTGGTAGTGCAGGAGCTGGGGCCGAACTCGCTGGACATGCAGGGCGTCGGCTCCAACCAGACCGTGAACGGCCTGTCCTGGAATTGCTACGATCGCCTGCTGACCTACGCCTCCAAGACGCTGCCCGATGGGACCGTGTCCTATGATCGCGAGAAGCTCGCGCCCGAGCTCGCCGAGAGCTGGGAGGTCGCGGCCGACGGCATGTCCTGCACCTTCCGCTTGCGGAAGGACGCGAAATTCCACGACGGCACGCCGGTCACGGCCAGGGACGTCAAATGGTCGTTCGACCGTGCGGTGAAGGTCGGCGGCTTTCCGACCTTCCAGATGTCGGCGGGATCGCTGGAAAAGCCCGAGCAGTTCGTCGTGATCGACGACCACACCTTCCGTATCGACTACGTCCGCAAGGACAAGATGCTGCTGTTCAACGTCGCGGTGGTCGTCCCCTTCATCATCAACTCCGAGCTCGCGAAGAAGAACGCAACGCCGGAAGACCCCTGGGCGCTGGCCTGGCTGAAGAGCAACGAGGCCGGCGGCGGCGCCTACAGGATCGAGAGCTGGAAGCCCGGCAGCGAGACCGTGCTGGCGCGCTTCGACGACTGGAAGAGCGGACCGCTGCCGAAGGTCAAGCGCGTGATCGCACGCGACGTCCCCTCCGCAGGCACCCGGCGCGCGATGCTGGAGCGGGGCGATGCGGATATCTCCAGCGGCTTTGCGCCGCGCGATTTCGAGCAGATCATGAGGGAGGGCAAGGTCAAGGTCTCGGGCGTGCCGATCCCGAACGCGCTCTGGTACGTCGCGCTGAACACGGCAAAGCCGCCGTTCGACAATGCCAGGCTGCGCCAGGCCATCGCCTGGGCGATGCCTTACGAGCAGATCCAGAGCAGCGCCTTCTTCGGACGCGCCGTCCCCATGTATGGCGGCGCGGCCGATGTCTCAAAGCCGGTCTGGCCGCAGCCGTTTCCCTATGTCACCGATCTCGACAAGGCCAAGGCCCTGATGAAAGAGGCCGGGTTCGAGTCCGGGCTGGAAACGACGCTGTCGCTCGACACCGGTACGGCGACCGTCGGCGAGCCGACCGCGATCCTGATCCAGGAGAGCCTCGCCAAGATCGGCATCAAGGCGTCGATCGAAAAAATCCCCGGCGCGAACTGGCGCACGACGCTGAACAAGAAGGAGCTGCCGCTCGCGCTCAACCGCTTCAGCGGCTGGCTCGATTATCCCGAATATTACTTCTACTGGAATTTCCACGGCAACAACTCGATCTTCAACATCTCCTCCTACCAGAACAAGGAGATGGACGCGCTGATCGACAAGGCGCGCTTCACCACGGACGCGGCGGAATACGACAAGGCCGTGAAGGATTTCATCGCGCTCTGCATGCGTGACGTTCCCGTCATCCCGCTCAACCAGCCGATCCACGACGTCGCCATGCAGAAAGGCGTCACCGGCTACGAGTTCTGGTTTCACCGCGAGCCGGACTACCGTCAGTTCGCGAAGGGCTAGTGCCGATCGACGACGCGGACGAGGCCTGAGGGGCCTCGCGCCTGCTCGGTCGGAAAGCCCCTTTCCAGCCGCGCCTCGCTCGCACGCAGCATCGCCGCATCGAGCTTGCCTTGCCGCGATCCGTCCAGCGCGCAGGTAAAGATCCGGTAGAACTGCGCGCCGTCATAGGCGACCAGCAGCAGATCGACGCCGGCGTTGATCGCCTCGACCACGGCCTTGCAGACGTCGTGCTGGTAGATCGCGCCCATCACGAGGTCGTCGGTCATCACCACGCCCTGGTAATTCCACTTGTCGCGGATGATGCCTTGGACGACGCGCTTCGAGTGCGAGGCGGCGCGATCGGGATCGACGGCGGTGAGCGTGACGTGGCCGACCATGAGCGCGCTGCGCGAACGCGACAGCACCTCGCGGAACGGGAGCCAGTCGGTTGCTTCCAGCTCCCTAACCGGCGTGTCGAGATTGGCGCTGAAATGATGCGTGTCGGTGCGCACGCGCCCGATGCCGGGAAAATGCTTGAGCGTGGCGCCGACGCCGGACTCTTCCAGCCCGCGCACATAGGCGCTTGCGATCGTGCTGACCACGACGGGATCGGTCGCAATCGCCCGTTGGCCGATCAGCGTGTGGAAGTCGAGACGATTGCGGCGGACCGGCGGCTTGAGGTCGAGCACCGGCGCGAGATTGAGGTTGACCCCAAGCCCGGCGAGCTCGCGCCCGTGGATGCGGCCGAACTCCTCGGCTTTGGTCTGTTGCTCGTCGGGGGCGAGCCCGCTGAGCGTCGCCAGCGCCGGCACCTTTGTCAGCGGCGGCGCGAGATGTCCGACGATGCCGCCTTCCTGGTCGGCGGCGACGACCAGCGGCGGCAGGCTAGCTGCACGCCGCTTGTCCTGGAGTGCCGCGATCTCGGCACGCAGCGTCTCGACCGTCCGGCCGCGGATGTTGTGCCGGGTGACGTAGACGCCACCGATCAAGCCTTGCTCGGCAAGACGCGCGACCTCGGGAAAAGAGGAATAGCCGACCATGAAGTGAGGCCCGAGCTGACGCGCCTCGGCGGCACTCGCCCCCAGAACATCGTGCTTGCGCAATTCGAACTTCAGATGCGCTGCCGACATCAGCAGCGGCGGCAGGCACCAGAGCGTGACGAGAAGCTTGCCGGCCATGGTGCGCCACCGCCCTCTGCGAAGCAGAAAAATGACGATCGCGATGCTTGCAACGACAAGCACGATGTCTCCGGCGCCGCGCAGCGGGACCAGATAAGGATCGTTCTTGTTCGCGGCCGCGAATGCGACGAGAGGCGCGGCCAGCCAGAGCAGGATGAGACCGATACGACGGAGGAATTGCATGATGCGCCACATGCGACAGGTGATGAATGCTTCGCACCTAACAAAGCGATCTGCGCTGCGCGAGAGGCAAAAGCGCGCCTGCACGAAAACTGCAAAAGACTCCTGAAACCGTGCAGACGATGATCCCGCCTTCTGCACAAGCAGCGTTCAGACTTCGTGATGTCACCCATCACGAGAGGTCTTCCGGACATGACGAGCCTGGCTTCGACGATCGCAGCGGACATCCAGCCGATCAGGCATTCCTCGATTCCGGCCAAGGTCGGCCTCGCGCTGGCGCTGGCCGCGCTCGCCGACTGGCTGTTCTATGGCGAGCGGATCGGACTATCGCTCACGCTCTTTGCCGTCGCGATGGCTTGCGTGTCCGTGCTCTTCAACCATGCGGTACTGGATTTTCGGCGCGCGGCGATCGGCGGCACGATCTTCGTGCTCGGCCTCATGCCCGCCGTCGAGGAGCTCAACACTCTGTCGTTCCTGATCCTGGTCACGTCGCTGACGATTGCGCTGCTGCTCGCGACCAACCCGGAGGCGACGGGGCTTGCCGACCGCGCTCGCGCGCTGCGAAACTTTGTCCTGCTCGGTCCCTTCAGGTTCTTCCCAGAGGCGCTCCAGATCTTCAACATGTCGGCCTTCACCCGCGGCATTGCGCTTTGGCTGCTGCCGGCGGCGCTGGGCACGGTGTTCGTCGCGCTGTTCGCCGCGGCCAATCCGGTGATCGAGCAGTGGGTGTCGCTCCTTAATCCAAAACTCATCTTCGAATATGTCAGCGTCTGGCGCGTGCTGTTCTGGACTTTGATGCTGGCGCTGGTCTGGCCATTCATCCATGTGCGCTGGCGGCGCAGGAAGGTTATCACCACGACGGTCGACGATGGCCCGGTGCCGCCGCCGCTCCCGCCCCTGGTCCCGGCCGAGTTCCTGGGACCCTCGGCGATTCTGCGCTCGCTGATCCTGTTCAATCTGCTGTTCGCGGCACAGTCGATCCTCGACGGCATCTATCTCTGGGGCCATGTGGCGCTGCCGGCCAACCTGACCTACGCAGCCTATGCCCATCGCGGCGCCTATCCGCTGATCGCGACCGCCCTGCTCGCCGCGGCCTTCGTGCTGGTGGCGATGCGTCCGGGCGGGCCGGCGGAGAAATCGAAAGTGATCCGCCCGCTGGTCTATCTCTGGGTGGGACAGAACGTGCTGCTGGTCGCCTCCTCCATCCTCCGCCTCGATCTCTACGTCGACATCTACATGCTGACCTACTGGCGCATCGCGGCCTTCATCTGGATGGGGCTGGTGGCGCTCGGGCTGATCCTGATCGTCGCCCGCATTGCGCTCGACCAATCCAACCGGTGGCTCGTCGGCGCCAATCTGATCGCGTTAACGATCGTGTTGTATAGCTGCTCGATGGTGAACTTCGATGCGTTCATTGCCGACTACAATGTTGCCCACAGCCGGGAAGCATCGGGCAACGGCGTGCAGATCGACATCAACTATCTCCTGACGCTTGGGCCGCAGGCGCTGCCCGCCATAGACAAGGCGATCTTGCTGCGGCCCGGCAGCCCCGAGAGCTGCCTTGTGTCGCGCCGCGACCGCCTTGTAGAACAGCAGCGTCAGGATCTGGCCTGGCGGAGCTGGGGCTTTCGAAACTGGCGGCTCCAGCGCAGGCTGGAGGCGCAGGTGAAGAATCAGCCGACGGGCTGACGAGGGAGAGTTTCTTGGCGCATCGCATTCTCATCGTCGACGACGAAGGCCATATCCGCGAGGTCATTCGCGTCGCGCTGAGGAAGGCCGGGATGGACGTGATCGAGGCGCGCGACGGCAAGGAGGCGCTCGCCCGCTTTGCCGCCGACAAGCCTGACCTGATCGTGCTCGACATCGGCATGCCCGAGTTCGACGGCCTCGACGTCTGCCGCGAGATACGCAAGAGCTCCGACGTGCCGATCCTGTTCCTGTCGGCGCGCGACGAGGAGATCGACCGTATCCTGGGTCTCGAGATCGGCGGCGACGACTACGTGACAAAACCCTTCAGCCCGCGCGAGCTGGTGGCGCGGGTCAACGTCATTCTGCGCCGTCTCAGCCCCCGCAATGGCGAGGCCAAGGCCGGGCCGAGCGCGCTGGCGCAAGGCGGCTTGCTGATCGATCCCGAGCAGCATGTCGCGTCCTTCGCTGGCACGCCGCTGAAGCTGACCGCGATCGAGTTCGGCATTTTGCGCGCGTTCCTGACCCGGCCGACCTCGGTGTTCAACCGCGAGCAGCTGATGCGCGCGGCCTATCAGCTCAACATCCAGGTCTCCGACCGCACCATTGACAGCCACATCCGCAACATCCGCGCCAAGCTCGCGGCGGTGGCCTGCGACAACGTCATCGAGACCATCCACGGCGTCGGCTTCAAGCTCGGCCGCTGCGAGAAAGAGGCATGAGCGCGGCGCCCGATAAATGGCGGCCGTCGCTCGGGCTCGTCATCTTCGCGGTGCTGGCGACCGTCGCGGTGCTGCCGCTGGTCGGCCTGTTCTTCTTCCGCCTCTACGACAACCAGCTCATCCGCCAGACCCAGGCCGAGCTGATCGCGCAAAGCCGCGTGCTGGCGACGATCTATGCGCAGGAGGTCACCGCGCGGCTCGATAGCGGCCTCACGCTCGGCGCCGAGGTGCCTCCGGGCGTGCTGCCCGACCCCGGCGACCAGGTCACGCCGATCCGTCCCGCGCTTGACCTGACCACCAACGATTTGTTGCGGCGGCGGCCCGATGCGCAAGCAGCAATCCGGCCGGCACAGCCGGCCTATGTCGAGATCGGCGCAAGGCTGACGCCGATCATCCGCGAGACCCAGAAGGTGACGCTGGCGGGCTTTCGCATCCTCGATCCGCAGGGGGTGATGATCGCCGGGCGCCAGGAGGTCGGCCAGTCGCTCGCCCATATCGAGGAGGTCGCGGACGCGCTGCACGGGCAGTACCGCGCCACCTTGCGCAACCGCGTGCCGGACAAGCCGCCGCCGCCGATCTATTCCTTCAGCCGCGGCCTCGGCGTTCACGTGTTCTCGGCGATGCCGGTCATCGTCAACAACCGCGTTGCGGGGGTGATCTACACCACGCGGACGCCGAGCAACATCTTCGACCATCTCTACCAGGAGCGGGCTAAGTTCGTGCTGGCCGGGCTCGCCGTGATCCTCGGCACGATCGCGATCGGGCTGGTATTCTCGCGCACCATCACGCTGCCGATGCGCGAATTGATCGACCGCGCCGCACGGATCGGCCGCGGCGACCGCGAGGCGTTCAGGCCGCTGCGGCACTACGGCACGCGCGAGTTCGCCCAGCTCTCGCACAGCTTCCTCGGCATGGCCGAGCAGCTGGCGCGCCGCTCCGACTATATCGCGACCTTCTCGGCCCACCTCACCCACGAGCTGAAATCGCCGCTGACCTCGATCAAGGGCGCAGCCGAGCTGTTGCAGGATTCCGTTCAAGGCAAGTCGGGCAGCCTGACGCCGGCCGAGCAGACGACGTTCATCGCCAACATCCTGTCCGACACGCAGCGGCTGGAGGCGATGGCGCAGCGGCTGCGCGAGCTCGCCCGCGCCGAGAGCCTGCCGCAGAACGAGCGCACCGAGCTTGCGCCCGTCATCGCCGACCTCAGGAACAGGTTTCCGGCAAGCGCAATCTCGGCCAGCGGCAGCCTCGACCGGGCGATCGGCATGTCCGGCGAGAAGGCATTGATCGTGCTGTCGCATCTCGCCGACAACGCGATGCGGCACAAGGCGAGGTCAATCAGGCTTGAGGCGGTGGACGAGCGGACGACCCTGCTTCTGACGGTGAGTAATGACGGCGAGCCGATCTCGGCGCCGAACCGCGACAGGATCTTTGACGCGTTTTTCACTACCCGCCGCGACCAAGGCGGCACCGGGATGGGGCTGGCAATCGCGCGCGCGGTGATGGCGAGCCATGGCGGCTCGATCAGGCTGAAGCCGACCGATGAAGGCGCCGCCTTCGAGCTGCAGTTTCCGGTCGCCTAGATCGCGAACACCCAGGCGGCGACGATGGTGCCGATGGTGACGAGACCGGCGATGGTCCAGCCGGCGGCATATTCCAGTTCAGGGTGACCGGTCGCCCGCATGATCTCTGCCGGATCGGCGGTATGCTTCTCTGCCATGACAGCCTCGCACGTTTCTCCCCGTGTCTATGGATTAAGTCGCACCAGCCGCCATAAGGTTCCATCACGGACATGCGAGGAATAAAAAAACGCGAAACAACCCCATGCACAGTAGAAACCCTGCTCCGGCGCGAGGCGGGGCCACGCCGCACAACCTTCTGACACACCGGTGCAAAACCACCCCGCCGCGCAATTCCCGCGCGCACCGCGCCTTGCCTTCCAAATCCGGTTGCATGCTAGACTGGACGCCGTCCACGGCAGGAGGGAAGCATGGCCGACAACAAGGCAAAGCGGGGCGGAGCCGATCGCGCCCTGATTGCGCTCACCGAGAAATACGAAGTCGCCTATTGGTCGAAGAAGTTCAAGGTGACGCCGGCCAAGCTGAAATACGCCGTCAAGAAGGTCGGCCACTCCGCCAAGAAGGTCGAAGCCTACATCAAGCTCCAGAAGCACCGCGCCTCCGACAAGAGCCGGATCGCGCTCGGCGAGGCCTATGAGGTCCGCTACTGGTCGAAGAAATTCAAGATCACCCCCGCCAGGCTGAAGGCCGCCGTGGCCGCAGCCGGCCATTCTTCCAAGAAGGTGGAAGCGTATCTCGCGGCCCAGAAGGCGGCGAAAAAGACCAAGAAGGCGAAGAAAACGGTCAAACGGAAGAAGACCGCCTGAGATTTCGGGCCCATTTTCGGACCCATTTTCGGACTCTTGGAGGCAGGGATGAAATCCGGCCGATCGATCCTATCCTGCGCCCTTGTTCTTGCTGCCATGTCCCACCTCGCCGGCGCCTCCGCGGCCACGCCCGCAAAGGTCTCGGGCGCGACGGCGCTGGCGCTCGCGGGCGTGATCGCGCCGCTGTCGCCGATTCTCACCGGCGCCGAGAAGAAGGCGGTGGCGATGCTGTTCGCCGCCAATGCCGACATTCCCTACAAGAAGGCCATCGTCGTGACGGCCGACCGGATCGTCTGCCGCACCGGCAATGTCGACATCACCATTCGCAATTGCGAGGTGACCTTCGGCAAGAAGGTGAAGACCGTGAACGGCTCCACCGCCAACGAGATCTTCGCCACGGAAGCGCTCGCCGGCGTTCCGCCCGACGGCGCGGCGGGATCGAATTTCGAGAGCCTCGCCAAGCTGAGCTGCACGATCGACCCCAACGCGATCAGGCGGAAGGACGGCAGCGGCGCGGATTGCACATTCGAGCCGGCGAATTGAGCGCCGAAGGTGCCGTCAAATCGCCTCAAGACCAGCCAACTAATGAGGCGAATTGAAAAGACAGGCCCCGACAGCGAGCCAATATGAGCGCGCAAGGCCCGGCACCATCATGAAGAATTATCTCGCATTTTTGCTTGTTCTGACCGTCTCGACAGCCTCCGCACATGGTCCGGTTCCGGCGCGGCTGACTGCGCCGCCCGAGCTCGTCCGCGTCGGGCTCACCGACAACGACACCACCGCCGGCGGCACCGCGCGTCTCTGCGAGCAGGTCACCTTCGCGCGCGGCCTGCGCTACGGCGAGAGCGAGGCCAATGTGCTCGATGTCGCCACCAGCGCGACCAAGGCGGATACGCCGCGGCCGGTGCTGCTGTTCGTGGCGGGCGACACCTTTACCGGCGACCATGCGGCGCCGGAGCTGTCGCGCCAGATCCAGGACCAGGCCATGTGCTTTGCCGCGCGCAACGACATGATCGGGGTGCGCGTCAGCTATCGTCTCGCGCCGTCGGCGACCTGGCCCGCCGGGGCGACCGACGTGGCGGCGGCGCTGTCCTGGGTCCACGGCAATATCGACCTGTTCAATGGCGACGCCCGCGAGATCGTCGCGGTCGGCTATGGCGCCGGTGCCTTTCACGTCGCCACCCTGCTGGCCCATCCCGAGCTCCAGACCGACCGCGCCGACGTCGCGGGCGTCGTGCTGGTGTCCGGGCTCTACCGTGCGGGCAAGGACGCCAGCGACAGTGTGAAGGCCTATCTCGGCGGCGACGCCACCCAGTACGACAAGCGCTCGGTCTTCCCCGGCATCCTTAATGTGGACGTGCCGATCGTGCTGGCCTGGGCCGCGGACGATTCCGCCGGGCTGGTGGCACAGGGCGAGACCCTGAAGAAGACGCTCTGCGGCGCCGGCCATTGTCCGCGCGGCACCATCCTGCGCAGCCGCGACGGCATCGCCGCCGCGTTCGGCCTCGACGGCTCCGGCGACAGCCTCGCCGAGCCGACGCTGCTGCTGGTGCACCAGCTCGAGGCGCGGGGACTGCCGTAGCGGGACGCTGCAGGCGGCGCGCCGATAGCGTCCACCTTTTGCTGGGCTGCTCCCTCCCCGGCCTTCCCGCAAGGGCAGGGTAATTGCATAGGAAGAAGAACTCGGTCGGCGGTTTCGTTGTGGCCCATCCTTCGAGACGCCCGCTTTTGGCGGGCTCCTCAGGATGAGGTCTTGTTTCGCGGTGAGATGTTAGACCCTCGGTGATGATCTGACGCAGCATCGCGAGCTGATCCGCCCGGTGTCTGTGAAAATTTGATCGGTCTCTTGCACCATAGCGTTTCGCCCTTAGTATGGCCTCGCGCCGTCAGCCTCTGAGAAGGCGAGCCTCGAATTTCGCGCCATTGCCGCACGGGCACGAGCCGCTGAAGTAAGCCAAATCGCATTGGCGCCTCCCAGACAATTGTATCGCTCGCGTTAGCACGCCTCAAACCACGATTCGTGATTTGGTCGCCGCCCGGAGCGCCGCGTGCTATCTAGGAGAGTTATCTAGAGCATTTCTATCTATGGGGGGTCGCTTAGAGACCAAGGAAATCGGCGTTTCGCACAACTGTGTGACGCGCCGCCGCCACGATCGGAAAACCGATGCTCAAGTTGCTGGCACGATGCGCGGTGATCTCTGTTGTGTTGATTTCGGCGTCGGTCGCCGAGCCGGTTAAGCTCAAATTGGCCTTCCCCAGCTCCGACCGCTCGACGAGTTATCTCGCCGCGGTCAGACCATTTGTCGACGCGGTCAACGCCGAAGCAAGAGGCCTGATCGAAATCGAAACCTATTTCAGCGGCGTGCTCGGCAAGGATCCGGCTGAGCAGCCCCAGCTCGTGCTCGATGGTACGGCCGACATCGCCTACGTCGTGACAGGCCTGACGCGCAACCGGTTCGCAGATAATGCAATCGTCGAGATGCCCGGTCTGTTTACGAGCATGCGGGAGTCCGTTGCTGTGTTCACCCGGCTCGTGGCCGCCAACGCTTTGCAAGGATACGATGACTACACCGTGATCGGCGCCTACGTCACCGAACCGGAGACGATCCACAGCAAGATCCCGATCACGTCGCTGAATGATTTGAAGGGCAAGAGAATTCGCGTCAACAATCCCGGCGAAGCCGCCGCGCTGGAAAAACTCGGAGCGCAGCCCGTGTTTCTGGCGGTCACCAAGATCTCGGAAGCCATCGGCAACGGCAGCATCGATGGCGCGCTCGTGCCACCGTCTCCATTGGTCGACTATGGCATCAAACGCGTTGCAACTTATCATTACCTTCTTGGAATCAGCGGCGCGCCATTGATGGTTTTGATGAACCGAAAAACGTTCGATCGGCTGCCCAAATTGGCCCAAGCGATCATCCTCAAATACAGTGGTGAGTGGGCTGCCGCGCGCTTCATGGATACCTACGAAGCGGCGGAAAACAGCATTATGCGGGAACTGAAGTCCGATCCGAAGCGCCAAGTGATCATGCCCTCGTCGTCGGACCTCGATGCGGCAAATGCCGTGTTCGCAGCCATTGCCAATGATTGGGCTTCAAAAAGTGAGCACAATGCCGAACTGCTGAAAACGGTCCGGACCGAGCTCACGAAAATGCGATCGACCCGGTAGCCGCGGATGCCGTCGCTCGCCAACATCTGGCCTCAGCGAAACATCGTCACCATCGTCGCTGCGCTCGCCATTCTGTTGACGGGTACCGGGATGACCCTGAAGATCACGACCGATCACCTTCTCCGCCAAGATGCGATGTCGACCGCACGCAGCTGGGCGAGGTTCCTGGCGGCCAGCGTCACCGATCTTGAGCAGATCGCCGGCGGCGAGCAGCCTTCAGCCGCGAGTCTAAGGTTCTTCCTGTCGGCGCGAAATTCCGGCGAGGTCTTTCACTACGAAATATTCAACCGTAATGGCTACTCCCAGCTCGTTTCGACCCGCGAAAAGATCGCGCTCGTCGACTTGTCTGAATACAGCCCCGATGCGGCGCGATCAGTGGTTGACGGTCAACCGATCGTCGACGTCAGGGAGGGAAATTCGCCCGACCGACCGGCATTCTTCGCCCGCGCCTATGTCCCGGTCCAGACCGATGGTCGCCTCACCGCGGTCGTTGCGGCCTACGTGGATGAAACCGAGCAACGCAAGAATGTCCACAATACGTTCCTGACCGCGGCCGTATTCCTTTGCCTGCTGTCGGGCCTCGCCTTCTCCATTCCCGCGATTGCGTGGTATCGTGAAACAAAGGTGAAACAGGCTGACCGACGCATCCGATTCCTCGCCCACCATGACGCGTTGACCGGACTGACAAATCGTCCCCATCTGATCGAAAAACTGGAGAGAACTCTTGCTCACTTGCCGAAGCGGGGCGGGAGCCTTGCCGTGCACTTCATCGACGTCGACCGCTTCAAGGAGGTCAACGATACGCTTGGTCATGACGGCGGCGATTTTCTGCTCAAGTCCATCGCGGAGCGTCTGCGCGCAACGGTCCGGATCGACGACGTGGTGGCCCGGCTCGGCGGGGACGAGTTCGTCGTCGTGCAGCATGACGTCGCCGGCAGGACGCAGGCCGAGTCGTTTGCGCGCCATCTCGCCACCGCTGTAAATGCTCCGGTGAAGTTCAAGCAGCACGAGATCATCACCACCGCCAGCATCGGCGTGGCCCTGGCGCCGGAGGAAGCCACCACCGCGGAGCAGTTGCTCAAGAGCGCCGATCTGGCGCTGTACGCGGCCAAGGCAGCCGGACGCAATTGCATCCGGTTTTTCCTGCCCGAGATGGATACTGCGTTGCAAGCGCGGATCGAGCTCGAGAGGACAATCCGCGAGGCGGTGCTAAATGATCGCTTCGAACTGCATTACCAGCCGCTCTTCGAAATGTCTCAGCGCCGCCTTGTCGGCTTCGAAGCGCTGATCCGTATGCCCGCGGCGGACGGAACGCTCATACCGCCATTGACCTTCATTCCCGTCGCCGAGGAGTTGCGGCTTATCGACCAGATCGGGGCGTGGGTATTGCGGGAGGCATGCCGCACCGCCGCGACCTGGCCGGAGCACCTGACCGTTGCAGTGAACCTGTCGCCCGCGCAGTTCGTGGCGGGCAGCATCAGCGGCATCGTCGCCGCCGCACTGAAAGAGGCGGGCCTCGTGGCGCACCGGCTCGAATTGGAGATCACCGAAAGCCTGCTGCTCGGCAACACCGAAACGATCATGGCGCAGCTCCTGACGCTCAAGGCGATGGGCGTAGCCATCGTGATGGACGATTTCGGGGCCGGCTATTCGAGCTTCAGCTATCTGTGGCGCTTTCCGTTCGACAAAATCAAGATCGATCGAAGCTTCATACAGGGCCTCGACGGCTCCCATTGTCAGGTCGGGACGGTGGTGAAAGCGATCATCGCGCTCGGACGCGAGTTGCACATGCGAGTGACGGTCGAAGGCGTCGAAACCGCCAACCAGGCGGCTTTTCTCGAATCGGCCGACGGTGATCAGGCCCAGGGGTTCTTCTTCGGCCGGCCGGTCCCCGCCTCGGAGCTCAGCGCCAGCATTCTCGCGGACTTTGAGAAGACAACGCAGACACCTTCGTCCGCGACTGCACAAGCGGCCAAGCTGCGCCTCGTCAACTTATCGGCTGAACGGTAGCACGGACCCTTTGCCTGTATCGGCCAACGCGGCTCTTGGCAGATCTCTATTGCAGACAATTCGCGTGTTTCAACTAACTGTTTCAACACCAACATCGCATTTGGCTCAGGTAGGACCGCATCTCGCGCCGAGGTTGCGCATTGATCGTTAGGTCCATCATGCAGAATCAAACGCGTTTCAATTCGACGCCCGAAAGCGGCGATCCAGAATCCGCCAAGCCTCTCGCGATGGACGAAAACCATGACGCGCACGGTTTGCAACGCGCGTTGGATGCGCGTCTCAGTCCCGGCAATACCGATGCCACCGCAACTGGCGGCGATGCGGCCGCGGATGTGGCGCAATCCAAGCCGAGCCGAATGCTTCTCCGATTTGTGAAGGCCGCAGCGGGCATCGCCATCGTCGCAGTATTCGGCTGGCTGCCGCTCAGAGCGCTTTTCCAGACGTCAAGCGTCGAAGCCGTCGTCAATTCGAGGCTCGTGACGTTGAGGTCGCCGATCGACGGGAAGATTTCAGCCGGGGCCAGTCTTGCAGGCGATCTAGGCATCGTCGGCGAGGGCACTTTCATCCTTCGTGTCGTCAATCCGCGCGGCGACCGCGTGCGGCTTGATGATCTACGCAGTCAGATGTCTCGCCTCGAAAACGAAAGGCCGAGCCTCCTTTCGAAGATAGCTTCAGCCCAGGCGGCGCAGAAGGATCTGGCGCGTCAGGCGGCCCTGTTCACAGCGGGGCGCATCCGTCAGCTCGAGGCGCGCATCGCAGAAATCCAAACATCAATCGAAGCGGCCGCAGCGCGTCGCGAAGAGGCGGCGGCCGCGGTGGAAAGAGCTTCATCGCTTATCAAATCGGGCAGCGTTTCGTCTGTCGAGCTTGGGCGCTTGACGCGAGATCAAACCATTGCTCGGCAGACCGAAATCGGCGCGCGACGCCGCCTGGATGCAACCCAGGTTGAGCTCACCGCCGCGCGCGAGGGCACTTTCCTCGGCGACAGCTACAACGATCGTCCGAGCTCGGTGCAGCGTGAGGAGGAAATGCGGCAGCGGGCTGAAGGGCTCACCGCGGACGTAGCGCACGCTGATGCGCAAATCTCGTGGCTCATCGGCGAGATTGAATCAGAGCGATCTCGTTACATCAGCCGCTTCGAGGCGGACATCAAGTTCCCCATCGCCGGCCGAATATGGGAGGTCATGACGGCGCCTGGAGAGGACGTCCGGGCCGGACAACCGCTCATTCGTCTACTCGATTGTTCCGGCGCCGTGGTGACGGCGAACGTCACTGAGAGCGTGTATAACGGGCTGCAGCTGGGATCTCTCGCACATTTCCGGCCGAGCGCCGGCGAGCCCGAATTGGCTGGCACCGTCGTCAATCTCACCGGCTCCGCAGGGGCCGCAGCGAACCTCGCCATTAATCCCGATGCGCTGAGCAAGGAACCGTATCGTGCGACGATTTCGGTCCCCGACCTCAACGATGGCTCCAACGATTGTCCGGTCGGGCGAACCGGACGCGTCATCTTCTCGGCAGCCCCTGCGAGAAAGCCATGATCCCGGCGCTGACACCGGGCCTTATTGCGCTCGGGTTCTGCGTTGCCGTCCTTCCCTGGCTCCGGCACGAGAACTCCACGGCGCGTTCGCTGATGATTTCAATCGTATTGCTGCTCATGGTCCGTTATTTTGGATGGCGCATTACGGCCACGGTCCCGCCCGTCGGCTGGACCGCCGATTTCGCCGTGGGATCTCTGTTCCTCATCGCCGAGGCTGCATCGCTTGCGGCGGGTGCACTCTCGCTGGTATTTCTCAGCCGCACGATCGATCGAACGCCGCAAGTCGAAGCCAACAGGCGGTGGCTTGCCGGACGGCAAGCTCCGCTGATCGACGTATTCATTTGCACCTACAACGAGGAAACGTCGATCCTGGAGCGCACAATCATCGGCGCCACGGGAATGAGTTATCCCAACTACCGTGTCTGGGTTCTGGACGACGGGCGGCGTGACTGGCTCGAAAAGCTTGCCGGCCAGCTCGGCTGCCGTTATCTGGCGCGCCCGGACAACAAGGACGCCAAGGCCGGCAACATCAATCACGCCCTGCGGCATGTGGCAGAGCTCGCCGATCCCCCTGAGTTCATTTCGGTTCTCGATGCCGATTTCGTTCCCATGCCCGAATTTCTCACCCGCGCGATGTGCCTGTTCCGCGATCAGGGCGTAGGCCTGGTACAGACGCCTCAGCATTTCATCAATGCGGATCCGATCCAAACCAACCTGGCTGCGACCAAGGTCTGGCCGGACGAGCAGCGCTTCTTCTTCGATATTCTGATGCCGTCGAAGGACGCCTGGGGCGTGGCTTTTTGTTGCGGCACGTCGTCGGTCATCAGATTCTCATCCCTCGTGAAGATCGGCGGCTTTCCGACCGATTCCGTGACGGAAGATTACTTGCTGACGCTGCGGCTGAAGGAGATTGGCGCGCGCACGGTGTACCTGAACGAACGTCTGACCTTGGGGCTGGCCCCGGAGGGACTCAAGGAGTACATCACTCAGCGCAACCGATGGTGTCTTGGCTTCATGCAGATCTTTCGGGGGCGCAGTGGCCCCTTTTCCCGAAGATCGCAGCTGGATGTTATCGACAGGCTGTCTCTCATCGAAGCATTCATGAGTTGGACCTCGACCTATGTCGTCAAGGTATTCGGTCTCGTCGTTCCGAGCCTTTATCTTCTCTTCGGCATCAAAGCCGTCCAGGCGGATCTTTTCGAACTCCTCGGATATTTCCTGCCTTTTTATGTCTGGTATTCGCTCACCATGACCTGGATTTCCCGCGGACGCTCCATGGCGGTGATGTCGGATGTCGCTCAATACATTGCACTGCCGGCGGTTCTCAAAGCCGTGGCGGCGGGGCTGCTAAAGACGCAGGGGCACAAATTCAAGGTCACCTCAAAGGGCGGGGATCGCGATCAACGCTTCATCGAGTGGCCACTGCTCGGGGTGTACGGCACCGCACTGGCGATTACGCTCGCGGGTATCGTCTATGCCTTCGTGCTTCATGTGCAAGGCGACATGATCGCCTATGGCGGCCTGGCGCTCGCCTGGAGTTTATACAACGCGATCATTCTGATGATCGTCTGCTTGGTGGCCATCGAGCAGCCGCGGCGACGGAAGGCCGAGCGGTTCGAGCGAGATGAGCCGATCCTTTTCACTATCGGTGGCCGGCAGTGCATCTACCGTTTGGCAGACATGTCAATCACGGGCGCCCGCTTCGTGAGCGACAAGCCACCACCTGTCGGGACCGCGGTTCACTGCACCCTCCAGGAGAGAAACGTCGCGGCCCTGGTCGTGCGACGCACGGGGGATGGATTTGCAATCCGGTTTGATGAAACCCTCAACACGCGCCTCGATCTCATTCGCGCTTTCTATTCCGGTGATTACGTCAGTGCATTCACCGGCATCCGCGCCGCCCCTGTCGGCAAAGCATTGATGATGCGGATTTTCGGGTGACTACGTCTGCTGATGGCGTAGTTAACCGACCTCGATATTGTGCGCGATGTCCGCTTTTCGCCATGACGACGCAAGGCGTTAGAGGTCACGCGACGTTGTTGGTCCAAGGTTTCGCAACCCGTCGGGGGCAGCAAACATGGCTGTCCTAGAAGGCCTCATTTCCTCGCAGCGAGGAGATTCGCGGCAAGGAGCATCGTGTCCGAGTGCGGCGACTGAGAGCGCCCCGGCAAATCCGGACATCTGACACCCAATGCGGTAGCCGTCGAAACTGAGCAATATTGACCTGCGAATCAGCGTCTTTGAGAGCATGTAGTCTTGGGGGACGTCATGCCAAAGAGCGCGACAAGGCAGGTAGCGCTGTTGGGAGGGAGGAATGACCACGGAGCGAAGGCAGCCAACCCTTTGGCCCCAGAGTCTCGAAGACGAGATGCGAATGAAGCGCGCCCTCCACGCTCTCGAAAATGAGAATAAGGGCTTGAAAGAATTGGTCGTGCGTCTTTCGGAAACCATCCTTCGACATGTTTGTCGAAGCGCAGCACTAGGCTCGCTGAAAAATACCGCTGAGCGGAACATTCAAAGCCTCACACCGATCCATACTGAGCACGTCACCACCGATCCATACTGAGCACGTCACCGTCCGTTGCCAAGTCGAGCGCGGCAATCGGTTCTTCTCGACCAATGCCCACCTCCAGGCTTTCGGCGCTCGATCGTTCCGGGTAGCGCGCTCCTACGTGGGTGCCCGCAATTCGCTCTGAAACCAAGCCAAGGTTTTAGCCGATCTCATCGGGTCGACCAGCTCGACCGCGATCTGGTCGACGAAATCGCAAGCGGGACATTCGAAGGTACGCATGTCAAAACCGGCGGGGCCGGGCGTGATGGGCGCCAGCATCGTTGTTGTCTGGCATTCAGGACAAGGTGGTCGCCGAATGGTCATGAGGCTCGCCTGGATCCGGCGGGAGCGCGATACTCTCAGTCACCGATGGATGCCGATGGGGGCGGTGATGGACCATGATGGAACCGTGAGCTCTGCTGCCGCTGGTCAATATTGACCACCATCCAAATTAGGGCCCGCTATCCCGAACGTGACCTTACGCAGATCGATTCATTTTTCAACGGACGATTGCCAAACCAACCCCGCCGAGTGCAAACCCGAGTTCGCCAAGACGGCCTACGGTGCCACACGGCACACTCTCTCAATCGAAACGACGCAAGTCTGCGCGCGTCCTCGCGCCGGCTTCAGCGGGGCCAGCGCGCTTTCCAGCAGCGAGCGCACCCGCGCCGTATCGTCCGATTTCACGACCGCCGGGTCGAGATGGAGTTCGAAATCCGCGGCCGC